>JAUIDY010000001.1 GCA_030428385.1 Rhodothermia bacterium | reverse complement strand
TTTTCGACGCTGTCGAGGTCTTTCAGCAGCAGTTCGGTCTCGATGATCTCGATGTCGCGGGCGGGATCGACGGAGCCGGAGACGTGCACGACGTTTTCGTTGTCGAAGCAGCGCACAACGTGTACGATGGCGTCTACCTCGCGGATGTGGCCGAGAAACTGGTTGCCCAACCCTTCGCCCTTCGACGCGCCTTCGACGAGGCCCGCGATGTCCATAAACTCGATGACGGTGGGCACCACTTTTTGCGATTTCGCCAGCGATGCGAGCCGGTCCAGCCGCGCATCCGGCACGGGCACCACGCCCACATTGGGCTCGATGGTGCAGAACGGATAGTTCGCCGATTCGGCCCCGGCGTTGCTCAGGGCGTTAAAAAGCGTAGACTTTCCCACATTGGGCAGGCCGACAATACCGCAACGAAGCGCCATGTTCTCTATCTTGGTTGGTTCTGAGACTGTGTGTGAGGTGAATCAAACGCATCATCATGTCATCCCGAACGCAGGTGAGGGATCTCCCACGTTATCGTTTAGCTCAACCTGAAAGTGGGAGAGCTCTCCTCGCACGCTCGTCGAGATGACACAAGAAAGTACCTGCTCTTGTCTCAGTCTCAAAGGATCGCTTTTCCTATGTTGGGGAGAACGACCGGTTGGATGCCCGTTTTGGGCAAAATGTATACACACAGAAAACGGCTGCCGGGTGATTCGGAAGCCGCCGCCCGCTTATCGGAGAGGGTCTCGATTGTTCCACTTGTTGCGTCAACACGCGGTGAAATGGGCGCGGAGGGTATTTATCCTCGGCGTGCTGGTGCTGTTTAGCCTACCGGCAGAAGCACAGACGGGCACTAGCCCGGCACGTCCGCGCCATGCGATGCAAGCGGGTGTGGCGCTGGTGCCGGGCCTGGGCGTGCAGGCGGGCTACGTGCGTACGCGCAGCCTGTTTACGGTGGAAGGCATCCTCTACGCCGACACCACGCCGCGCTTCGCCGGTGGCGAGGGCAGCGTCATCGTATCTGGCGGCTTTGGCGGAGCCATTCGTCCGCTCGGCTTTCCCCGCCTCATCGGCACTGCCGACTATCCGTACGACTTCGACATTGGCCTGCGCTTTGGCCCCAGCTTGACGTTTACGCGGGGCGCGACGCAGGCCGAAAAAAACCAGCAATTCAGCCTGTTTCTGGAGCCGTTCCTCCGCTTCAGCAGCCGCCTCTCCAGCGGACGCATCTACTTCGTCGAGGCCGGTACCCTGCGCCCGCTCTTCCGCGCCGGGTTTTTCTTCGTGTTTTGAGCTTATTTGCCTGCTCCCCTTATCGCACGTTGTGTCCCGCCGCTTCCAGCACACGGGCCGCGTGGGCCACCTGATCTTCTTTCACCAGCAGGTAGTCGGTGTTAAACGTAGAGGTGGCAAAAATACTGATCCCGGCGTCGGCGAGGGGGGTAGCGAGGGCGACGAGGATGCCGGTGAGTTCAAAACCCAGCGGTCCGTCCACCTTGAATGCACGCCAGTCACGTTCGGCGTCGGCGTCGGAGGGCACGTCGGCGTTGGGGCACACGACGGAGATCTCTTCGGGCGTCAGGGTGATGGAGACGAACGGGCCATGGCGGGTCCACGCGGGCAACGGCGCATCGGGCGGGAGTTTGCACACCGCCAGCAGGTCGGGGAGCAGCGTTAGGTTCATGCGCTCAGCCTCTTAGTCCGCGAAGGGCACCACGATAAACTCGCGCTCGGGGAGGCGGACGGCGGTGAGGTGGCCCATGTTCGGGTGCATGTGGTACACGCAGCCCGTGTCGATGTTGATCAGCTTGTCGGTGTTGAGCGGCTCAGGGACGGGCGTGTGGCCGCATACCACCGTTTTCTCCCACGCCAGCGACGGCGCGTCGAGGTGGGAGCGCTCCCACAAAAACACATCCTCGCCACACTGCGATTGGTTTTCCTTAATCGTCAGGTTGGGGCGCAGGCCCGCATGCACAAAGAAGTAGTCGGGCGTCTCGTAATACAGCTTGGTGCGGCGGATAAAGTTGATGTGCTCGACGGGAATCTCGGCCTTGTAGCCATTGCCGTTGACGGTGTAGCTGCTCAGCGTGGCGAGGCCGCCGTTCATACGCCACAGGTTAAACGCGCCCAAGTCCAGGTAATCCAGCATCAGCGCTTCATGGTTGCCCCGAAGGAAGGTGCACGGCTGCACTGCCTTCAGGTCCAATAGCCGATCAATCACCGCGCGCGTGTTCGGTCCCCGGTCGATGTAGTCTCCCACAAACACCAGGTGATCCTCCACCGTCGGGGCGAGCTGCTCCAGCAACCGATCAAGCGTGGAAGCGCAGCCGTGAATATCTCCGATGGCAATGAGGCCCATGAGGTGCGGAAAGGGAAACGACGATGATAAAAGGGAAGAAAATGCTCAGGAGGATTCGCGTTCCTGCATGGATTGCATGCCAACGAGACCTCGCCCACTCTTTTTAAGGCGTCCTGCTGCCTGTAAATCGATCACGGCGGCGTCTAAAATACCATTTACGAACTGTCCGCTTTTGTCGGTGCTATAGCGCTTAACAATCTCGATGGCTTCGTTAATCGTCACCTTGGGCGGAATGTCCTCGAAGGATACGAACTCGCACAAAGCCATGTGCAACACCAACCGATCAATCAGCGCGATGCGCCCGAGGTCCCAGTTTTGGGCATGTTGGGCAATGATATCGTCCGCTTCGGCATTCAGATCAAGCGTTCGCAAAAATAAACGTTCGGCAAACTTAAACGTCTTGCGGTCTGCTTCCAGGTCGGGGCGCAGCAACGTATCGATCACATGGCGCGCTTCTCCTCCGCCTAGTTCAAACGCATACAGCGCCTGCATCACGCGTTCGCGTGCCTCCCGTCGGTTACTCATAGAACACGTTTTATAAACAACCGGGGGCTCCCCGGCTATCGTTGATCTTGTAAAGGTAATAGCGCGACCAGGCTCGGTCGCGGACTGGCAAGATACGCTCCTATGAACCAAGTCTTGGAGAGTTCTGTGTTTAGGGCATGATTCACCAGTTCTAAATCCCCGGCATATGATCCCTTCATCCAGCGGGTGACGAAGTTATGAATGAATCTGCTTAAATACCCACCCCGATGTCGCAAAAACGCGATCCTCACCATACTATTGCCTGGAACGCCTTTCCGGCGCTGCTTTTTGCGTGTGCGCTAAGCGCCGGAATCGGCGTGGCGACGTGGGTACCGGTTGTTTCGTTTGGGGGATGGGTGAGCGGTGTGGTGGGCACCGGGGCGGTAGCTGTTCTTACGCAGATGCGGCGGCAGACCACGCTGCTTTCACTCCGTCCGCTGGTTGCCCAAGCGATGATGCTGACTGCCGGCCTCTGCATGGGCGGGGCGCTCTACACGTCTCACCAGTCCGTTTCTTCGCGCCATCTTGTGCATCAGGTGCAGGAACAAGCCTCTCCGCCCAAGGTCTGGATCGAAGGCCGGATCATCGACGAGCCCGTCGTTCGCACAAACGGCACGCTGTTTACGCTCGCCACCAATCAATACGCAGAAGGCTCCGACACCTTACTGGTAGAAGGAAAGGTCGCGGTATTTCTGGGCACCAGCCGGTTTGTCCACACCGGGGTGTATCCCCGCCTTCAGCCCGGCGATGTCGTTCAGTTGGAAGGCAAGGTGCAGCGCATCGCGGGTCCACGCAATCCTGCCGATTTCGACTACGCCACGTACCAGTCCCGGCGGGGCGTATGGCTTTCGATGTCGCTGTACAATCCAAACGATGTGGTGGTCGCAGGGCATGCCCCCTCGCTCTTCCACCGTGTCATTACGCCTGCACGCGCAGCCGTACGGGCGCACATCCAGCGCTGCGTAGCCAACGAACAGGCACAAGCCATCGTTCAGGCCTTGCTCCTGGGCGACCGCCGCGCACTCCCGTCTGAGACCCGCGCCCAGTTTGCCCGCACGGGCCTCGCCCACCTCCTCGCCGTATCAGGCCTTCACATCATGCTCGTGGGGCTGTTGTTCTATCGCCTGCTGGGGCCGTTTCTTGTGCGGCTTCGCGGTATAGGCCTCCGGTTGTCGTGGGCTACCCGTGAGTGGATTCGGGCATTGCTCACCGTCGTCGTGCTTCTCTGTTACCTGCTCATGGCCGGCGCCAGTGCCTCGGCCTTCCGGGCGGTAATTATGGCCGTGCTTCTCCTCGGCGGGGCCGTGCTGCAACGTACCGCACACCCGCTTAATACGCTGGGGGTGGCGGCCCTCGTGCTGTTATGCCTCCGTCCAGCCCAGCTTTTCGAGGCAGGCTTTCAGCTTTCTTTTGCCGCCGTTGGTGCCATCGTCCTGCTTGTGCCGGTGCTGAATGGGGCCCTCCCGGCGGTGTGGATAAAACGTGGATGGCGGCGCAAGGTAGTCACGATGACCACCGTTTCGCTGGCAGCATCGCTGGGGACAATGCCTGTCCTGCTTTATCATTTTGGGCAGGCCTCGTTTGCGGGACTGCTGCTCAACCTGTTGGCTATCCCCGCCACGGCCCTCACCCTCAGCGCCGCCTTGCTGATGGTGATTCTCGCTCCTTTTCCTTCTCTTGCTGCCGTTTTGGGGGCTTCTGCCAACTGGCTGGCGCAGTTTCTTTTGCTACTCACCCAGGCAGGCGATGCCTATTTGGGCGGGCTGAACATTGTTTTCCACATGGTGGATAGCCTGTGGATAATCGGATGTATTGGGGGTTTGGTTGCCCTCGCCCAATGGGGCCGCCCCCGGCTGCGCTGGCGCTTCGCCCTGATTGCGCTGTTTTGTGCCGTGCTCCATGTGTGGATAAATGTGTGGACGGGAGCCTCCACGCCCGGGGTGCAGGTGGTGTTCTTTGACGTGGGCCATGGCGATGCCGCGCTGGTCACCCTGCCTAACGGTGCCCACGTCCTGATCGACACGGGCGAACGCAGCGCCTTCTCGGACCAAGGAACGCGCACCATCGTGCCCCACCTCCAACGCTTCGGCATCAACCGCCTGGATGCCGTGGTCATTTCACATCCGCACGGTGACCACCTCGGCGGGTTGCCCAGCTTGCTGCGAACGGTGCCTGTCGGCCGCGTCCTCCACAACGGGCAAACCTACGACTCTGACCTGTTCCGCGAAACGGTGGCCCTTCTCGACAGCCTGCACATTCCTTCCCAGGCGGTGGGGGCAGGAGACACGTTGCTGTTGGACCCATCGGTGCGGATCTACGCCCTTGGCCCGTCAGATGCAACCACGACCGACGCCAACGAAGCCTCCGTGGTGCTACGGATGGTGTACAACCAAACGTCGTTCCTTTTCACGGGCGATGCCGAAGCCATGGCGGAGCACACCCTGGTGGAAACCTATGGGCCGCTGTTACAAAGTGATGTGGTGAAGGTTGGCCACCACGGTTCCCGAACCAGCAGCACCGCGGCGTTTGTCCATCATGCGGCGGCGGCATCGCCCACGCTGGCGGTTATCAGCGTGGGACCATCGTCCCGGTTTGGACTGCCTGATGAAGAGGTGGTCCGTCGCTGGGAGCACGAAGGGGCTACCGTGTGGAGCACTGCGTGGAACGGAGCCTTGTGGCTGCAAAGCGATGGGCAAACGGTAACGCAGGTCGCCTGGCGTTGAGAGGGTGTAAAGGAAACAGCCTCTTAGAAACTGTCTGGTACGTCGATTTGGGGCTGTGCCGGTCGCTTTTCGGCCCACCGCCGCCCGATGCCCTTCGGCTCCGCCTTCGGTTTTTCGGCCCGTAGCGCTGCTACGAACCTCAAAATCGGACGACGCTGGTCTCGAAAACCGCCTCGGCTCGCCGACCAACCCCCGTACCAGACAGTTCCTTAACGGTGCATAAATACCGGCACTCCGGCTTTGCTAATGATGGTGGCCGTCGTCGAGCCAAAGATCCAGCGCTGCAGGCGGGTGGTGGCGTGGGCGCCCATCACAATGGCATCCGCCTTGCAATTTTTGCAGTGTTGCATGATTTCGGCGGTGGCATCTGAGCCAACAAGACTCGTGGTGGTGGTCTCGAAACCATGCCGACCGAGGTAGCCCTTGGCGAGTTGAAGAATCAGGCTCGACTCGTCCTCCTTCCCCTTTTCCTGAATGTGCACCACTTCGACGCTTATCTCTCGTCCAAACGGTGCCATCTGGGCGAAGCGCTGCAACGTCCGGGCCGCCGGGTCGCTGCCATCGTAGGCCACAAGAACGTGTTTTACTTCCTGGTACGTATCCCGAACCACCAGGACCGGCGCAATGCTATGCTGCACGATGCGCGAAAGGGTCTGGGTTTTTTCCTCCGGGTGACTGTAGAAAAAGTGCGGCTCACTACCCACCACCAGCAGGTCGTGGTATTTCATATCCTCGATGATCCGCTGGAAGGGAACGCCCTCCTCCACCAGCGTCTCGAAGGGGACGCCTCCATCACGCATGGCCCATTCGAACGTGCGGACCAACTCCTGGGCCACCCCCCGTGCCTCTGCGGTGAGGTTTTTCTGAACCTCCTCCATCAGGTACATGCTCCCAACCCCGCCCCCTTTGGTGCTGGTCTCTATGCTGCCCATGTCCACCACGGCCACACCCGTCACCTGGGCATCGTAGCGGGTTGCGATCTCGCGGGCATGCTGCGTGGCAACCGGCGTATCGGTATCAGGATCGAGCGCAACAAGGATACTCTGTATCATGAATCTGTCGAACTTGGTTCTAGTGGCGGGCTAAAGGTAATAGCTGCGAATCAAGCGTACAACGCTGTTTTTGACATTGCAAAGAAAGATTGATCTACATGCATATACCGATACAAGGTCACATATCAGTTCTATGCAGCCTCGTTCAGATCCTATACGGGCCTTCTCTGCGTGGATTAACGTTCAAGTGGTTCAAAAGCCTGTGATTCCTTTTCCACATTCTCTTTCTGTTTATAATTATTACATAAAAGATTTTAAAAAGATTGTTTTAGTAGTAGTAGAAGCCTGTGGACATGTGGAAAACGGAGAAATACACAGCAGCAGGCCCTCATTGTGTACAAATACCACAGTTATCCCCGGTTTTTTTCACACCTGGTGCGGCCTCACAGATCACAATACGGTGACTGAAGGCCGAACCGGGTCAGGTTATCCACGTATCCACCGCTATCCACATTATTTGGGGTGCCGTCGGGAGCGAAAGGGTAAAAACTATCCACCGTTGTACACATTGTGGATGGGTGTGGGTAGCGCGTGGAGAGGTGGGGTGGTTTTCCACGGTTGTCCACATGGTTGAGGCGGTCGTGAGGTTTTCCATAGGTTATCCCCGATGTTGCACACGGGTTATCCACGGGTTGTGTCCCCTTTAATCTGCTCCTTTTTGGGTATATGCAGTCGTTTATTTCCGTAGTGGAGGCCCGCGCCGTCATCCTGCAATCAGTAGCGCCGGGGCCAACCGAGCAGGTGTCCTTGATCAATGCCCAGGGACGTACACTGGGCAAATCGTTACAAAGTGACGCCGATATTCCTCCCTTCGACAACTCAGCGATGGATGGATTTGCCGTCCGAACCGCTGATCTGAGCGTGCTCCCGGCCCTTCTTACTGTCATTGAAAATATTCCCGCGGGGGCGTATCCGTCGCAAACCGTTGGTGCGATGGCCTGTGCCCGGATTATGACGGGGGCTCCTTTTCCCGCCGGAGCCGATGCGGTGGTGCCGGTTGAATGGACAGAGCCTGTGGGGGAGAATCGGGTGCGCGTCCTTCGTGCGCCAACTGCAGGGCAATATGTGCGGGCTGCGGGGCAGGATGTAAAAAAAGGAAAGGTAGTGGTGAAAGCAGGCACAGTCGTCACGCCCCCTGTGATCGGTGTTGCGGCGGCGCTGGGCTATGCGCAGCTTGAGGTCTACCGGCGCCCAACGGTGGCGGTGGTGAGTACCGGCGACGAGTTGGTCGCTCCAGGCATTGCGTTAAAGCCGGGGCAAATCCGTGATTCTAACGGTCCGGGGTTGGCTGCTCAGGCACGCGCCGCCGGGGCCGAGGTGGTACCCCCACTTCATGCGCCCGACGACAAGGCTGCCATCCGGTCTGTGATCAATCACGCACTTGGTGCTGACGTGTTGCTGTTTTCAGGAGGCGTGTCGGTAGGAGACTATGACTACGTAAAGGAGGTGCTGGACGACCTGGGCATGGAACTGCTGTTCTGGAAAGTGCGCCAGCGTCCTGGGAAGCCGCTGGCGTTCGGGATGCTACACGGTAAACCCGTGTTTGGACTACCCGGCAACCCGGTGTCTTCATCGATGTGTTTCGAGCAATATGTGCGACCGGCCCTGGCCAAGCTGCTGGGCCGGCGCGAGGTGCAGCGCCCTCGGTATGCAGCGCGGCTGGCGGCATCCACGGTGAAGGTGCCGGGGTTGCATTTCTTCACCCGGGGAATCGCCTCCATGGGCGATGACGGTGTGCTAGAAGTGCGGGATACCGGGCCGCAGGCGTCCAACCTATACACATCGGTGGTGCAGGCAAACTGTATTATTCATCTTCCTGAGGCGTGGGAGGCCGCCCCGGAAGGGGCCATGGTAGAGGTTGAATGGTTGGACTGGTGACGGCTGGGACGGCTTTGTTGTGAAAGGAGGAACCTGCTATGTATTTAACACTAAAAATCGTCCGTTCGGTTTTGGAGGCCCTTTTTCCACCCACTTACCCCCCAACGTCTTTATGAAACGCGTATCTGTTCTTCTGTCTGTTTTCGTTGTGGTGGCGGTTGCCGCCTTCACCCTCAATCCCGCGCCCACGCCTGCGAACACGTTGAGCATTGGTGATGCCGCGCCGCTTACCGACGTACCGCTGGTTGCCACCACGGGTGAATCGACCACCCTCGCCGAGGCCGCCGGTGAAAATGGGCTCCTGGTGATGTTCTCATGTAACACCTGTCCGTATGTGCTGGCGTGGGAAAACCGTTTTAATGACATCGCTGCCAAAGCCGAAGAGTTGGGCATTGGATTTATTGCGCTGAATGCCAACGAAGCCGCCCGTGGTGGCGTGGATTCGATGGAGAAGATGCAGGCGCACGCCGCCGGTGCGGAGTATACCTTCACCTATGCCGTGGACGAAAACCACCAACTGGCTGATGCCTTTGGCGCGACGCGCACGCCCGAGATGTACCTCTTTAATAGCGACATGGCGCTGAGCTACCATGGGGCCATCGACGACAACGCCCAGAACAAAAACGCCGTCGAACACGCCTACCTGTTTGACGCGATGGACGCGGTGGCGGCAGGCGAAACGGTAGCATTGGCCGAAACACGTTCGTCGGGCTGCACCATCAAGCGGCTGTAAATTCTATTAAGACCTTAATTATTAAGGGCTTCGCCGGTGGTTGGCGGAGCCCTTTTGTGTACCCTGTTTATGAGCCGAACGCTTCGTTATACCGCCTACGTGGGCCTGATCCTGGGCGTGGTCGCCCTTCCTGTGCTCTATGCCCACCAGCGGGCAGAAGCTGACATCGAGGTTACGGTCACGCCGGAGGCTGCCGATTGGACCTATGCCCTTGGCGAAACGGCGCAGTTTCAGGTATCCGTGATGCGCGAAGGAACGCCGGTGGAAGGTGTGACGGCGCGGTATGAAGTGGGCCCTGAGCTTATGCCGCCCACAAGGGAAGGGACGCTCGATTTGTCAACGGGCACAGCCCTGGTAGAGGGTGGAACGATGGACACGCCGGGTTTCCTGCGCCTGCGGGTGGTGGTAGATGTAGCCGGAGAGGAACTGGAAGCGGTAGGCACAGCAGGTTTTTCCCCCGAGGCGATCCAGCCCGTGGCGGTGCTGCCCGATGACTTTATGGCTTATTGGGAAAACGCCATCGCTGAGGCCCGCGAGGTGCCGCTGGAGCCAGAAATGACGCGGCTGCCCGACCTCAGCACCGACGCCGTGGATGTGTTCCATATCTCATTTCAGAACCAGCGGCGTAGGAGCCGCATCTTTGGGATGCTGTCGGTGCCTACGGCCCCCGGCACCTATCCGCTGGTCTTGCAGGTGCCCGGAGCGGGGGTGCGGCCCTATTCGCCTAACGTCGGCGCGGCCGAGCGGGGCGTGATCCACCTCGCCATGGGCATCCACGGCGTGCCTGTTAACATGGAGCCGTCGGTGTACCAACACCTGTATGGCGGGGCCCTGGCCAATTACTGGACGTTCGGCATCGGCGACCGCGAGGCCTTTTATTATTACCGCGTGATCCTGGGCGTCATTCGGGCCGGCGACTTCTTGCACAGCCTGCCGCAGGCCGACACGACCCGGTACGGTGTTTACGGCAGCAGCCAAGGGGGCATGTTGGCCCTCGTTGCGGCGGCGTTGGACGACCGCATCACCCGCCTCGGCGCGATCCATCCGGCCTTCAGCGACCACGAAGGATTTTTGCACGGCCGTGCGGGCGGCTGGCCCCGGCTGCTCTCCGACTGGTTCCCTGACAACCGCAATGATCAAACCATCGAGATGCTGCGGTACTATGACGTGGTCAACTTCGCCCGTTATGTGGACGTGCCGGGGTTCTACTCGTGGGGCTTCAACGACGAGGTGTGCCCACCCACATCCATGTATGCCGCGTACAACAGCATCAATGCGCCCAAAGATTTGTGGGTGGTCCCCGAAACCGGCCACTGGACCTACGACGAACAGTGGCAGCGCATCCTCGATTTTCTCATCGACGGGTTTGCGAACGGGCAATAAATCCCCAAAGGAGCCTTACTGGGCGTAGATGCTGAACCCGAAGTAGCACGGGTTGCTGGAGCATTCGTACATCTTCACCTCTACGGTGTAGCGCCCGGACGACTTGGGTGAGAAGCTGACGACGGGCGTATCGTCGTTTTCGGTGTCTTGCGCCACCACGTTGCCCGACGAATCGTTTACGCTCACATCAATGTCAGAGCAGTCGTTGTCGCAGGCCGCGGTGATGATGTAGCTGTTGCCGCTTTCAAAGGGGAAGGTCCACGAGTCGCTGCCATCGTCGTTGATTCTTCCCATGATGGTGTTTTGCAGGCCGTAGTTGCCTTGGTTGGAGATCACGGTATAGTGGCCTTGCAACTGCTGCCACACCTGGTCGGCATAAACCTGGGCCTGGGAGGTGTGGGGGAGCAGGAGGGCGAGGGCGAACAAGAGGGAGCAGGTGAGGGACACGCGTTGGGTCATGGCGGTGGTAGAGTATGAATAATGCGGGTACGAAATTCAGGGGCGCGCGGACAGCAAGAAGGGCACAACCACAAAAGGAGCAGGAACCGAACGTACGAAATCCGCTGGCTTTTGTACAGATGGTGCCGTCAGTAAAATTGTGCGCCAGCGGCAGGCCCAACAAGTACTTGCCCTAGTTGTTGCTGCCTCCTACTTTGCAACGCACCCCTCTGTCTTGTTTTCTGCCCTTCTGGTAAACCGTGTGATTATGAACCCGATCTCCCGGCGTCAACTCATCAAGCAGGCTGGCACAGCGGGGCTGGCCTCGCTGGTTCTCGGCAACGAGGCCCTGGCTGCTACACCTTCCCAAACGCCCGCCGAAGGCCGCCTCAAGCAGTCGGTGTGCCGGTGGTGTTACAACAGCATCCCGCTGCGCGACTTCTTCCAAGGCGTGGCCGATATCGGGTTGACGGCGGTGGATTTGCTCGGCGAAGACGAATGGGCCATTGCACAGGAATACGGGCTGACGTGCTCAATGGGCTGGGCACCCGATGAAATCACCATTCCGAATGGGCTGAACGACAAAACCAACCACGACCAGATCATCCGCGCCCTCGAACGCATGATTCCCAAGGCTGCCGAGATGGGCATTCCCAACGTCATCGCGTTTTTTGGCAACCGGCACGGCATCAGCGATGCAGAAGGGGCGGCGAACTGCGTCGTGGGACTCCAGCGCATTAAGCCGGTGGCGGAAGAACTCGGCGTGACGGTGTGCCTCGAAGTGCTCAACAGCAAGGTGGATCATGGCGACTACCACGGTGATCACACCAACTTCGGCGCAGAGATCATGCGCGCCGTCGATTCGCCGCATATCAAGTTGCTCTACGACATCTACCACATGCAGATCATGGAAGGTGATGTCATCCGTACCATCCGCGACAACCAGGAATGGATCGGGCATTACCACACGGGTGGGGTGCCGGGACGCAATGAACTGGACACGACACAAGAGTTGTATTATCCCGCCATCTGCGCCGCCATCGCCGACACGGGCTTCACCGGCTACATGGCCCATGAGTTTATCCCCACCCGCGATCCCATGACTTCGCTTGCTGAAGCCGTGGAACTGTGTATCGTGTGAGCCGACATTTCTTTTTCAGGTCTGCCTGCTGTAAAGGTGCGCCTGCCGAGGCCTGAATGATTCTATGAGGAAATCCCAGCGTTCTTTTCTCCTTGCCCTGCTTGTTGCGGGAGGCATTATTGCGGGCATATGGTATCTCTTGGCCACCCGCTCCGGTTCGATGCACGTAGACGAGGGCGCAACCGTTGCCCTGATTGGCAATAACCTGTGCGCCCGAATGATGGCGAACGGCCACGCAGAGACGGAACTGTACCTGCGGTATCCCAACCATCAGCTGACGGTGCGCAACCTGTGTGATGCAGGAGACACGCCCGGCTTCAGGCCCCATGCGGGCCGCCCTTCGCCCTGGGCCTTTCCGGGTGCCGATGCCTTCTATGAAGAACTCGCCCGCAACTCGGGAAGTGAAGGCACCTTCGAGAGCCCGGACGCGTGGCTCACGCAGCTCGGGGCGGACGTCGTGATTGCCTTTTTCGGGTTTAATGAGTCGTTTCGCGGAGAGCAGGGGCTGGATACCTACAAGGCCGAACTCGACGCTTTTATACAGCACACCCTTCGTCAGCGCTACAACGGCGAAGCCGCTCCGCAACTCGCGCTGGTATCGCCCATCGCCTTTGAAGACCGCTCCGACGCAGGCAACCTTCCGGGTGGCACGCAAGAGAACGCCAACCTTGCCCTTTATACGGAAGCGATGCGCGAGGTAGCAGCCCGGCACGACGTGCTTTTTGTGGACCTGTTTGCCCCAACAGCGGCGTGGTTCGCCGAGCAGGCCGCGCCGTTCACCATCGATGGAATACAACTCACGGACGAGGGCTATGCCCGCCTCGCGCCCCGGCTCATCGACGAACTCTTCGGGGCGTCTCGGTCCCAGACCGAAGCGCACCGGGCGCTGGTGCGGGCCGCCGTGCTGGAAAAAAACTGGATGTGGCACAACGATTATAAAATCCCGAACGGGGTGCACGTCTTCGGGCGCCGGTATGAACCGTTTGGGCCGGACAACTATCCGCACGAGATTGCCAAGATCCGCGAGATGACCGCTATCCGCGACACCGCGATCTGGCAAGCGGGGCAAGGCGAGCGCATGGACCTCGCGGCGGCGGATGTGCAGACCGTTTCGTTGCCGCCGGTGGAGACCAACTACCAACCCGATGCGCAGCAGGAGGAACAGCGATACCGCTATGGCGAAGAGGTGCTGGAGACGATGACAACGGCACCGGGCTATCAGATAACCCTTTTTGCGTCGGAACAGATGTTCGAAGAGCTGGCCAACCCCGCTCAGCTTTCCTTCGATAACCAAGGCCGGCTCTGGGTGGCCACCCTGCCGAGTTATCCCCACTGGAAACCCGGCGACGGAAAGCCCAACGACAAGCTGATCATCCTGGAAGACACCGATGCGGATGGCCGGGCGGACCAACTGACAACGTTCGCGGACAGCCTGCATCTGCCGGTGGGGTTTGAGCTTGCCCCGGAAGGGGTCTACGTCTCGCAGGGGACACACCTCGTCTTGCTGACCGACACTGACGGAGATGACCGGGCCGATACAAGAGAGATTGTGCTGAGCGGTTTCGATGATCATGACACCCACCACGCCCACAGCGCTTATGCCGCCGACCCCTCCGGGGCCATCTATATGGGCGAAGGGGTTTTTCTGCACACCAATGTAGAGACCTCCTATGGCCCCGTGCGGGCCACAAATGGCGGGTTTTACCGCTACGATTCGCGGCGGCATCACCTTGAGCGCACCGCCCAACTTGCCATTCCCAACCCCTGGGGCATCGCCTTTGACGACTGGGGGCAGTCGTTTTTTGCCGAGACGTCGAACCCCAGTGTGCGCTGGATGCTGCCCGGAACGGTGAAGCCGCGGTATGGGGTGTCGACGGCCAAGTCCTTCGAACTGATTGAAGAGGCACACCGCGTCCGACCCACGTCGGGGCTTGAGTTTGTGTCGAGTCGCCATTTTCCCGATGAGGTGCAGGGTGACCTGCTCATCAACAACACCATCGGGTTTTTGGGCACCAAGCAACATGCGATGGTTGAGGACAGCACCGGCTATCGGACGTTTCACCGGCAGGATCTGGTGCAGAGCACCGACCCCAACTTCCGTCCTGTAGACATGGAGTTTGCGCCCGATGGGTCGCTTTACCTGGTGGACTGGCACAATGTGCTCATCGGGCACATGCAGCATAACGCCCGCGATCCGCTCCGCGATCATGTACATGGGCGCATCTTTCGGATCACCTACCCGCGACGACCGCTGGTGACGCCAGCTTCGGTGGCGGGGGCGTCCATCGAGACGCTGCTCGATAACCTCATGCTGCCTGAATTCCGCACCCGCTACCGCACCCGGCGGGAGCTTCGGGGCCGAGACGCGGCAGACGTCTTGCCCCGGCTGCAAGCCTGGGTGGCGGGTCTCGATGAACAGGACCCCCGGTACGAGCATCACTTGCTGGAGGCGCTGTGGGTGACCTGGGGGCTGAACCACATCGACGAGGCGCTGCTGCGGCGCATGCTTGGCGCCCAGGATCACCGGGCACGGGCGGCGGCGGTGCAGGTGCTGCGCTACGCCGGGCATCAGATCGAAGACCAGGCGGCGCTGCTGCGGCAGGCCGCCCAGGACGTCCACGGACGGGTCCGCCTCGAAGCCATCGTCGCGGCCTCCTGGCTGGAGGCAGACGCCGGACTCGCCGTGCTGGACGAAGCCGCCGAGCAACCGCTCGACCGATGGATGGTGGACGCCTATGAGACGGCCCGGGCCCACCTGCTAGGCCGCGAATTAACCGAACACCTGGAGCAGGAGACCCTGACGAAGCTGGAGGGGGAAGAACGCACGCTATTTCTACAAGGCAAAGAGATCTACAGCCGCGAGGGTTTCTGTGGCACGTGCCATCAACTCGGCGGTGAAGGGTTGTCGGCTTCCCAGTTTCCTCCGCTTGCGGGTACACAATGGGTGCTGGGGAGCGAAGAACGGCTGATCAAAATCACCCTGAAAGGGCTGTACGGCCCCATGGAGGTACTCGGAAAACAGTACGGCGGACAGGTGCCCATGACGCCGTTTGAGGGAATGCTCAACGATGAAGAAGTCGCCGCCGTGCTGACGTATGTGCGCAATGCTTTTGGGAACGAGGCCTCCGCCATTTCACCCGCCACCGTTCAGCAAGTGCGGGCCGCCATCGAAGGGAAGACCGGATTCTATACCGCCGAAGAATTGCTGGAACAACATCCGATGGAAGAGGAACCGGAGTAAGGGGCAGCGCGGCACGGCTCCGGTCGACAGGTTTTCCGCAAGGAAAGACACGTTTTTACTGGCTAGAAAGGATGACGATGGGTGAGAAAGAGCGACTCCTACTTATATTGAAGCGCCCCCGCTCGTCTCTTTTTCGCGATACCTGAGCTTGTCATGTCCAGCACTCCTCCAAAAGTACCTGCTGATTCCGCTATTTCGCCTGTCCCCGAGGTCTCGCGCCGGGCGTTTCTTAAAACATCGGCGGTGGCTACGGCGGGGTTGATGGCGTCGGGCAACTTTGCCTATGCCGCGGGCTCCGATGTCCTTCGGGTGGGGCTGGTGGGCTGTGGCGGGCGCGGAACCGGCGCAGCACGTGATGCCGTCGTCTCGTCTGCAGGGGTAGAAGTGGTGGCGATGGCCGACCTGTTTGAGGACCGGCTGGACCGCTCGCGGGCGGCGCTGGCACAGGAGATTTCCGCTGAGGCGTTTCGGGTGACTGATTCCAGCGCTTTCACAGGCTTCGACGGCTACCTGCGCGTGCTCGAAAGCGACATCGATATGGTCATCCTCGCCACGCCGCCGGGGTTTCGGCCCCTGCACTTGCGTGCGGCGGTGGAAGCGGGGAAGCACGTCTTTGCCGAAAAACCCGTCGCCGTCGATCCCACCGGGGTACGGTCGATCCTCGAAACGGGGGCGCTGGCAGAAGAAAGCGGACTCTCCATCGTGGCGGGCACGCTGTACCGGCGGCAGCCCAGCTTTATGGAGGCGATCCAGCATATCCATGACGGCACCATTGGCCGTGTCGTGGGGGCCGAGCATTATTACATGACCGGTTCGATCTGGCTGCGCCCGCGCCAACCGGGCATGTCGGACATGGAATGGCAGTGCCGCAACTGGTATTACTTCACCTGGCTCTCCGGCGACCACATCGTCGAACAGTTCGTCCACAACCTCGACGTGATGCATTGGGTGTTTCAGGAGCCGCCGCAAAAGGCCTTGGCGATGGGCGGGCGGCTGGTGCGGGTGGATCCCTCATATGGGCACATCTACGATCATTTCAGCGTGGAGTATGAATACGAAGGCGGCGTGCGGGCCGAGGCCAAATGCCGCCAGATGGACAACTGCCAGGTGCGCGTCACCAACCGCGTCATCGGCAGCGAGGGCGTGGCCGAGTTACACCCGAGGTATTCCATCCTGCGTGCCCACGATGGCACGGTGCTTTTCGAAAGCCCCGAACCGGGCAACAACGCCTACGTGCAGGAGCACTCCGACCTGATTGCCGCCATCCGCGCAGGCACTCCCATCAACGAAGCCCGCCAGATCGCCGAAAGTACCTTGATCGGCATCATGGGACGGGAGAGCGCCTACACGGGCCAGGAGATCACATGGGAGCAAGTGATGGCGTCGGCGCAAAACCTCACGCCTTCCTCGTATGCCTTTGGCGAAGTGCCGTCGTTTGGGGTCGCCCAGCCCGGAAAAACGGTGCTTGATCGGACGCCGTGGAGCACATCTCCTTTCTCGGTGTCGCGGTGAGAACCGGGTACTCCTTCATCAACTTTCATCGACTCGGTATTTCACATGCGGCGTAGAGATTTTCTCAAGACTACGGGTGCAGGACTGGTCGGACTTTCGCTTACGGCTTCTGACGTGGTCATGAAGGCACCGACCGGACGATTCAAAAAGGCGGTTAAGTTTGGGATGATCGAGGAGGAGTTGTCGGTTTTGGACAAGTTTAAGCTGCTGCAGTCGCTTGGCTTCGATGGGGTGGAACTTGACAGCCCCAACGACTTGGACAACGAAGAAGTGATCGCCGCGCGAGACGCATCGGGCCTGCCCATCCACGGCGTTGTCGACTCGGTGCACTGGCAGAAGCCGCTCTCCGATGCCGACCCCGCCGTGCGGGCCGAAGGGCTTGCCGGGTTGCGGACGGCGCTGCACGACGCCCATGCCTATGGTGCCACCACAGTGCTGCTGGTCCCGGCGGTGGTCAACAAAGAGACTTCATACGATGACGCCTACGAGCGTTCGCAGGAAGAAATCAGGAAAGTGCTGTCGCTGGCGCAGGATCTGGGTGTTAAAATCGCGCTCGAAAACGTGTGGAATCATTTCCTCCTCAGCCCCCTCGAATTCGTCCGCTACATTGATGCATTCGAGAGCGAATGGATCGGGGCGTATTTTGATGTCGGCAACATCGTCAACTATGGCTGGCCGGAGCAGTGGATTCGGGTGTTGGAGCACCGCATCCTGAAGCTCGACATCAAAGAATTCAGCCGCCAGAAACGCAACGACGAAGGGCTGTGGCAGGGATTCAACGTCCCGCTCGGCGAGGGCGACTGCGACTGGCCCGCCGTCAACGCCGCGCTCGAAGCCATTGGGTTTACAGGCTGGGCCACCGCCGAGATACGGGGCGGAGACACCGCCCGCCTTCGCGACATCGCGGAACGCATGGACCGGATCCTGCCGACGGGATAAATAACGCGTGCGCGGCTCTTAGAAACGGTCTGGTACGTCGAATTGGGGCTGTGCCGGTCGCTTTTCGGCCCACCGCCGCCCGATGCCCTGCGGCTCCGCCTTCGGTTTTTCGGCCCGTAGCGCTGCTACGAGCCTCGAAATCGGACGACGCTGGTCTCGAAAATCGCCTCGGCTCGCCGACCAACCCCCGTACCAGTCAGTTTTTTATGCTTTGTGCATAATCACCGAAAAGGCGTCACCATTGTTGCTGGGATCCGGGTAGGTACCATCTGCCCGTTTGCCGCGGAACGCCAGGGTGCGCGAGGAAATCCGTTTCTTTCCCAGCCATTGATCCATCACCCGGATGCCTTTGTCCGTCTGTGAGATGTAGTAGGCCACGTGGTTGCCATAGTTGCGGTTTGGGTAAAACCCATCCTCAAAGGTGGCAATGGCCGTCCCTGGCTTGATAAAGTGTCCGTTGCCCCGCACGCGAATCCCTTCCCGCCACGTGGAGGTTAAGCCAACAGGCATCGTGTGCTGAACGAGCGCTGCACACTGATGGCTACCAATGGGGGGTCGATCCTCGAAGCGCAGCACATTTCTGCGATAGGGCGGCAGGGCTTTTAAGGGATAGTAGAGCTGCAAAAATCCTTCAAGCATGCGGCGGGCAGCGCCCCACAGGGGCTGGGTACGAAGAATCTTCTTGAGATCGCGAAACTCTACATCGCTGATCTTGCGGCCATCATGGGCGGCGCGGATGATGTGCACGATCTGGTTGTAGTGGATTCTTCCGTGGTCCCTCGGTGCTTGCAGGGCTGCTTGCAGGGCGGTTGCGACGGAGCGGTCTGGTGCTTGGCTGAAAATGGGGTTGGCCATGGTCGGTCCTCGTTTTTGGGCCACTAGAGGGGAGAGCGGATGAGGACATGGGGCCTTGGGGTATGGCTTGTTCCTTATAGCGAGACCGTAAACCCAAAAAGACCAACGGGTTATTATCTATCCGTCAATGTGTTGGTGCGCGGAGGCGTGTTGGTGCCATTATTCGGTCCTGGTGCCCCGTACGTTACGGGGTTGTTTGCAGGGCGTATCCTAATTGTGTCATCTGTGTGCCCGCAATTCTGTTGAATCGTTGATGTCTTGATCGCTCCCAATTGCTAAAACGCGCCAGGGGATTAAAGGAAGGGGTTTTCTCGGTTTCATTCCAGTGAAGGGCCCCGGTTTGCTGGATCAGGTCCGACGATCCGGTTAGCTGAAGGGCCTGCGCAGCGCCAAAGTCGAACCGTTCAGCATCCAGTTCTACGAAATCAAATAGCGTGCGGAGGGTTCGTTCTTCGTGCTGTACGAGGTCTTCGTATTTGATTAGGATAAACCGTTTTGTATCCGCCCGGTGCTTTTTTTGAAAGTCCAGGATGGCCTGGGCATTATTCCGCCATCGCTGCATGGCGCGTTCATAGTCCCAGCCAAACGACCGCACGCCCGACTCCACCACCGCCCGTCCATCGCGGATGAGCAGGATGAGGTAGGCGGATGGAAACAATTCAAAAAAAAGATCCAACCCTTCCACGCTCGGCGTTTTTGTCAACAAGATGTGGGGGGGCGGGTTGGGGCGTTCCTGCGTTATTTGTCGTCGCAGGAAGCGCTCAATGGCGTCTCCGAAATGGCGAAGCAGAATCGCTTGTCCGCCGATTGTGTCTTCTACCTTCCACCACGGTTTCCAGGCGTTCGCGACGCGGGTGGTATAGGCCTTTAGCATGTCGGCATGCTGCAAAAAATGATCTTCCCAGATTGGGCCGGGTCCAAGGCAATCAGGGTGCAGGTTGAGGAGGCGAAATAAAAAGTTCGTCCCACTTCGTTTATCAATGCCTAGAATGTGGCAGAGCCTTGGTTTCGCTACGGCTTCCATTCCATGTTTGTCCAATCAAAGAGGTGCGCTTTTCACGTAGTTGCTCCTTCGCAGGTTCGGTATCGTTTGTTGATGCAGAAGCCCGGAATCATCCACAGAGGACCACCGAGGTACGCGTTTCGAGCGCATAGGTACAGGCCCATCGCATTTTTTCGCACCCGGCCGCCGCGTGGTGATGCTGGTTGTCGGCGAAGGGCAAGCTCCCATCCGCATAAAGCTGTTTGGCTCGTTTGATGATAGCGTTGATCGATGGGTCCGCCGGTCCACCATCAAGGGTTTCGTCAAGACCAAGCGCGCTGGCGATGACTTCGCAGTGCCTCGCCAGCGCGGTGGCCGAGCAAATCGCGGTTTCGCCCAGGTAGAAAGGGGCGGGTAGTTCGAGCGGGAGAAAGATAGAGGAGTAGTTGGAGCAGGCATCGATGTGTGCAAACGGGTGGCCCAGCACCTCCGCGATGGCGTCCGCCGCATCGCGAAAGGGCATCAACTCCGCTTTGACACCCCAGTGCCATGATTCCAAGCTCTCCATATCGCGGGGCTCGTGGTAGTGGATTCCGCGCTCGTATAATGCCTGTTCTAGTTCGTCAAACAGGACCGTGTAGAAGGCATAAAAATCAGCATTTTCTGGGGAAGTGGTCAACACCGCGTGCCGGTCGAGCAAGATGCCGGTGTATAAGTCAACACTCATCCGCCAATAGGAAGCCGTTTTTTACAGGGACATTGAACACTGAGAGGTTCAAGAAAATAGGGCTTTATTGGTAAGAAACAGCACTTTTTTGATTTTTCAGCCATAACCAAATGGTTAACCCAAATCGGTTACCCACAAGGATAAACCAGATTATTTTATTCTGCTGTGTTCGTCCGGTTGCCGAGATAAAGTCCAACCTCGGCCAGCAGCGGCTCGGCGAGGGCGTCCGCGATCACAATGCGCACCTGCGTGGTGGTGACAGGCGCGGCGAGCCGGTCCAGTTTCTTGTAGCCGATGGTAGTGCCCGTGCTGATGGCTTGCCAACCCTCATTCACCCATGCTTCCACCGTATACCGGGCAATGCGCTGCCCCAATTGAATCGGCTCCTGCAAACGAATCACGTCGAACGTGGTGGGGCGGGGCAAGGTTAGTGCAAGCGTGCCGGTGTGTATCCCGTCATCGACGGCCCAGTACGTTTCAAGGTTGTTGTCCAATACCTGCGCCGCGCCATAAACGGAGGAGCCGCCGCGGGTGTTGGAGGCGGTCGCTTGGGCATCCACGGCAAGGTCGGTGGCAAAAATGTGGTCGAGGGTGGCGCGGAATGCCTGCAACCGTTCCACGTCGGCGGGATGGAAGCGGCCCTCGGGCGTGGGCGGCACGTTGAGGAGCAGCACGCAGTTGCGCCCGACGGACTTAAAGTAAATCTCCAGCAAATGGTCCAGCGACTTCGGAGCCTGGTCGGGATGATAAAACCAGCCGGGCCGGATCGACACGTCACATTCGCCCGGCACCCAGTCCGGGGCGCCCGCTTCGCCCACGTTCAGGTAGTCGCTGATACCTGCCATGCCCACGCCTACCTTCGTGCGGTCGTAGGTAGACCAGTTCGTTTCTCCAGCAAAGCCATGTTCGTTGCCGATCCACCGCACGTCGGGACCGGCGTCGGAGAACAGCACGGCGCCGGGCTGTAGCTGGCGCACGGTGGACCAGAAGGCGTCGAAGTCGTAGGCCATGTCTTTGGCGTCTTCTCCTTTCGCGCCGTCGAACCACACCTCGGCCAGTGGCCCGTACTGGGTCAGCAATTCGCGGAGTTGCCCGAGGTAAAACGCGTTGTACGCCTGCTCCTCACCGTACGAGGGCTCGTGGCGGTCCCACGGCGAGAGGTACAGGCCCACCTTCAGGCTTTCGGCGCGGGCGGCCTCGACGAGGGCTTGCACGACATCGCCTTCTCCATTCTGCCACGGACTGCTGGCCACCGAGTGGTTGGTGTAGCGACTCGGCCACAGCGTGAAGCCGTCGTGGTGTTTGGCCGTCAGGATGAGCGTTTTGAAGCCGGTTTCTTTTGCCACCCGTGCCCATTGTTGCGCGTCGAGGTTGGTGGGGTTAAAAAGCGCGGGGTCTTCGTCGCCCGTTCCCCATTCGCGGTGGGTGAACGTGTTGACGCCAAAATGCAGGAACAGGCGCAGTTCGTCGCGCTGCCAGTCGAGTTGGCGGGCGGTGGGAATGGGCAGCAGCGGGCGGGGCGGCGGCACTTCGGTTTGTGCTTGTACATCAGCGGCTGCCAGCGACATGAGCAGGGCCAGCAGGAGGAAACGGCGCATCATGCTTTTTCTAAAAAAGTGGAGTGCATCAGTAGTGTGATCCCAAAATGACCACGGGAGATTATTTCATCAGTCGCCTTTGGCGCGTGTCACGAAGCGGAGCTAAACGAATGTGAGGGATCTTGTCGAAGAGATCAAGCACCAATCGACGAGATTTTCTGACGTCAGTCGGGCTTCGCCCTCGTGTCTCGACAGCGCTCAGGATGACACGTTCCTGCTGCCCATGTTTTTAGAAGAGGCGCTATTCCTCGTTTGTCGTCACGGCGTCCGTCCGCTGCCCGATTTCACGGCGGATGATGGGGGCGACTTCGGTGCCGAACAACTCGATGGAGCGCATAAGCTGGGCATGCGGCATGGTGCCGACGCTGAACTTGATCAGCACCCGCTCGTGGCCGAAGATCTCATGCTGGAAGAGGATTTTGTCAATCACTTGCTGCGCGCTCCCCACGAAGTTGGCCCCGCGCAGCGTGCACGACGCCTCAAACTGATCCCGGCTCATCGGTGGCCAGCCGCGTTCTTTGCCGATGCGGTTCATGGTGGCCGCAAACGGTGGAAACGCCTCGTTGATGGCCTGCTGCGAGGTCTCGGCGATGTAGCCGTGGGCGTTGATGCTCATCGGCACGTGTCCGTGCCCCGCTTCCTGCGCGGCGCGGCGGTGCAATTCGGCAAACGGCGCAAAGCGTTCGGGCATCCCGCCGATGATAGCGAGCGCCAGCGGCAGGCCCAGGGACCCGGCCCGCACCGCCGATGCCGGGGTGCCGCCCACCGCCACCCAGATCGGCAGCGGATCCTGCACCGAACGCGGGTACACCCCCTCGCCGTTCAGCGAGGCGCGGTGCTTGCCCGACCATGTGACGTGCTCCTGCGCACGCACCTTCAGCAGCAGGTCGAGCTTTTCGGCAAAGAGCATGTCGTACTCGCTCAGGTCGTAGCCAAACAGCGGGAACGACTCGATAAACGAGCCACGCCCCACCATAATCTCGGCGCGGCCTTCGGAGAGCAAATCTACCGTCGCAAAGTCCTGAAACACCCGAATGGGATCGTCTGAACTCAGCACGGTGACGGCGCTGGTCAGCCGGATGGTTTTGGTGCGTGCGGCCGCGGCGGCGAGGACAATCGCGGGGGTGGACGCGACGAAGTCGGGGCGGTGGTGTTCGCCCACGCCGAAGACATCAAGGCCCTGTTGGTCGGCCAGTTCGATTTCTTCGAGCAGATTCCGCACGCGTTCGGCGGCGCTGAGGGTGTGGCCCGAAACCGGGTCGGGCGTATTCTCGGCAAAGGTATAAATCCCCAGTTCCATAGGTCCGTTGGTTATCCATTAAAGTCAAGGCGCGTATGCCATGCAATCGGTAGCGTTGGGGGTTAGATCCGTTACGCTGTAGCCGTTCGGTAACGGCTTGGTCACAAACCAACGGTTATGGGCGGGTTGTCGTTGTGATCACCACTTCACTGTTTTCTAGGCCATCGCTCGACGCGATGAGTCGCAGGCGACCGGTTTCGCCGGCATTTGCCCGGATGATGACGAGGCACAGCCCGTTGAAAGCATGACGCTCATGCGCCTGAAACGGCTCAAAGCTGGTCGGATCACCGTTGTCCGTCGCCACAATTTCGCCGGGGCCGTCGAGGGTGAACTGGATGCGGTTATCGGCCTCGGGCACCAGCCGTCCTGCGGCATCCACTACCCGCACAGTGATGAACGACAGGTCGTCGCCGTCGGCCTGAATGCTGGTGCGGTCGGCTGCAGCTTCCAGGCGGGCGGGCGCCCCCGCGGTTTCCATCCGATCCCGTGCCCATTCTTCGCCGTCTTTGTAGGCGACCACTTCGAGGGTGCCGGGCGCATACACCACGTCATCCCACCGCAGCCGATATTCATAGTCGCCTTTTTGCTTGCGTCCGAGCGATTCGCCGTTCAGGAACAACTCGGCCTCATCGCCGGAGGTGAACACATGCACGGGCGTGACCTCGCCTTCGCGGTCGGGCCAGTTCCAATGGGGGAGGATATGCGCCATCGGGTGATCGGGCCGCCAGTGGGCCTGGTACAGGTAGAACCGGTCTTTCGGGAATCCCGCAAGGTCGATCACGCCGAAATATGAACTGCGGGCGTCGTAGTAGGGCGTGGGCTCGCCGAGGTAGTCCCAGCCGCTCCACACGAACCCGCCGCCCACGTATGGATGCCGCGCCAGCGAGCCAAACACCTTGTCTGCCGACGAACCGAAAGGCGCGGTATACAATTCATAGGCGCTGACGTAGTTGTTCGCCGGATCGCCGCCGGTGCTGTCGCTGATGGGCGCGCTGATGCCGGGAGTGACAGGAAACACATACGTGCCCCGGCTACTCACTGCTGCGGCATTCTCGCTGCTGATGATGAGCTTGTCGGGAAACGCCTCGTGGAAGGCCGGATACAGCGGCGTGGTCTTGATGCCTTGCAGGTGCGCGTACGCAGGCGCGTCACGGATGCCTTCGCCCTGGTAGTTCAGGTTGATGACGTCGGTGGCGGTGGCAAAGGGCATGTGCGGCTTGGCGAAATTCATCGACGCCGTGGTCGGACGCGTCGGGTCTTCGTCTTTCACGATGTCGTGCAGCCGCCGTCCCACCGCGGCGCCGTCGGCATCGGTGTACTGCTCGCCGACTTCGTTGCCGATGCTCCACATGATCACGGACGGGTGGTTGCGGTCGCGCCGCACCAGCGCCCGCATGTCCTGCTCGTGCCAGTCGGGGTAGATAAGGTGGAAGTCGAGCGGGGTCTTGCGCCGCGCCCACACGTCGAAGCTTTCATCCACCACGAGGAAGCCCATCCGGTCGGTTAATTCGAGCAACTCCGGGGCGGGTGGGTTGTGGGCCATGCGGATGGCATTGGTACCCATTTCGTGCAGAATTTCAAGCTGCCGCTCCGCCGCCCGCGTGTTGAAGGCCCCGCCCAGCGCGCCGAGGTCGTGGTGCTGGTTGACGCCCTGCAGGTAGATGCGCTCGCCGTTGACAAACAACCCCTCGGTGGCATCGAAGCGGAGGCTGCGAATGCCGAAGCGGGTTTCATAAGAATCCACAAGCGTATTGCCCTGCCAAAGCTCGGTGACCGCCACATACCGATGCGGCGTCTGCGTGGGCAGCGGTCCCCACAGGCGCGGGTTGTTGATCGTGATGGAGCCTTCGACGGTGGCGCTTTCGCCCGCGGCAACGGGCACCGTCTGGTCGGCAAATTGAGCAACAGCGGCTCCTGTTTTTTCGCTGTCGGCGTTTAGGGCGAAGATTTGTGTAGCCACGCGGACCGAATCGCCTGCTTCTCCATCATTGTCGATGGTAACCGCCAGATTCACCGTTGCTGCTGTCTCTGAAACCTCCGGCGTGGTGACAAACGTGCCCCAGTGCGCAATGTGGACGGGGTTGGTCTTCGTCAGCCAGACGTTGCGATAGAGCCCGCCACCCGGATACCAGCGCGACGAATGGGGCGGGTTGTCCAGCCGGATCGCCAGTTGGTTGTCGCCGCCCGGCACCACATACGAGGTGAGGTCCACGCGCCACGAGGAATAGCCAAACGGCCAACCGCCCACGATCTGCCCATTCAGCCACACCGTCGCGTACGACATGGCCCCGTCGATGTCGAGAAAAAAGCGCTTGCCCGCGTCATCGGCAGGAATGTCCAGCGCCTTCCGGTACCAGCCAATGCCCCAACTCGGCAGGCGGCCCATGCCGCCGTACGGCCCTTCAGTCAGCCACGGCCCCTCGATGGCCCAGTCGTGCGGCAGTTCGACGGATTCCCACGCGCTGTCGTCAAAGTCCGGCTGCACAAAAGCAACATCACCACCGGGATTGCCGTCCGGGCGGGTATGGTGCTGGGTGGGATCGGTGAGGAACGCATTACCGGTGGGTAGAATCCACGGCTTGAGCACCTGTTGCGTCACTTCGACGTCCACGGCTTCGGTGGGTTGGGCGTCGGCGGGGCGGTCGTCTTGCGCGTCGGTGACCTCCGGGCGCTCGTCGTAGATCAGGCTGACCGTGTTGCCCGGCGGGTCGCCTTTCGTAAACCGCCAGCCGTCGTTGATCGAGATCCGCTCGCGGGGGGAGGGGGCACCGTCATCCGTGGTGGGTGTGCAGCCCACAAGGGCAAGACACAGAAGGGCGATAAAAAGTGAAGGGTGGTGGTGGGGATGCATGTTGAGTTAGGGATGAGGCGTGAAGGAGGGGTGGATCCAACTTTAGTGCCATTATCGGAGGAAAAGTGTGAGGTCTATGGCCTCTGCCATCATTCGGTGGCCGGTCTCGTTGGGGTGGAGGTGATCACCCGTGTCGCCAGCCGGAAGGAGCATGGTCGGGTTTTCCGGGTCCCGTGTGGCCGCGTCCAGGTCGATCACGGCGTCGAATACGCCGCCGGTGCGAATCCAGGTGTTTACCGTCTCGCGGGCGGCTTCATGTTCGGGTGAGTCGTAGAAAGAGCCGCCAAAGGGCATAATGGTCGCGCCGTAGACCAAAATGTCATGCGCATGGGCGTCTTCCACCATCTGTGCGTAAGCGTCGATCAGGCGCTGCGCCACCACCGCCGAGCTATCGGGGTGTGAACCGCCGATGTCGTTTACGCCTTCCAGCACAATCAGCCAGCGCACGCCGTTCTGGTTCAGCACATCGCGCTCAAACCGGTCGACGGCCGCCGGACCGAGGCATGGGCGCAGCACACAGTTTCCTCCGATGCCAGCATTAAGCACGGCGACGTGTTCGGTGCCTTCGTTGGCGAGTAGGCGCTCCGACAGCACGTCCGGCCAGCGGTTTTGCTGGTTGGTGCCCGAGCCACGTCCGTCGGTGATGGAGTCGCCGATCGTCACCACAGCCAGGGCGTTGTCATCCACCAGGTCGATGCCGGTGATGATGTACCAGTGGTCGGTCCGTGCGGCATCGGGCATGGCGGGGGCGGTGACGGCGTTGCCTTCCACGATGTAAGAGGTGGTCCGGGAGCCGGGATGCCCTGTGATGATGTCTGCCGACATCTCGCCAAACTTGATGGTGATGGCGACATCGGTACGGGGCGAGAGCGCGAAGTCAATCGGGTCGGCGGTGACTTCTTCGCCGGGTGCAATCGTGACGCCGGATGCGCCATCGAATGTCAGCGGCTGATCCGTTGCCGGGTCGATGACGCCGTCGCCTTGCGACACGGCGAGGTGGGCGGCGTCTAGCGCCACGGGTGCATCGCCAAACATGTTCGAAAAACGGACCTGCAGCCGCTCGCCGCCTTGCGACACGCGCACGACCTGGCGCAGCGTGTTGTTTGCGAGACCGGGTGCCGGGGGCAGGTTACGCGGTTCCGTGAGCTGCACTGATGTGGTCCATGTGCCCACCCAGCGGGTTTCTTGAGGAGGCGGCGTTGACGAGGTTGTGCAGCCCATCAAGAGGAGTACAACGGAAAGCGTTAGCGCAAAACGATTAAATAGGGGGGGCGTTGCCATTGGCATGAGCGGCATCAAGAGAAAGGAGTGGGGGATGGGAAGAAACTTATGAAAAGCACATCCTACATGGAAGTATCCTCTGATAGCGCCTTGGGTGTGCGCCATGCCCGGGCTGCTTTTTTCGCAGAACCTAGAGGATTCTGACAAAAGAACCACCCCTGGTGGTCCCTGTAAGGGGTGAATGACATCACCCTTCTTCGGCAGTGTAGATCGCTTGGACCTTGGAAGTGGTGAAAGTTGGGACTACCGCATGGTCCTTCTGGTTGTCCTCGTTCCCTATTCGCCGCGATGATACGTTAGAACAGCGTCGGTGCGAACGGACCTATCAGCGACCCCTGCTATGGCATTAGTTCAGCCATTCCTCCCAGATGCCTGTGGAGTGTTCGCCGAGGCACGGCATGGGCGGGTTGTGGCATTCGGGTATGTCCCGCGGGTCGAAGAGGCCGTTGCACCGCGTGACGGCGCGGTAACCCACGCTTTGGGCCACGTCCAGGTTGGGGCTCCAGTCGTGAATAATGCCGACGCCTGCTCCGAAGAACCCAAAACCGTTTTCTACATTGGAGAACGTGCCTGGGACTGAAAGGACATTTGGGTCAAACACCCCACCGGGTGGCACCCACGTTGAGTCGGCGGTGACGACGGAGAAGTCCATGCGACGCAGCCAGATGTCTGGGGCGCTTTCCTCATCCGAAGTGACGAGGCAGTTCTGTTCATACGCCGATCGCACCGCCTGATAATCACGGATCATGTCAATCGTAAAGGCCCACCCGCCATTGGTCTGGCGTACAAGCTGGTCATAGGAGATCGTCACGGGATGTTGTACGGCAGGCATGACGGGCGTGCCAATGGGCCAAGCGGCCCCCGGTGGCACGTTGATAGCGTGGTACGTAACGCGGGCACCAAGCAGCACCGGCACTTCGCCTCGTATTTGTACGGGGATGATGGTGCTGGCTGAATTGGCCTCGACGATGAGTTCGATTTCCGGAGGCACCACCACTTCACTGCTTGTGGTAGCGCCATCGGAGCGGATGACGTCGAGCCGGTAGCGGTGGTTGTGTTCGGCGCGAAATGGTGCCCAGAACACATGTCCGGCAATGAGGCTGTCAAACTGGATGGGTCGGTAGGTCCACTCCCGGCGTTCGCCCGTATCGAGGTCGGTCGAGAAGACCTGGGCGTCGATCCCTGTTTCAGGGGCAGGGATGAGGGTGTCGTTGATGGGGAAGACACGAACGAGTTGGGTGTCGGCACCGGCATTCATAAAGCCCCAGAGCGTGTAGGGTTTTTCTGAGCCGACGAGCGAGTTGACACTGTCTTCGCATCCGACAAGGAAGAGGGCCACAAAAAGGAGCAGTCCGGCGGCTGTCCGTGGGTTACAAACGTACTTCATGAAGGAGAGGAGTAAGACCTATTTGTTGGCTTATATTATACCAACCCAAGGCTTCGGCTTTTTGGTACGGGTCTGGATTGCTGATTTCTTCATTACAAGGTCTCGTATCTGCAAGGACGAGTCAATTCTTTTATTAATTGTATCCTGAAAAAAATTAGCCTCTGCAAATCAACGACTATTGACTTGCAGAGGCTGTGTGTGGCCCCTGCGGTTCAGTCTTCGAACCTTTTCTTCGATGATCTGCGCAAGATTTTCGAGCTAGAGCCGGTGCTATCGGTCTGGCTAATTGTATCTAACCACTTAGTGATTCGAAAAAGATAGAAGCTCCTCACTTTGTGACGCTGGTATTGATTGTACAAGATGAAACCTGGAGTTGTTGAAAAAGCAACACCTATATCCTTACCTTCGAGAGACTGTGGACTTCGTATCCTAGAGACTTCGTGCAGCATTTTCGGCAACATACACTCGTAGCACTACTAAGCCTGCTCGTTCTGGCAGGTCTGGCTGCGCCTGCGCTGCACACGTTCGCTCACGTTATCAGTACCGAGGAGCACCACGAGGTCAACACAAGCCCCGATGGCCCACACGCCGAGGCGGACTGTCCAACGTGTGACGTAGCCGGTACCCTCCACGCGACAACGCCGAACGCTGTCGCGCTACAAGGTGTCTCGCACGCTACCGTCGTTGTGACGCTTTCACCAGCGAAGGTGGTGGCTGCACCAACCATTCTTCTCGCCTCTCGGGGGCCACCTGCGCTGCATGCTCTGATCGCGCACGCCTAGCCACCCGCCATGGTTTCGCTCGCGTGTGCGCCATGCATTTCCTCTGCACCGTGAGCTTGTTTGCTACCCGCTGTTACTGGGTGCAACGAACGCCCTGCTTCCATAGCGAACGCTGTTCCGCTTTTTGTTAGGGAAGCGTGCGCTCAGCAAAGACGCGACCTCGTAGGCAGGGAAATGTATGGAGAAGTGCCCTTCGACACTAGGCACACGCTCCTTCGGGATGCACGGTGCCTTCGAGACGCGCAGGCTCCATGTTTGTCCTCGACAATCTCTGTCACCAGTACGGATCCACCACCGTCCTTCAACTCCCCCACCTGAATGCCGCACAAGGTGAACACCACCTCGTGCTGGGGCAGTCTGGTAGTGGTAAAACCACACTTTTGCACATCCTTGCAGGGCTCCTCAAACCAAGCCAGGGACATGTTGTGGTTGCCGGAGAAGACCTCACGGCCCTGAGCGGCGATGCGCTCGACCGTTTCCGGGGACGCCATATCGGCATTGTGTTCCAGCAACTGCACCTCTTGCCCACGCTTACGGTGGAGCAAAACCTGTTGCTGGCCCCCTTCATGGCCGGTCTTCCACAGGACGTTGCCCGCGTCCACGAAGTCCTCCAAAACCTGGATGTAGGAGACAAAGCCCACGCCTACCCGAACGAACTCTCTCATGGGCAACGGCAGCGTGTAGCCATCGCCCGTGCGGTGATGAACCGCCCATCGGTATTGCTGGCCGACGAACCTACTTCCAGCCTGGATGATCAGCGGGCAGAGCAGGTGTTGCACCTGCTCACAGCGCAAGCCGAAGCGCACGGTGCCACCCTTCTCATCGCCACGCATGATCACCGCATTACCGACCGGTTCCACCACCGGCTGGATTTGGATACGGCATCTGCGGTCCGTTCTAGCAACTCCGTTCAACCGCATCACCTGACGCACTCATGAATCTGTTCAAACTCAGCGTCTCCTATTTGAAGCAGCGTCCCTTGGCCACGCTGCTCAACGTGCTCATCCTCGCGCTCGGCATGGCCACCATCGTCGTGCTGCTGCTGGTAAGCGACCAGGTGGAGCAAAATCTCACCCGCAACGCCCAGGGCATCGATCTTGTTGTCGGGGCCAAAGGCAGCCCGCTACAACTGATTCTTTCGGCGGTGTACCACATTGATGCACCCACAGGCAATATCCCGCTTGAAGAAGCCGAAGCGGTCATGGAGAACCCGGCTGTTGCGGAGGCGATACCGCTCGCACTCGGCGACTCCCACCGGGGCTTCCGCATCGTTGGGACCACGCCTGCCTATGCCGAACACTACGGCGGTGAGGTTGAACGGGGACGGTTGTGGTTGGGGGAACTAGAAGCCACCCTCGGTGCCGTCGCCGCCCGCGAGGCAGGGCTTGATGTGGGCGATACGTTTTTCAGTGCGCACGGACTCAGCGCAGGTGGCGAAGCCCACGAAGAGCACCCGATTGAGGTCGTCGGCGTGTTCGCAGAGACCGGTAGCGTGTTAGATCGTCTGCTGCTGACGAGCATCGAGACGGTGTGGGATGTGCATGGTGCCCACGGTGACGAAGAGGGACACGACGACGACCATGAGCATTCGGACACCGAAGACACCGAGGACGCCCAGGAAGGGCATGATGAGGATGAACATGATCATGATGAAGGCCATGGTCATGAAGAGGAAGGCGATCATGAGGAAGACGATCACGAAGCACAGCCTGCCAGCATTCCGGGGCCACCGGGCCAATCTGCGGCTCCCGAACGCGAATACACGGCGCTCCTCATCCGCTATGCGTCGCCATTGGCAGCGATCAGCTTTCCCCGGTTTGTGAACACGCAAACCGACTTGCAGGCTGCGGCACCGGCTTTCGAGACGGCCCGCCTCTTCAACCTGCTCGGGGTGGGGTTCGATGCGCTTCGCGTCTTCGGGCTGGTGCTCATCATCGTCGCTGTGCTAAGTGTGTTTGTGGCGCTTCTTAATGCGCTGAAGGACCGGCGCTATGACCTCGCTATGATGCGAACATTGGGGGCGTCGCGGCGGAAGTTGATGGCGCATGTGCTCCTCGAAGGATTGCTGCTGGCGGGGCTGGGAACGGTGCTTGGTCTTGCCCTCGGCCACCTGGCCGCTGCGGCACTTGGCGCAGCGGTGGAACGCACACAGGGCATGGCGCTGGGTGGCTTCACAGTGGTTCCCGGCGAACTCGGCGTCGTTGCGCTGGCGCTGGTGGCGGGCCTCCTCGCTGCACTGCTCCCTGCCTATCAGGCCTACCGCACCGATATCGCCCGCATCCTCGCCGAAGGCTAGACAACACCTGCTCTATGCACTCCAACTTCATTGATCAACCGATGCATGCCATGAAACGCTTTCGAATCTACCTGCCTTTGGTATTAGTCGTCCTCGGTTTCGGGGCTGCCATTTCACCTCAATCTGCCCATGCCCAGCAAGAAATGTCCTGGCAGTTGCTGATGCAGGCCGACTTCGAAGAGGAAGTGACTTCAGAAGACGGGATTATATGGAAGCCCAAATTTCCTGAATCGGTGCAGCAGTTGGATGGGAAAACCGTCCGGTTGATGGGATACATGATCCCCCTTGGTATGGAGGAAGCACAAACCCACTTCTTGCTCAGTGCCTTTCCGGGACATGGATGTTTCTTCCACATGCCTGGTGGTCCAGCGGCCATTGTCGAGGTCCAGGCCTCCAAAGCGGCGCTCTTTTCCTATGACCCCGTGGCGGTGGAAGGACGCCTGCATGTGCTCCATGAAGATCCCTATGGGCTCTTATACCGCATAACCGACGCCAAACCTGTGCGCTGATGCCCCCTATCAAGAACTCCATGCTGGATTGGGTCATCATCGGTGGAGGCGTGCATGGCACACACCTCTCCCATGTGCTCACGGGCCGTCTCCGGTGGCCACGCGACCGCGTCCGTGTGCTCGACCCGCACCCGGTCTCGCTGATGCGATGGGATCAGATGACGGCAAACGTGGGCATGCGCTTCATGCGCTCGTCGTTCGTGCACCACCTTGACCTCGATCCCTTCGCACTCAAGCGGTTCGCGCAGACGCCGGAAGGGGCGTCGCTGGCGCAGTTTGCCTATCCCTACAAACGCCCGTCCCACGCATTCTTCCAGCACCACGCACAGTGTGTGGTGCGGCAGTACCGACTCGACGAAATGCGGGTGCAAGGACGTGCCTCGGGACTGCGGCGCTCCGGTGAGGGGTGGCTAGTAGAGACAACAGCGGGCACGCTAAGGACCCAGCGGGTGCTGCTCGCGCTCGGCCTGAGTGAGCAACCGTGTTGGCCGGGCTGGGCACGGGCGCTCCGTGACGCAGGCGGCCCTGTGCATCACCTCTTCGACGAGGATTTTCGGCGTGATCAGCTACCCGCGTGGCGGCACGCCATCGTGGTCGGGGGCGGCATCTCGGCAGTGCAGGCGGCCCTTACGCTGGCCGAGCGGGAGCCTGGAACGGTCACGCTCCTGGCCCGGCACGAGTCGCGCGTCCACCAACTCGACAGCGAACCCGGCTGGATGGGGCCGAAATATCTTTCTGCCTTCCACCTCCAGCACAACCTGGTGCGGCGACGGACCGCTATCGACGGGGCACGCCACCGGGGCTCGGTGCCACCGGGTGTTCAACGCCGTTTTCGCCATGTCGTCTCCGCAAGCCACTTGGCTCATCACGTTGCCGAAATCACTGGTGCCACGGTGGGGCCGCTAGGTGGTGTCCAACTCCGTCTTGATGCGTCGCCCAGCAGGCTGACCGCCGACCTCGTCGTGCTCGCCACCGGTTTTGAGGCACAGCGCCCCGGTGGGGCGTGGTTGGATGAATCCGTGGAGTCGCTCGGACTCCGGTGCAGCGCATGTGGCTACCCCATTGTGGACAGGACGCTTCGCTGGGCCGACGGGCTCTACGTCACGGGCCCCCTCGCCGAACTTGAATTGGGCCCTGTCGCCCGCAACATCATAGGCGCACGGATGGCCTCCAAACGCCTCGCCCACGCCGCCTGAACAATGTCTATGATGCGTGTTTTCTTCTTCTTTATTGGGATACTGACCTGCCTTCCTGTGGGTGCTCGTGCGCAAACGGGCACCATCAACGGGCGTATTACCGACACCTCAACGGGTACACCACTTCCCGGAGCTACCGTCGCCATTGTGGGCACGACGCTGGGTGCGGCAGCGGGCGATGATGGCGCCTTTGCCATCACGGAGGTGCCTGCTGGTGTGTATACGCTGCGCGCCTCGCTGGTCGGTTATACCCCCGTTGAGCGCGAAATAGCTGTACGATCTGACGAGACGATCGAAATCGATTTTACCCTCGCACAGACTACGGCAGAGATGGACGAAGTAACCATCACGGGCGATGCCGAGGCCGCAGAAATACGGGAGAGCCCGTACGCTGTGACTGTGATCGATGGGCAGCGATTGGCTGGGCGCGGTCTCACGCTCGACGAAGCGCTTCAGCGCGCCACGGGCGTCCAGATCCGCCGGACCGGCGGGCTCGGGAGCGCCTCCATCTTCAACATCCGAGGGCTAGAAGGGCAGCGGGTGCAGATTTACATCGACGGCAACCCCGCCGACGTTGGTGGCGATTCCTTCACGCTTGACAACATCCCCCTCCAACTCATCGAACGCGTCGAGGTCTACAAGGGCGTCGTGCCGGCGCGGTTCGGCGGGGACGGGCTCGGGGCTGCTGTCAACGTCGTCATCATCAAACCCGAGGACGGCTACTTCGACGCGGGGTACACGCTCGGCTCGTACGGCCAGCACCAGTTCTCGGTCACCGGCGTGCGCCCGCTTGCGCGCGGGGTCCGCCTCGGCGCCTCGGTCAACGTGGACCGCGCCGAGAACGACTATGCGTTCGAGAGTCCGTTCCTGCCCGGTCTCGTCGTCCGGCGCGACCACGACGCATTCCGCCGCATCCTTACCGGAGCCGTCCTTGAAACCAGTCGGCTCTGGTTTGACGAGGTGGAGGTGGAGGCCGCTGTCATTGCCTCGAACCATGAGATCCAGGGGATCCAGACCAACGTCCAGCACGCCGAAAGCCATGCGTTGACCGGAGTGGCAGTGCTCGGGGCAGAGCGGCTCGGCGCACTCGGAGGTCGGCTCGACGTGACGCTCGGGGCCGTCCTGTACGGCACGCGGTCCGGCCTGACCGACACGTCGGCCGTCCGCTACTCGTTCGACGGCGCGCCCTTCCCGAGTCCCAATGGCCACGGCGAGCTCGGTCTGATCCCGACGGACTCGGACAACCGGTTGCTCCTGCTCCGCCAGCGGGGGGCGTTCACGTACCGGTTCGCGCCCGTCGTCGGCAGCGTCCCTGTTCACACGGCCAACCTCACCTACGTCCTCGACGCGGCGCGCTTCCGTCCGAGTGACCCGGTGGCAAACGCCGCCGCAGGGCGAAACGTGAGCGAGTTCCCCGGCGACCAGATGAGCGCCGTCGTCGGGCTCTCGCACGAGTGGCGGCCGTTCGGCGAGCGGTTCGTCAACGTCGTCGGGGCGCGGGGCTACGCCTTCCGCTCGGAGGGCACGCCGTCGAACCTTACCGACCCGACGGCCGAGCGCCCGCCACCGGTCCGCAACGCGACGGTCACCGTCGGCGCGTCCGAGGCCGTCCGCTACCGGCTCCGAGGCGGCCTGCTGGCAAAGGCGTCGGTCGAGCTCGCGCGGCGGCTGCCGACGAACACGGAACTCTTCGGCGATGGCCTCCTCGTCGCGGCCTCGCCCGCGGTGCGGCCCGAGCGGAGCCTCAACATCAACGTCGGGCTCCAACTCGACCGGACGCTCAGCGACCGGCGGCGTGTGCAGGCCGAGGTGAGCGGGTTCGTACTCAACCTGCGTGACATGATCCGGCTCACGCAGGGTTACGCCGGGCTCGCGGCCTATACCAACCTCGGGGCTGTCCGCATCGCTGGAGCCGAGGCCGAGGTCCGGGCCGACCTCACGGGCTGGCTCCACGGCGCAGCGAGCCTGACGTACCAGGACGCCCGCGACGTGCTCGCCACGACGCCGGGCACGACGGTCCCCAGCCCGACCTACGAGCTCCGCCTGCCCAACCTGCCGTGGCTGTTCGGGAGCGCCCGCGTCGAGGCCCACGTTGCCAACTGGCTCGGCCGGCAGACGCGCTCGCGGCTCTTCGCCGAGGGCTTCTACACCGAGGAGTACTTCTACGCCTTCGAGGTCTCGAGCCGCCAGGAGCGGCGCATCCCGCGCACGCGCACGCTCGGGCTCGGCCTTGAGCAGGCGTGGCTCCAGACCGGCCTCACGCTCGCAGCCGAGGTCCAGAATGTGACGGACGCCCGCGTGCTCAACGTCTTCAACCAACCCCTTCCGGGCCGGGTCTTCCGGCTCAAGCTTCGCTACACCCTCGTCGGCCCAAACTGACCCTCAACCTCATAATCCCTATGAAGAACTACCTTTCCCGCCTCGCCCTCGCGTCTCTCCTCCTCGCCCCGCTCCTCGTGCTCAGCGCCTGCGACAGCAACGATCCGGGGGACGAACAGGCGCGCGGCAACCTCCTGCTCATCACGGGCATCCCCGACCAGAGCGGCGTCAATGGCTCGTCGTTTGTCCAGACCGTGTCGCTCGACCAGCAGAGCGTGACCAACGCCGACGCCTACGAGCAGACGTTTTTCCCATATTCCTCAATCTACGGCGATCAGGTCATCATCACGCAGGGCAGCGGCGGCGACCAGGCCGTCCGCTACGTCCGCGGCGACGACGGCGAGCTAACGGAGGGAGGCCGACTGAACCTCCCGCCGGGAGGGTTTGGTGCCAGCGTCGTGTTCGCCAGCCCAACGAAGGCGTACGTGGCTGTTGTGTTCGCAGGCCAGATCGTCGTGTTCAACCCGCAGACGATGACGCAGACGGGCGTGATCGACTTGACAACGCTCGGGATTGCCCGGAACCCATCGAACCCGGAAGACCGGAACCCCGAACCCGCTGTCATGACGATCCGCGACGGGAAGCTTTACGTCGGGCTCCAGCAACTCGTCACGCAGTTCTCGTCGGCCGACGGGGCCGACGTGGCTGTCTTCGATGTGGCGACGGACACGTTTGAGCGGGTCATCCACGACGACCGTGCCTCGGGGCCGGGCCGCTACGGCTACAACCAGACGATGTTTGTGGACGAGGTGGGCGATCTCTACGTGCACTGCGTCGCGTCGTTCGGGGCCGTCCCCGGACAGAAGGCCGGGTTCCTCCGCATCCGCCAGGGCGCGACCGAATTCGACCCAACGTACTTCGTCAACACGACGGACGCGAACGTGGACGTGCCGGGCGGGCAGATTGGGATTCTCAACGGGCTCGGCTACGGCGGGGGTGGTGAGCTCTACGGCATCGCGCAGGTGCCCGCTCTCCAGGGGAACCCACCGAACTACGCCACCGACCGCGCCTTCCAAGCCGTCCGTGTCCGGCTGGCGACGGGGGCCATTGAGGTCCTCCCGCTCCCGCCCGGCAACGGTATCGCGACGGGGGTCACGTTCATCGAGGACCAAGTCATCTTTGGTCTCTCGACAGCGAGTGGCGTTGGTCTCTACACCTATGATCCGGCCACCGGACAGGCTAGTGACGGGCCGGTGGTGACGACGCAAGGTGATCCCACCGCCGTGCTCGCCTTCGAAGAGTGAATCCTCAGAAACCCTTTAGTCTCATTTTTTCGATGATACACGATGTTCTTATTGCTGGTGGTGGCCCTGCCGGACTTACGGCCGCCCTTGTCCTCGCCCGCGCGGGCCGCAATGTGCTTGTTCTCGATGCAGGCAAGGGCCGCAATGCACCGGCCGCCCACGCCCACAACGTCTTCACGCGCGACGGTGCGTCTCCATTGGAACTGCGCCGCATCGGACGTGAACAAGCCGAAGGCTACGGCGCTCGGTTTCTCGATGCCGAAGCCGTTCATGCTTCCGCTGATGCCAAAGGCGTGCAGGTGCGGCTGGCAGATGGTACGGAATTAAAAGCCCACCGCCTTTTGCTGGCAACGGGTGTTGTGGATGAACTACCCGATCTGCCCGGCCTCGCCGAAGCTTGGGGCGAGACGGCCGTCCACTGTCCGTACTGCCACGGCTATGAACTGCGTGGACGCCCAACGGCCGTGCTGGCTCGGGGCGAGCGGGGCGTCCACCTGGCAACGTTGCTGCTCGGATGGACCGACCAGGTGACGCTCCTCTCCGACGGCCCCGCCGAACTTAGCACCGAACAGCAGGCAGTCCTCACAGAACGCGAGATCGCCGTGCGGGAGGAGCGCCTCTCCGCATTCGATGTGGCGGGGCGGCAGGTACAGGGCGTCTTGTTTGCCTCGGGCGAGCGGATGGAGGTGGGCGCGGTGTATGTCAGCCCGCCGCAACACCTGCGTGGGTCACTGCCTGACGCGCTCGGCCTGGCCCGTACTGACACGGGCCTCGTCAAGGTAGACGAAACCCATCGTACGAGCGTCCCCAACGTGTGGGCCTGCGGCGACCTCACAACGCCGATGCAGGCCGTGCAGGGAGCCGGGGCTTCGGGTTTGCTTGCCGCTGCCATGATCAACTTCGACCTCATTGCTGCTGGGACCCGCTATAAGCCTGACAACCTCCTCTCAACTATTTCCTAACCCATGACTGCTACCACCACCCATTCTCGCCTTGACGCTGTTGGCGTCATGCTTTCGGCGCTTTGCCTCCTCCATTGTCTTGCACTCCCACTCCTGGCTACGGGGGCGCTCACATGGGTGGCCTCCGAGCGGGTGCATCTCAGCCTGACCGTCGCGCTGGCCATCGTCGTGTTGCTCGTCGCCATGCCCGGCTACCAACGACACCGACGGGCCGTGGTCCCGGTGTTCCTCCTCAGTGGACTCGCCTTGCTCATCGCGGCTGTCGTCGCGGGCGAGAGGATAACCGAAATGGGCGAGACGGCGATGACGGCATTGGGTTCGATGACGCTGATTGTCGGGCACGTGCTCAACCTCCGGCGTTGCCGGGCTACGCCATGATAGACCAGCCCGCACTTCCTGAACGCCCCGTTCCCGTCACCGTCATCACCGGTTTCCTCGGGGCTGGTAAGACGACGCTCGTCAACGCGATCACCACCAGCGCGGCGGCACAGGGCCGCCGCTTTGGTCTCATCGTCAACGACTTCGGATCCGTCAACCTCGATGCTTCGGAAGTGGGTGCGGGCGGTGGAACCGTGCTTGCGCTGGAGGGCGGGTGCGTGTGCTGCTCCCTCTCGAACGGGCTGGTGAGTGCGATCCTGGCACTCGTAGGCAGCCGCTCGTATCCCGAACATATCCTCATCGAAGCGTCGGGTGTCTCCGATCCGCTTGGGATCGTGCTGCCGATGATGGCGGCCGGGATGCAGCCGCTCGTCCGGCTGGCCGCCGTGGTGGCCGTGGTGGACGCGGGACAGGTAGGGCAGTGGCCCTCGCCGGAAGCCGAGGCGCTCGCCGAAGCGCAGGTGCGCGGCGCGAGTGTGGTGGTGCTAACCAAGGTGGGCCTTCACGGTGCGCCTGCACAGTGGGGTGCGGAAGATTGGGTGCGCGGCCTGGCACCCACCGCCCGCCTCCTCGATGCCGACGACCTCGACCCTACGCTGCTGCTCGACACCGACGATGACGTGCTGGCAGGGCTTTTGGACCCTGCTGCCTGCAACCGCCCCGACGCACGTCACCTCGACGCCTTTGACACCTGGACGTTCGAGGCCGAGACCCCGCTGGCATCACTCGCCGTCCTGCGCCGGACGCTGGCGGACTTGCCCGCTGAGGTTGTGCGTGCCAAAGGGCTGGTAGCCGTCGCCGACAGCAAACGGCCGGTGCGCTTCCACCTCGTCGGGCGAATGCTGGCTACCCGTTTCGAGGACGCTTGGCCCCCGGACTGGACGCCCGGTATGAGTCGCTTGGCCGTGCTGGGAGCAGCAAGCACCCTCGACTTCACCGCCCTCCACCACGCATTTGACTCCTTGCTCCTGCATAACCATGCCTGATTCCGCAAGGCTAGAAGCCACCACGAAGACCGCCCATACCGCCGTTCCTGCCTGAATGTAACCATCATGCTTCTTCCGCTCCCTGCTCTATCCTACCATAGCCTTTGCCTACGCGGCGTGCTAATGCGCACGGTGTTGCTAGCGGGGCTTACGCTTGTAGCGGCGCAGGCAGTGGCACAGACGCCCGATACCACAGCAGCAGTCGTCGAGTGGGTCCGGTCTCACGCCGTCCCGCTCGACACTGTCGAGCCTGAGGCCGACCGCCGCGACCTACAGCCGCTACTTGCCCACCTCGCCGAGGCGCGGATCGTCGCCGTCGGCGAGTCGACGCACGGAACACGCGACTTCTTCCAATTCAAAGATCGACTTTGGCGGCTCCTCGTCGAAGAGGCCGGGTTTCGCGCCTTCGCGATGGAGGCCGGGTTCGCCGCAGCCCAGGCCGTCGACGCCTATGTCATGGGCGGCGAGGGAACCGCCGCCGAGGCGCTCGAAGCGCTCCGCATCGGCGTCTGGAACACGGACGAGGTCCTCGACCTCATCGAGTGGACGCGGGCCTACAACGCCACCGTGCCCGCCGACGAGCGCGTCCGGTTCTACGGGATCGACGCCCGAAACGACAGCCTTGAGTTTGATCGGCTGGCGGCCCTCCTCGCCGCCGTGTCCGACCCGCAGGCACCGGTTCTCCTTGCCCGTGCCGACTCCCTGCGCTCGATCCTCTGGCTCGAATACCGGCACGCCGATGGCCCCGAGCGGGAGGCGCTCGACGACGCACTCCGCGGCCTCGGCGGCGTCATCGACAGCGTGGCACCAGACGAGTTAGGCCCGACCGAACGGCGGATGGCCCATCAGCACCTCGCCGTGCTTGGGCAGATCCGCGACCAGAGCCGCGAGCTTGCTGCGGGCCAGCCTGAGCTGCTGGGCAGTGGCTACAACCACCTCCGCGCCCGCGTCATCCCCACTGCCGACTCGCTGCGCCAGTTCCTCCGCACGTACGACCCCGAGCCGCACGGCCCGCTTGACCGCTTCCTTGGCGCGTTCCTCGACGCCCGCGACCTCCTCTACACGACAACCAAGCGGTCGTTCGAGGGCAAGTACCCCGACCAGCACTGGGACGCCCTTGCGCACGCGCTCCACACGCACGTCTACCGGATGCAGAACCAGCACCGCATGCGTGGCGCTAAGACGGCGGATGTCGAGCGGGCGCGGCTGTGGGCCTCAGACGTCGCACTGTACACGCGGACTGTCCGCGAGTATACCTTCATCCCGAGCCCGAGACCGAACCCGCGCGACGCGGCGATGGCGGCCAACACGCGCTGGGTGCTGGAAACGCTGGGGCCGGACGCGCACGTGATGGTATGGGCGCACAACTGGCACATCACGACGAAGCCGATGGCACCGGGGGCGGGTCGGATGGGCACGAACCTGGCCGAACTGCTCGGCGATGATTACGTCGCGGTCGGGTTCGCCTTTGACCGCGGCCAGTTCAGGGCCGGCGACCGGCGTCCCGAGGCCGAGCCCGGCTCCCACGCCGCGATGACGGTGGGGCCAGCGAAGGAGGGGTCCATCGACGCCACGCTCGCTCGCGCCGGGCTCCCGCTGTTCTACCTCGACCTCCGCGATGCGCCCGAGGCTGGACCGGTCCAAGCATGGATGGCCGAGCCCCACCCGCTCCGCGATATTCCCGCCTCGTTCCTTCCTTCCAAAGAGGCCACCTACTACGTTGACACCGTTCTGCTTGACGACTACGACGCCATCGTGTTTGTGAACGAGACCCGCGCTTCCCAAAGGCGCTGACGACCATGCATCCCTTCCCTGAATCATGATAACACAATTTCACTTTTCGCGCCGGAGCGCCGTTCGGCTTCTTGCCAGGACGGCAGGTGCCGCTGCGTTGTCTCTGCTCACTGGCTGCAGCCGTATCACCCAACCCTGATTCCGCCATGTTAGAAGCCATCGACCTGACGAAGACCTACGATAACACCGTCGCCGTGGACAGATTGAATCTGAAGATCCAACCCGGCGAGGTGTACGGCCTGCTTGGCCCCAACGGCGCAGGCAAGACAACGACGATTAACCTCTTCCTCGGGTTCACGGAGCCCAATACGGGCACCGCCAAAGTTGGCGGCCTCGATGTGCAGGTCGCTCCGCTGGAGACGAAACGCCTTTTGGCCTACATCCCCGAGCAGGTGATGCTCTACCAAAACCTCTCGGGACTGGAGAACCTGGCTTATTTCACAGCGCTGGCCGGGCACGACCACTACGGCGACACGGACTTGCGCGGCTTTCTCGGACAGGCAGGGCTTCAGGCGGAAGCCCATACCCGTCGCGTTTCGACCTACTCCAAGGGGATGCGGCAGAAGGTGGGCATTGCTCTCGCGTTGGCGAAAGAAGCCAAGGCACTCTTGCTCGACGAGCCGACGAGTGGGCTCGATCCGTCGGCCTCGTTTGAGTTTTCCGAACTCTTGCGTGGGCTGAGCAAGCGCGGCGTAGCGGTGCTCATGGCAACGCACGATCTGTTCCGGGCCAAAGATGTGGCAACGCGCGTCGGGCTCATGCACAGCGGACATCTCGTGCGCGAACTCTCCGGCGACGAGTTACGAGACGCCGACCTCCAAGCCATCTACCTCGAACACATGCGCGGGGCCGTGTTGGCCTAATCTAGCCGCTCCCTACCCATCCTCAAAAGGTGAATCATCATGGTACTTCGCATTGCACGTAAAGAAGCAACCGAGATGCTGCGCGACGGTCGGTTCCGTTGGGCCGTTGGTATCGTGTTCATCCTGCTTGTCGGTGCATTCCTCGCGGGCTGGAAGCACTACGCGGACGTGGAGACGCAGCGGATGGCCGCCCAGGAGGCCGACCGCGAGATCTGGCTGACACAGGGCGAGAAAAACCAGCATTCGGCGGCCCACTTCGGCACCTACGCCTTTAAACCTACGATGCCGCTGACAGCGCTGGATCAAGGCGTGCTGCCGTATACGGGCGTGTCGGTTTTTATGGAAGCGCACAGCGTGAAAGACGCCGCCTTCCGTCCGGCGGAGGATGCAACGACCGTGCAGCGGCTGGGCAGCCTTACCGCCGCGTCCACATTGCAACTGCTGGTTCCGCTGCTGCTCATTTTGCTGGCGTTCTCCGCCTTTGCGGGCGAGCGTGACCAGGGCACCCTCCGACAGATTCTTAGCCTCGGGGTACCCCGGAGTACGCTGGCCTTTGGAAAGGCGCTCGGCGTGGCATCTCCGCTCATGCTGCTAATTTTACCCGCGACGGTGCTGGGGGTCGCTGCCCTCGTACTGCTGGCAGGGCCGGGCTCGCCAATGTGGAGCCTGGGCCGCGCCGCACTGCTGGTGGGCGTCTACGTGGTTTACTTCGTCATCATCATCATGCTGTCGCTGGTGGTGAGTGCGCGGGCATCGTCATCGCGTACGGCGCTGGTCGCGCTGCTCGGCTTTTGGTTGCTGACCAGCTTCATCGTGCCGCGCCTCGTTACGGATGCCGCCGAAGCGATCCATCCGACGCCCACGTCCATCGCGTTTCGGGATTCCGTGCGGGCGGGCCTCACGGCGCTTCCTTCTTGGTCAGACCGGGTCGCTGAAATCGAAACCCGGCTGATGGACGAGCACGAGGTGGAAAGTCCAGAAGCTATTCCTGCCAGTGTCGCCGGGTATGCCCTTTTCGAGGCCGAGCGCGATGAAACCGACGTGCGCCGCGCCCACATGGCCGCGCTGGGGCATCGGTACGAACAGCAGAAAACGGCGACCGAGTTCGGGGCGGTCCTTTCCCCGCTGCTCGCCGTGCAACTGTTGTCGATGGGGGTAGCCGGGAGCGACTACGCGCACCATCGCCACTTCGCCGATGCTGCCGAGGAATACCGGTACGACTACGTGCAGGTGCTTAATCAGGACATGATTGATCAGAACGCGGGATGGGATTTTACCGTGGACCGCGCCATGTGGGAGCAGATTCCGCCCTTTGACTACACCTCGCCAACGGCGGGTTGGGCCACGCGGCACTATGGCCTGAGTCTCTTGGTGCTTGTCTTCTGGGCGGCAATGCTTCTCTTCGTCACGCCCATCGCCATCCGCCAAATGAACGTTGCTTGAGCTATGCTAAAAACGATTCTTCGCTTCGAAGCCAAACTCCTCCGGGCAGACGGCACCGCCCTCCTCACGGCAGGGGTGTTTCTCGCCCTGATTGGATACGCGGGATATGTGGGTATCCAATATGCCGACGAGCAGCAAGCGGTGTTGGAAACACACGCGGCTCAATACGCCGAACGCATCGCCGGTATACGTCAAGAGGTTGTGGAGATGGAGGCAGAGATGATCCGGAAAGGAGAAGCGCTCGACACCAAGGTCGAGCTTGGCAGACGGCATCCCTACATGGTCGGGTCAGCCCAGGGACGCGTCATCACCCTGATGCCTGGACCGCTTTCGCCGTTCGCCGTTGGCCAGAGCGACCTGCAACCGAATGCGTTGCGCGTGACGATGGGGGGCAGCCAGGCCCTCGGCGGCGCGGCCTCGCTCGAAAACCCGTTTAAGCTGCTCGTGGGCCATTTCGATCTGGCATTCGTCTTCGTTTTCCTGTTTCCGCTGCTGATTCTGGCGCTGACGTTTGGGCTAACAGCTTCCGAGCGGGAAACGGGCCTGCTACGGATGGTGCTGGCGCAGCCGGTACGTCTGACGACCCTCGCGGCAGGCAAGGTGATGGTGCGTGCGGTGCTCCTGTTCGCCTGCGCCGTGCTGGGAACCGGAGCCGTCCTGCTGATGACCGGCGCGAACGGCGGCGGCGGGCGGTGGCTCCTCTGGCTCCTGGTCGTCTTCATCTATGGTGGCTTCTGGATGGCCTTGGCCGCCTTTGTCGATAGCCGCGTCCAGCGACCGGTGACGGGTGGGCTCGTGCTGGCCGTTTGCTGGCTGGCCTTCGTGGTCGTAATTCCAGCCCTCATCAACGTGGTAGCGAGCACGCTGTATCCGGTGCCCTCGCGGATGGAGTATGTGACGGCGATGCGGACGGAAACCAGCGTGGCGCAGCAGCAAGGGGCTGCCTCCCTCGCGCAGTTCTTCGACGATCACCCGGAACTCGCCTCCGTGGAAGCCGACGAAGCCGATTACGCCATGCTCCGGGTCGCACGCGACGAGCGCATCGCCGAAGCGCTGGCCCCCGTTGAGGCGCGGTTTGCGGCGCAGAAAGCGCGCCAGCAGCAATTCATCCGGTCCCTCGGGTATCTCTCCCCGGCAGTGCTGGCCCAACAAGCCTTTCTCGACCTTGCCGACACCGGCCACGCCCGCTATGCCGCTTTCACGGCAACCGTCGAGGCGCTCCACACGGACTGGAAGGCGTACTTCGTCCCCAAATACTTCGCGGGCCTCGCATTCCGACCCAGCGACTACGACGCCGTGCCCGCCTTCACATTCTCCGACTTTTCCACCGTGGATGTGCTAAAGCGGATGGCGGGCCCACTGACCGCGCTTGTTTTGATCTCGGCCCTTCTCGGCATGGTCGCCTACCGTCGCTATACACGCACCACCCTCATTGCCTGATTCATACCAGTACCGCAAATAATCTTTTACTGTATGTCTGCTCCTCTTCCTGTCACCGTCCTTTCCGGCTTCCTTGGGGCTGGAAAGACTACCCTTCTGAACCGCATCCTTGCAAACCGCGAAGGACGCCGCGTTGCCGTCATCGTCAACGACATGAGCGAAGTTAACGTGGACGCCGCCCTCGTACAAGGGGGCGAGGCTGCCCTGAGACGCACCGACGAGCGACTCGTCGAGATGTCGAATGGCTGTATCTGTTGCACGCTCCGTGAAGACCTGCTCGTGGAGGTGGCCCGCCTTGCGCGCGAGGGGCGGTTTGACTACTTGCTCATCGAGTCCAGCGGCATCTCTGAACCGCTGCCGGTCGCCGAGACGTTCACCTTCGAGGACGAGACCGGGCGTTCGCTCTCCGACCTCGCCCGTCTTGACACGATGGTCACCGTTGTTGATGCCAGCAGCTTCCTGGAGTACATGGCCTCCATCGAACGCCTCAAGGACCGGGGCATGGAGGTCGGTGAAAGCGACGTGCGCTCCATTGCCGAACTGCTCATCGACCAGGTCGAGTTTGCCGATGTGATCGTACTCAACAAGATCGACGCCGTCACGCCCGAGGAACGGCTCACAATTGAGACGGCGCTGCGCAGGCTCAATCCCCGCGCTGACCTGCTCCCTGCCACCTACAGCGAAGTTCCGCTCGACAAGGTGTTAGGAACGGGTCAGTTCGACTTTGACGTGGCGGCAGAAAACCCCGGCTGGCTCGTCGAGATGCGGGGCGAGCATACCCCCGAGACCGAAGAGTACGGCGTCGGCAGCTTCGTCTACCGCGCCCGCAGGCCCTTCCACCCCGAGCGGCTGTATGACTTTTTCCGGCAGAAGTGGACGGGCACGTTGCGCTCGAAAGGGGTTTTCTGGGTGGCCTCGCTTCCTCAAGCGATGATGCTGTGGAGCCAAGCAGGGAAGTTTCGCAACTGGCAGCAGGTGGGCTATTGGTGGGCCGACGTGCCGCGGGAGCGCTGGCCCGATGATCCGTTTCTCCGCGCCGAGGCCGAACGGGTCTGGCACGACCAGACGGGCGACCGGCGGCAGGAAGTGGTCTTCATCGGCATCGAAATGAATGAGAAGCGGATTTGTGCGCAGTTGGACCATTGCTTGATGACCGACTCTGAGCTCCTCGCCGGTCCGGCGGCTTGGGATGCAGATCCCTTTGCCGCACCAGCGTACGCCTAAATGTTGCAAGAATAGATGCCAGGGTGCTCACCGCCGCTGGATTGGGCACTCCCGACGCTCCTCCTTTGCTGCGTAAATCTACTACTACTAACTCAATAGCTTCTATGCGTCTTGTATTTCATTTGGCAGGCAGGACTTGGCTCTTAGCGGCCTTGCTGCTCGGCAGTTCTGTGTTGGCGGCATGTGGGCCGTCGGGGGGAAATGCTCCTGGCGACGAAGCAACGACCGGCGCGCCATCGCAAACGGGCACGCCTGTGCCGATGGCACATGCGACGACGTTTTCGGTTACGGACCTCGGTGATGGCATCCGGGTCGTGGATCTCCGGGCGTCGGTGACAAGCTGGGGCGGGGCGGCGGATGGCCCCGAGCAACGCGCCCAAATCGTCCTGGTGCCTCGGGCCTCAGAGATCCCACCCCTTTCGGGAACACTCGCGGGGGCAACGGTGGTGCGTACGCCCGTCGAGCGTGTAGCCGTCAACTATGCCCCATTTGAGGCCATGCTGACCGCACTCGGCGTTGCCGACCGACTCGTGGCCGTCGGAGGGACCGCGTCCTACAACGATGCCGTCTACGAACGGGTGCAGTCGGGAGAGTTGGCCCAGGTTGGCTACGGGTGGCATATCCCACCCGTCCTTGATGCGCTTGCTGCATCTGAACCTGACGTTTTCCTGATGGCGCTGGCCGACCTCAGCCATGCCGAGGCCATCCCACGCATTGAAGCCCTCGGCACGCCGGTTGTCCCAACGTTTATGAGCGCCGAGCCGCATTATCTAGGCAGAGTGGACTATATCCGCCTCGTGGGGATGATGACGGGACGGGAGGCCGAAGCCGACTCGTTTGTGACGATGGTGACGACGGAGGTGGATCGACTGAAGACACTCGCCGCGTCGCAGCCCCGGAGATCGGTTTTGTTCGCGTGGTACTCTGGTGGCGACCGCTGGGGCGTCACCGTACGCAACGATGACGCCCGGCTCCTTCGGGACGCCAACGCCGAGGTTGTGCTCGGCCAGCCCGACGACGCCCGCCTTGACGCGATGGCCTTTCTGGGCACGGAACGATTGCTCGCCGACGCGACGGAAGCCGACTGCTGGGTGATCCAGGAATCGGGAACGGAGCTGTATCGCAACGAGGAGGTGCTGAGCAGCTTCCGTGCGTGGCGCGAAGGGTGTGTCTATGGTGCGACGGGCCAGAGCAAGCCGCGTCGGAACTCCTGGGACATCTTCGAGGAAGGCGTGATCCGGCCAGACTACATGCTCGGTGATATCGTCAAGATGCTTCACCCCGAGGTGCGACCCGAACCCTTTCACTACCTCGTTCCTGTCCGCTCCGAAGCCGTACCTTCGCCATGACGACGCTTGCCCTTCCCGCCTCCCGTCCTCCAACCCGCCCCGCCCGTTGGCTGCTGGGCTCGGTGGGCCTCGTGCTCGCCCTCATCGCCGCTGCGCTGGCGACGCTCAGTTATGGGCAGGTGGCGATTCCCCTCGGCGAGGTCGTTGATGCCCTTTTTAATCCAGCAGCGGACACCGTGGCGGGGCGCATCTTGCGCGACCTTCGGTTGCCACGGGTCGGAACGGCCATCGTGGCGGGGGCCGCGCTTGGCCTTGCAGGGGTACTCATGCAGGCGCTCCTGCGCAATCCCGTGGCTGATGCCTGGTCGCTAGGGCTCATGGCAGGGGGGCAGTTAGGTGTGGCGCTCACCGTGGCAGGGGCTGCTTTTGCGGGACCCGCAGCGCTTTCGTTCTTGGAGGTCTTTCGTGGCGTCAGTCTTACCCTTGGTGCTGCGGCGGGCGTGGCGATAGCGGCTATTGCGGTGCTCACGCTCGGGCGGCGTGTGGGGGCCGTGACGCTCCTCGTGGTGGGGCTCATGCTAACCTTTACTGTGCAGGGTATCGTCAGCGTGGTGGTTCATTTCGTGAGTCGCGCCGGAGCCAGGGTTTTTGGCGGCTGGAACGATGGCAATTTTGCCAGCGTGCTGCCTGCTGAGTGGCCGCTGCTGGCAGGTGTGGTGCTGGTGGGCATCGTACTGGCAGGGGCGTGTGCAAAGCCGCTCAACTCGCTGCTGCTCGGGGAGACGTATGCAAAAAGCCTGGGCACGCACGTCGGGCGGCTGCGTGTGCTTGCACTCACGGCCACGGTCCTGCTTGTGGCACCAGTCACCGCCTTTTGCGGCCCGGTCACCTTTATCGGGCTCATCGTGCCCCACATCGCGCGGGCTATCGCGGGGACGGCACGGATCGGACCGCTGCTTCCCCTCGCGGGGCTCTCGGGCGCACTGCTGGCCGTTGCCGCCGACTTTGTGGTGCATTTGCCCTGGCAACAGCACTTTCTCCATCTCAATGCTGTGCTGGCACTCGTCGGTGCCCCCGTTGTCATCGCGCTGCTCCTGTTTTCCCCAACCATGCGAGGTCTCCGATGAAGGAATCCCCATCCCTACTACTTCTCGATGGGCTCACGGTTGGATATGGCCGAACGGCTGTTCTTGCGGATCTACAGGCACACGTTGAACCGGGCGGATTTGTGTGTGTGCTCGGGCGCAATGGCTCAGGAAAGTCCACGCTGCTGCGAACCATGGCGGGGCTCCAGCCTGCGCTTTCGGGGCAGGTTCGCCTCGGCGACGAAGCCGTTGGCCCGATGCCACCGGCCGAGCGTGCCCGCCGCATCGCCGTCGTACTGACGGAGCAGGCCCATAGCCCTGGCCTGACCACCGAGGATGTAGTTGCCCTCGGACGACAGCCGTTCACCGATTGGCGGGGCGTGCTTTCGGATCAGGACCACACCTACGTCCGGGAGGCTTTTGCACTCGCCGGAGCCACGCCCTTTGCAGGCCGCCTCTTCGACGACTTGAGCGATGGTGAGCGCCAGCGGGTGATGATCGCCCGGGCCATCGCGCAGCGCCCGGCACTCATGTTACTCGATGAAATCACCGCCTTCCTCGACCTTCCGGGTCGCGTCGAGGTGATGGCGCTGTTGCGGCGACATGCTCGCGAGACAGGCACCGTGATTTTGCTCTCCAGTCACGACCTCGACCTCTCGCTTCAACTCGCCGATGCCGTTTGGCTCCTGGCCGACGGCGCGTTGCATGTCGGGACCGCCGAGGCGCTTATCACCGGGGGAAATATTGGGGCCGCCTTCAACACCGCTGATGTCTCGTTCTCAGCCGAGCGTGGCCGGTTTGAATTACGCCTTTAGCCCCTTCGCCAACTCGTGACTAGAGAAAGAGGACCTATGCTGGCATGTATTTACACTTATCCTCTGGAAATGCCGTGATGATACGAGATCACAGAAAACGTAGGCCGTGGTACTTGATTGCAGGGTTTGCATTTATTGTCCTGCTCGCGCTGTGGAGCCCCGTACGCACGCATGAATTGCCGCCGGATACGCCGTGGCAGGTTTTAGTAAACGGCGCAGACCTTACCGCATCACCACCGGTGCTGAGCGACACCCTCCAGCGTCTTAACACACAGCCGATACGGCTCACGGGGTTCATGTATCCGCTGGTGCAGCAGCGCGAACAGTCTCGTTTTGTGTTGTCGCCCTACCCGCCTGGCTGTGCCTTTCATGTGCCGGGTAATCCCGCATCGCTCGTTGAAGTGTTTGCGTCCGAGCCAATCCAGTTCACGTACGACCCTGTGGCTGTGCAGGGTACGTTTTTACTTTCAGCTACTGAAGACGGTGGTGTACGCTACCAGATTGAGCGTGCTATTGTGGAGGATCTCCCATGATGCGATTTCTCCTATGCATCGGTGTGCTCGTGCCCGTGATGCTTGTGGTGGTGCTTCGTCTGGCCCATGCTCAGCCAGTTTCGGATTCACCAACGAAGCGATCTGTCGAAGCCACCCGCACTCCGGAAAGCGTGCAGGTAGATGGGCGGCTTGATGAGCCCACGTGGAGGCAGGCTAAATCCATCCGTGGATTTGTACAGAACGAGCCCGATCAGGGCGTACCGGCAACTTTCGACACGGAAGTGCGCCTGCTTTTCGACGAGACCCACCTCTACGTTGGTGCCGTGCTGCACGACCCACTCGGGCCGGCAGGTCTGCGTGTTCCGGTCTTGCAACGCGATTTTGATTACGACGCCAGCGATGTCTTCAGCCTCATCCTTGATCCCTTTGGCGACGAGCGCAATGCCTTCGTTTTCCAGGTCAATCCGTACGGCGCACAACGTGACCTCCAGGTACGCGAAGGGATTACGTTTAACACCAACTGGGACGCCGTGTGGACGGCCCGCACGCATATAACGGCAGAGGGCTGGACGACAGAACTGGCAATCCCGTGGGCAACGTTACGCTATCCGGCTCCTCAAGAAGGCGAAGCGCCGATATGGGGCGTCAACTTTATGCGCGGCACGCGGCGGTTGGGAGAGACAAGCGGGTGGGTAGCCTGGCCGCGCTCGTACTCGCCCTATCACATGCAGTTCGCAGGCGAGTTGCGGGGCCTGGAGCCGCCGCCGCCCCGTATGAACGCACGGGTACAACCCTATGTATTATTGCGCGAGGAGCGCACGGGCGGTGAGAGCAACCTCGATAATTTAGACCGAGCGAAGTTTGGCGGTGATCTCAAATGGGCCGTCTCTACCAGCACGGTTCTCGACCTCACCGTCAACACAGACTTTGCCCAAGCCGAAGCTGACGCGCAGGTTGTCAACCTCGCCCGGTACTCGGTCTTTTTCCCGGAGAAGCGTGCGTTCTTTCTTGAGAGCGCGGGTACCTTCGATCTGGGCTACTCGCTTTTTACGCCGTTCTACTCCCGCCGCATCGGGCTTGAAAATGGACGTCCGGTGCCGCTTGATGCTGGGCTGAGACTTACGCGGTCTACGTCCACAGAGCAAGTGGGAGCCCTTCTTATTCGGCAGCGTGAGACGGACTTCTCGCCTGCGTCCCATTTTGCCATCGGTCGGCTTTCTCGAAACCTTGGGCGCGGGGGGGCTCGGCTTGGTGGGCTTGTTGTGGCTCGCCACGATGGTGCCTTTGAAGACGAACCTGCCACGAGCAATATCGTAACCACCGTAGATGGCTATGCCCGCCTCTCACCGACGGCACGCGTGACAGCTTTCATCAGCGGATCAAGAACGTCGGGGCGTGCCCTGCCGGGAAACGGCTTCGCCTCGTACCTTTGGCTCCGAAACAATGCCGAGTGGGGCTATGTCGGTTTTCTTCAGGATATTGCGTCGAAGCATTACGAGGCTTCAACGGGATTCATCTTTCGACAGGACGTGCTTCTTAACAGTCCTGCGGCCACGCTTGACTGGCGTCCGTCCTGGCGACCCAATGCCGTTCGTAAGTTCGACCCCGGTTTCTCCTCGTACGTCTATCACAGACTCAGCGATGGGGCTTTCCTGCAAGCAGACATCCGCGTAACCCCTATCGGCATTGCGTTTAAAAATAGCGCCTACATGAGTCTGAGCACCGGGCCAACCTGGCAAACGCTTGATGCAGAAGAGGCCGCTTTCTTCCGACCGCTGGGTGCAGAAATCGCGGCAGGGGACTATCGCTACACGCGTGTCCGCTTGCAGGCAAACTCGGATCTTACGGCACGGATGGTCGCCTCCAGTAATTTGGAAATCGGTGGTTTCTATGATGGTCGTTTAAGCACATTCGCAGCTGAGATGTTGGCACGTCCGTCCCCCCATATCACGTTTAAGGGCCGCTACGAATTAAACGCCGCTCGCGATCTGGGTACTGCCGCCGAGGAGGTGACAAGCCATTTGGTAGCGGCAGAGGCACGCCTGGCATTAAATCCGCGGTTGCAGTTTTTAGCTTTCTACCAATACAACACGCTGGCCGACCTTGGGACCTGGAATGTGCGGCTCAGTTACGAATTTCGCCCCCTCTCGTACATCTACCTTGTCTTCAACGACGCCCGGTATTTCGTGTCGACGACGCAGCGAATGGCGCAACCGGCGCTTTTTGAGCCTCAGCAGCAGTTCTTCTTCAAGGTTAACTACTTGGCCCAGCTATAAAACATGTACATCCCAACCATAGAAGCAGGGCTTGCGCAAACCGTCCTTGTCAACGTCATCACGAAGCTCCGCAGGAGCTGTGGTGATCTCACCCCGAGGAGAAAGAGCACAACAAACGGGGTGAGATCGCCGCGTCACAGAGCCTGTGCTGAACTTGATTCAGTATGCCTCGCGATGACGAACGGGAAGGCGTGCGTAAGTCCTGGAAGTTAGTTTGAAGAGGGCCCCCAAACACCGACATACAGCGATTTCTTCCTATGACTACACAATCTCGTCGACACTTTCTTCGTACTGCGGGTGCTTTTGCGCTTGGATTTGGCGGCCTACACCGTCTTGCGGCCTGCGCTTCCACTCAGCCTGAGGCCTGGCAGAACGCACCATACAGCTTCGGACCGCTTCTACCCGATCCCGATGGCATCATGGATCTGCCCCAGGATTTTTCGTACACCATCCTCTCTCGCTGGGGAGACACCATGGATGATGGGTACAGGGTGCCGCACCGCCCGGATGGGATGGCGACTTTCCCTGGCCCCGATGGCCTGACCGTGCTCATACGCAACCATGAAGTCAACTTCAATGCAGACTTGGCGGAAGGCGCGTTCGGGGAGGATCTCACAAAGCAGTTGGAACTCGATCCTTCTTTGATGTACGACGCAGGCACCGAACGTGGCCGTCCCTGCCAAGGGGGAACGACGACGGTCGTTTACGACACGCGCTCGCAAAAAGTGGTACGTCAATATCTGAGCTTAGCCGGGACCATTCGCAACTGCGCGGGTGGGCCAACACCCTGGAACTCCTGGATCACATGTGAGGAAACCGTCGAACGGGCGGGAGATGGCCGTCTCGTTGATCATGGATATGCTTTTGAAGTACCGGCATCAGCCGATATGGGCCTCGCGTCGCCTGTCCCCTTAACAGCGATGGGGCGCTTTAACCATGAAGCCGTGGCTGTTGACCCCGCCAGTGGTATTGTTTATCAAACCGAAGACCGCCATGATGGCCTTATCTATCGCTTCATACCAACGGTGCCGGGCCAATTGGCTGAAGGGGGGCAGTTGCAAGCGCTTGTTGTCAGGGGGCATCAGAGCCTGGATACGCGCAACTGGGAACAGCAATTGGTAACACCTGGCCATCAAATACCCGTCGCCTGGATCGATCTCAACGAGGTGGAAGCGCCTGAAGACGACCTACGCCATCGCGGGTTTGAGGCAGGAGCCGCTTGTTTTGCCCGTGGCGAAGGGATGTGGTACGGAAACGGCGCTGTATTCTTTGCGTGCACGAATGGGGGCAAGGCAAAAAAAGGCCAAATCTGGCGATACATACCCAGCCCTGTTGAAGGCACGGAAGGCGAGGTACAACAACCGGGCACGTTGGAGCTATTCGTGGAGCCGAATGACGGGGCCCTGGTGGACAATGCGGATAACCTGACCGTCGCGCCGTGGGGTGACCTAATTGTGTGCGAGGATGGCGGTGGAGACCAGTTTCTCGTCGGCGTGACACCGGAGGGAGCGTTGTACAAGTTCGCGCGCAACGCGCTGGGTGATTCGGAATTGGCAGGCGCTACCTTTGCCCCTGACGGCACAACGCTGTTCGTGAATATCCAGCACGCAGGGCTGACGTTGGCTATCACAGGGCCTTGGAAGAACCATGCAGGCAACGTGTAGGGCCTAACAGGTGTGGGGGATAGGTGATCACCTTATCCACGCCGTGACGAAACTGCCATTAAAAGTGTTAAGTGCCGTAGTGCACCCATGGCAGAACCAAGCTGAGTGTGTTCTTCAAAGAGAAACGAGGTCTTTGTTGTACCTATGTTGTACCTATAAAACAATAAGTCTCTGCAAATCAAAGACTTGCAGAGACTGTATGTGGGCGATACTGGATTCGAACCAGTGACCCCCTGCTTGTAAGGCAGGTGCTCTAAACCAGCTGAGCTAATCGCCCTGGTTGGGGAAGACGTGGAGCGGGAAACGGGATTCGAACCCGCGACCCTCAGCTTGGGAAGCTGATGCTCTACCGACTGAGCTATTCCCGCTTGCGGAACGCTAACCTACGGCTCGTTTTCTGTGAATGTCAACGCGGTTGGTGGAAAGCGTCTGCGAATTTTGTATGTTATCCGTTCTGCATGGCGGCCTCGTTCCAAACCTGCACGGGGAAATCCTGTTACATGCCGCCCCTGTTATTATTTGCACGCAACCATTGACCGGAGTAGACGATGAAACGCACGTACCAACCGAGCCGCCGCAAACGCCGCAACAAGCACGGTTTCCGGGCGCGCATGAGCACGAAAAATGGCCGTAAGCTACTGGCCCGTCGCCGCGCCAAAGGACGCAAAAGCCTCAGCGTGAGCGATCAATACATCGGCAAATAACGCGGGTTCCAACCACGCGCTTCGCATGGCCGCCTCCACCTCCTACCGGTTGCCCCGCGCGATGCGGCTGAAGCGAACCCGGCTGATTCGCTCGCTGTTCGACCGACGCCGCGAGGATGTGGGCACCGTCGCTACAGGATGTGTGCGGTTGCTTTTTCGAGTGGTTCCCCTTGCGGAAGCCGGGACGACGGTGCCTGTGCAGATTGGGTTTTCGCCCGGACGGGCCGCGCGCAAGTCCGTACAGCGCAACCGCATCAAACGCCTTTTACGAGAGGTCTACCGCGTGCGTCAGCACCTGCTGGTAGACCTCTTCGTACATCGGAAAAAAACGCTGATCGTCATGGTACTCTATCGGGGCACCGTGCAACAGGCCACCATGGGTATTCCGCATGATCTCCCCCGGAGCCTTCATCGGTTGCACGACCTCCTCGTTTCCATTCATACGGAGGAGTGAATCTTCGATGAGTGGTGGAACTGCCCTCGAACCCTTCCGTACCCCGCTCCTTATACCCTGCGCTACCTATAGGCCGCCTACCCGGTAGGCACTTCTCTGGAGGCTCGACTGTGGATCGAAATACCCTTATTGGGACCGTCCTCATTGCCATCATCATGTTTGTGTGGCTCTTCTGGTTGGCACCGCCTCCACAAGAGCCTGAGGTCACGCCTGATAATCCCACCCAGCAAATAACTCCGGTTGAGCCGCCCTCCACCACCCCTGAGCTTGCCGAAGCACCTTCCCTGGTCAGTGATTCGCTGCTGGCTCGTGTGCAACAAGGCGAGGCGCAGATTCTCACCGTTGAGACCGATCTCTATACGGCGCAGTTTTCCACCAAAGGCGCTACGCTTCTGTCGTTTGAACTGAAGCAGTTCACCATGTTCGACCAGGAGACGCCGGTAGAACTGGTCGACCCCGACAGCGAAGGGGCGATGGGCATGGTGTTTACGACGCCCAACAGTCATGTGGTGGATACGCGGACGTTCTTCTTTACGCCGTCGATCACCGAGGACCGCCTCGATGCTTCGAGCACAGAACGGGAGTTGGCGTTTGAGGCAGCGGTTGGGGAAGGGACGTTGCGCTACGTGTACACCTTTACGCCCGAGTCCTATGAAGTGGGCTTCCGGATCGAGGAGACCAACGTGGCGACCTACATGACGCCCGAGGGTTATGAGTTGGTCTGGAACGGGGCGGTGCCGTTTTCAGAGAACGCCAACACGCAGGATACCGAACTGACGCATCACGGCGCCCACGCACGCAGCGGCACCGACGTGGATGGCATCACGCTCGCCAGCGACGAATATGCGGAACGCACATTAAGGGGCAGCGTGTCGTGGATCGGGGTCAAAAACAAGTATTTCGGGGCTGTTGTCATCCCAGATCGTCTCGCTGATGCCGCCGAACTCATCGGTGAGCGCACCGGCAACCCGGAAGCCGGGACGGTGAATGAATACTTTACCGCCAGCCTGTTGATGCCCGGACCTCCTGCTGAGGTGGATGCCTACCGCCTCTACATGGGCCCGCTGGAGTTTTACCGCATCACGGCATACGACCTCGGGCTGTATGACATGATCGACTATGGTTGGGATGCGTTCGAGTGGATGACGCGCCCGCTTGCCAAATTCATCTTTATCCCCTCCTTTACGTTTCTGGCGAAGTTTCTGCCCAACTACGGCCTCGTCATTATTGTCTTCGCCATCATCCTGAAGCTGCTGCTCTTCCCGCTCACGCGCTCGTCGTACCGCAGCATGGCCCGGATGCGCGAGTTGCAGCCGAAGATGGAAGCCATCAAGGAAAAGTATGGCGACGATCCGCAGAAGCAGCAGCAGGCGATGATGAAGATGTACAAGGAGACGGGTGTTAACCCGCTCGGCGGTTGTATGCCCATGCTGTTGCAGTATCCCATCATTATCGCGTTGTGGCAGTATTTGCAGCAGTCCATTCAGATCCGCCAGCAAAGCTTCCTGTGGGCCAGCGACCTCTCGGCACCGGATGTGATTTTCGATTTGCCGTTTACAATTCCATTTTATGGCAACTTCGTCGCTGGTTTTACCATCCTCATGGGGCTGTCGATGATTGTTCAGATGCGGATTCAGCAGGGCAATGCAGCAACATCGAATCCGCAGATGAAGATGTTCACGTACCTGATGCCGGTCTTCATCTTTGTCATTTTTAACCGCTTCCCCTCCGGCCTCAGCCTCTATTACCTCATCTATAACGTGGTGACCGCCGTCCAGCAGAAGTTCATCAATGCCTCGATAGAAAAAGCAAAAGACGACGACGGGAACACGAACGGCAAGGCCCGCCCGAACGGAAAAGCCACGAATAAAAAGAAGGCGGATCGCAAAGCCCGGAAAGCGCGGGTGAAGTGATCACATTAGGGCGTCGTTGGGTGTGGGAGTCTCTGAGTATGGGAGTAGTTGTGTTGGTGTGAAGTAGCCTGTTTATTTGGGCACGTATCAACATCGGCTTTGTCACATGGAAGAAGGCCACGATAAAGGTTGCGCTCGTTGTCGCCAGGGGATTTATGCTGGAATGTGGCCACCACCAGCAAGACTAGCGGTATCGCAAGGTCCCGTTTTCTTGCACTACTGCCCCCATTGCGGTGTCTATTGGGAAGTGAATTTGAGAGAAGCCCACGTTATTCCTGAGAAGACAGCCCGATCTATGTTTCCCGACGCTTTTTCCGATTTGTAGCAATGTGGGAATTGAGATGCTGCTGCATTTTTCCATTGGACGATTTGCGGTTTCCTCCCATACTCCTACACCCTCAAACACCCATCCCTCCAAACTGAACCCACGGCGGTAGATCAACCCAACGCCGTGCCGTCTCACCAAACCGTTCACCTCAGCGCACCGATGTCAACAACCATAGCGGCCATAGCAACGGCGCGGGGCCAGGCGGCGCTGGCGATTGTGCGGGTGTCGGGGCCGGAAGCGGTGGAGGTGGTGGCGTCATGTTTTCAGGGACGCGACCTGCGGGCGGTGGATTCGCACACCGTGCATGTTGGTCATCTGCTCACCGCCGATGGTGCACCGATTGATCAGGTGGTGGCGACCGTGTATCGTGCGCCACGCTCGGAAATCACTTGCCACGGGGGCGACTTTGCGCCGCCGATGATTCTCGAAACGCTGGTGCAGCACGGGGCACGGCTGGCACAACCCGGCGAGTTCACGCAACGCGCCTTCCTGAATGGTAAGCTCGACCTCGCGCAGGCCGAAGCCGTCGCCGACCTCATTCACGCCTCGTCGTCGCGGGCGCACCGCGTGTCGCTGCAGCAACTGCAAGGGCGCTACTCCGAGCACCTGCAGCACCTGCGCGATGAATTGCTGGAACTGTGCGCCTTCATCGAACTGGAACTCGACTTCGCGGAAGAAGACGTAGCGTTTGCAGATTTGCAGCGGCTAGAGCGATTGCTTGAAAGCACGACCCACACGTTGGAAGGCTTGCTGAAGTCGTACCGTGTCGGTGAGCTGTTGCGCGACGGGGTACGGGTGGTCATTGGCGGCAGACCGAACGCGGGCAAGTCCACCTTGCTCAATGCCCTCGTGGGCCGCGACCGTGCCATTGTGAGCGCCACACCGGGCACTACCCGCGACGAGATCGAAGCCGAGGCCGAAATCGAGGGGCTACGCTTTCGGTTTGTAGACACCGCTGGTCTCCGCGCCACCGCCGACGAGATCGAAGCCGAAGGCGTGCGCCGCGCCCGCCGCGCCATCGACCACGCCGATGTGTTGCTCTATGTCTACGACCTCACGCATGGCCTCGACCTAGATGAACAGGCGTTGCTGGACGACGTCCGCACCCAACTCCCGGTGTTGTGTATTGCCAACAAAGCGGATCTGCTTGGCGACGCACCCGCTGTGCCTGCCGACACGCTCGTGCTTTCCGCGAAACACGCCACGGCTGATGAGGCCATGCTCGATCCGCTGATCCGCATCCTCGTAGACACGGTGGCCTCCGACCTTAGCGACACCGATTCCTCCGCCGTGGTGATGAACCAGCGGCACCGCCAGCACCTCGCTTCGGCGCTGGACGCCGTTCAGGATGCCCGTCGCGGCCTCGCGCTTCAGGTCCCCGGCGACCTCCTCGCCATTGACCTGCGTAAAGCCTTGGAGGAACTCGGAGCGATTACCGGTGAGATTACCAACGAAGACGTGCTGGACCAGATCTTTTCCCGCTTCTGCATCGGGAAGTAGATTCGTGACACGAGCAAAGCGACTGACGTAGTAAACGTGATGTGTAAAACGTGAACGCGTTGCAGGGCAATGGTGGTAGCTTGACATCGCGAGGAGCCGACGGCGACGTGGCGACCTCACCCGTTGTAGACTTGGTATTATCTGACCTGGCTCGCTTCTTCTACCCAACCCATAGATCTAACTCGCACGCTCAGGTTCAACCGCTCCCATTCCCTTCTCACTGGAGCCTGTCTCGCACATGATGCGTGCGGATGTTATCAGAGGGGAAAATAGAGGGAGGCACCGTCATTCTGAAGAAGCCGTATCAACTGGTTCGGTTGTCACACGTGAAACGTTGAACCCACCCACCGCCTAGAAGGAGGGCACCCTCACGTTTTACGTCTTCACGTTTCATTCCTCCGTTTCATTCCCTCCATGCCCAACAACCTTGCTGAGATGTTCGCCCACCTTGAGGACGCCGCATTTGAGCGCCTTCTGGCCCGGCTGTCGTTGCTGCATCAGTATTACCGCCTGCGCGAGCAAACAGGGGCGTCCACGCGCAAAGCATTAGAAACACTGGCTCAGCAATTCAACAACGGCGAGGCGCCTGTCGATACGCGCGTGTATGCGGTGTACGACAAGGTCTCGGGGCGGACCATGCGGCGGTGGGCGGAGCGGTTGGAAGAGGGCGGGCTCATCGGGCTCTCGGATGACTACGGCAAACGCAGTGAGCGCACCTACGCGTCGTACTTCGATCCGGGCTCGCCGTTACGCAAGGTGGCGATGCACCACCTCGCTGATCATCCCGATTGCACCGCCACGGAGATGCTGTCCGTGCTCCGTGAACAGATGCCGAAGGCGGAACTTCCCGACCTGCGCACCGTGCAGCGCTTCCTCACCAAGATGCGCGATTGACCCCGTGGGTTCATTGCGACAAACCACGTGACAAACCAATAGGCGGCGTGACATTGCAAACGGCCGCATTGTGACAAACCACCTGTCGCGTGCAAAAATGGCTCAGAAACGCTGGTTTTGCGTACAACCCACGACAGCTACTTTGGCACACCCAATGTTGGGAATAGATGATGACAGACACGCACGCTTTTGATGTAATTGTTGTTGGCGGCGGGCATGCGGGCTCCGAGGCAGCGGCGGCGGCGGCGCGGATGGGTGCCCGTACGTTGCTCATCACGATGAAGCTCGACGCCATCGGGCAGATGTCGTGTAATCCGGCCATCGGTGGTATCGGCAAAGGACACATCGTACGCGAGATCGATGCGCTCGGCGGCATCATGGGGCGCATCACCGACAAGGCGGGCATTCAGTTTCGGATGCTGAACCAGCGCAAAGGCCCGGCGGTGTGGGGACCGCGTGCGCAGTGCGACCGTGCTGAATACGCCACCGCCGTCCGCGAAGAACTGGAGTCGATCCCCAACCTGTTTATGCGGGCCGACATGGTCACCGACGTGCTGGTCGAAGACGGCCAAATCACGGGTGTGCGGACGCAGTTGGACCGAACGTTTAAAACCCGCGCTGTCATCCTCACGAGCGGCACCTTTATGAACGGGCTCATCCACATCGGAGAGCGCAACTACGGTGGCGGTCGCATGGGGGAGCGGGCTTCTACGGGGCTCACTGCGTGTCTACACAACCTGGGTTTCGAAAGCGGGCGGCTGAAAACCGGCACGCCGCCCCGCATCGACGGGCGCACCATCGACTACAGCGGTTTGCTCGAACAACCCGGCGATCCCGAAGCCAGCCCCTTTTCGTACCTCACGGATTCGTTGCCCGACGATCAGCTTCCCTGTTGGGTGACCTACACCTCGCCGGAGACGCATGATCTGCTGCGCACCGGCTTTGACCGCAGTCCGATGTTCTCAGGGCGTATTCAAGGGAAGGGCCCGCGCTATTGCCCATCCATTGAGGACAAGATCGACCGCTTCGCCGACAAGGACCGCCACCAGCTTTTTCTGGAGCCGGAAGGCCGCCGCACGTTTGAGGTGTACGTCAACGGATTTTCGACCAGTTTGCCCGAGGAAGTGCAGGCCGAGGCATTAAAAACGGTGCCGGGGCTGGAGAACGCGCACCTGCTCCGGCCCGGGTATGCGATTGAGTACGACTACTTCCCGCCGTACCAGATCCGCTACAGCCTGGAGACCAAGCGGGTGCAAGGGCTCTTTTTCGCTGGACAGATCAACGGCACGACCGGTTATGAAGAGGCGGCAGCGCAGGGGTTGATGGCGGGCATCAACGCAGTACGGCGGTTGCGGAGCGAAGAGCCGCTGGTGCTGAAACGCTCGCAGGCGTACATCGGCGTGCTGCTGGATGATCTCGTGGCGAAGGGCACCGACGAGCCGTATCGCATGTTTACCAGCCGCGCCGAGCATCGCATTTTGCTGCGGCAGGACAACGCCGATTTTCGGCTTACAGAACTCGGATACGAATTGGGCCTTGCCACGCGCGAACGCTACGAGCGGATGCTCGCGAAGCAGGAAGCCGTCTCCCAAACCAAAACGGCGCTCGAAAGCACCAATGCGCGTCCAGAAGCTGTTAATGATTTCCTTGCATCGGTGGGCACGTCATCCATCGATCAGCCGGAGCGGTTAGCCAAGCTGGCGCTGCGGCCGGAGGTAGATCTGGAAACGATGCTCCATCACACCGGGCAATACGATGACATCGTGACGCCTGCTCCGGGAATGGAGTCGGTGGTGCGGTTGGTGGAGATCGAGTTGAAATATGCGGGTTACGTGGACCGGCAGGCCGAGTTGGTCGCCAAGATGGAGCAGCTCGAAGAAAAGCCCATTCCTCCAGATTTCGACTACCACGCGGTCGCTAACATCACGATGGAGGCGCGCGAGAAGCTCAGCAAGATTCAGCCCGAGAACCTCGGCCAGGCATCGCGCATCAGCGGCGTCAGTCCCGCCGACATCTCCATGCTGATGGTGCTGCTGAAGAAGGGCGGCTTTGCCTCGACGGCGTCATCCGGGGCGGCGTAAGAGGCTGTTGAGGTTTTAGGAATGTTTCACGTGAAACATTTTTGGGACAGAACACACGTCGCCAGACGTGGAAGCCGTTAGCGCGTGGAAACGACCCATTGCCCGAAGCCTGCCGCGCCGCTGGCGTTGGGCAACTCGGCGCTGGTTTTGGGATACCCCGACCGGCGGGTCCCTTCTACGGTAAGCGTGACCTGTCGTCCCCTGTTGATGCCTTCTAGAAAAGCGGTTCGCGGTGTCACCCACAGGATGTAATAGCAGCGGCCTACGTTGAATGGAAACCCAACGTGGGAGCCATGCTCTCCGTTGGCCTGCCCGGCCTCTTTGGGATCCCAGCCCCAGACGTAGCGCACATCAGGGTGCGACTGATTCCAGCCCCATTTTCGGTGGGCGGGCCAGTGTACCCGCTGGTGGCTGTACGTGCGGCGGGGGCCATGCCGGGAGGGGACACTCTGTGGCTGTTCCCAAATGGCCGTATCAGCACCCGGGGAATATTGGGGCGGAGAGTGCCAGTGTCCGTAATGTGTGCCGGCCCAGTTGGTCCAGGGATACTGATTCCCAAGGCCTTGCTGGTTATTTACGGCCCGGATCGCAGCGGCACGAATGGTTGATGCCTGTTGGTCACAGCCCAGCCAGGCGGCATTGGACACCTGACCCTGAGCGGGAACCTGAAAATGACGGGCCACGAGGTCCCGGCAGAGTGTGTTAATACTCACGTCCTGCCGGTTGCGCCAATTTAGGTCGATGGTGCCGTCGCGAAGCTCGGTCAGCATACGTTGTACGATGCGTCCGTAACGCCCGTGGCCCGGATAAACGTCTTGTTGTCCCATGGTTCTCTTCGATTGGTAGGAGCACGTGGTAATGAGGAATACGTAATCCTTGGATAAAAGCGGTCACCGCTGTACGAGCCATTGGCCACATCCGCCGTTTCCTTGCGGATTGGGGAGTTCCACGCTGGCCTTCGGAAAGCCACGTACCTGTTTCCCATTGACGGTACGCGTCACTTGATGGCTCGTATTGATGCCCTCGAAATAAGCCGTTTTGGGCGTGATCCAGAGGATATATTTGCACGCACCAATGGAAAAGGGGATGCCCAGGTGGGCACCAACTTGTCCGTTTTCGTTGCCGTTTTCTTTAGGGTCCCAGCCCCAGATATAAGGCACCTCGGGGTGTGACTGGTTCCAGCCCCAGTTGCCCTCTTGGCGACCGGGCCAGTTTACGCGCTGTCCGCTGTACACACGCGGCTGCCCATTGGCAGCGTTGTCGCCTTGCACCTTCGTGGGGATGCGGCGCGGGGCTTCCCAGCGGGCTTCGTCCTGAAACTGCTGGTTGGGGGCATACCAGGTACCTCGGTGCGTCCCGCTCCAGTCGCTCCAGCTATGGTTGGCCCCAAAGCCGCTCGGCTGGTTCAGCGCGGCCAGGCACGCCGCTTCAAGTTGGGCCTGCGTGACGTCGCAGCCGAGCCAGTCAGCGTTGGTCTGGCCCATGCCGTTGTTGCGGGCGTTAAAATGGCGTTGTATCAGCAACCGACACAGCGCTTGCCGCGACACCCCATTGCGGTTGGCCCAGGGAAAGTTGAGCCGGTCGTTGGCAAGGGCTTGCCGCAGTTGCTGGATGATCTGGGTGTAGGCAGCATCGCCGGGATAGGTGTCGGTGGGCATGGACCAACAGGCGTTTTATGGAAGGGGGGATGCTTAATAATGCGAGACACACACCCTAATTAGCACAAAAAAATGCCACGCTGCCTGATCGTTACAACCTATCGGGTCACCACCCACAGCCCGAAGCTACCATGGTTGCTTGCGTCAGTGAGGGCGGTGCTCGTTTTGGGGAAGCCAGTACGGTTCACGTTCTGCACCGTGATGGTCTTTGAAGCGCCTACATTGATCCCTTCGAGAAAGGCAATTTTTGGCGTCACCCACAGGATGTAATGAACCTTGCCTACGCGAAATGGAAATCCAACATGAGAGCCATACAGGCCATTCTGTTGTCCGCTGTTTTTGGGATCCCAGCCCCACACGTAGCGGACATCACGGTGTGACTGGTTCCAGCCCCACTTGGAAGGGTGCCCACTTTGTTTAGGCCAGAATACCGGTTGCAGCTTGTACGTGCGTTGAGGGCCATGTTTGGACTTTTCGTCCCGAGGCGGCTGCCAGATGGCCTTATCCACACTCTCTTTGAAGGTGCCGCCCTGCTGATATCCATACCAGTGCCCCCAGTGTGTGCCTTTCCAGTGTGACCACGGGCCGTCGTTTCCAAGTCCCGTGTGTCGATTTACAGCCTTGATGCATTCCGAAAGCACCATCGCTTTCGACGTCGCATTTACCCCCAGCCACGCCGCGTGGGTAGGAAAGGGTTTCTGTTTGTTCTTATCGCGGATGGTGGCAAAATGGCGATTAACAAGGGTGGTGCAGAGACTCGTGATGTTCCGTTTGAGGTGGCCGGCGGCCCAGCCAAAAGCAATGGTGCCCGCTTTTAGTTCAGCAAGCATGGCCTGAATGATGGTGCCGTACGGCCCGTCGCCGGGGTAATTGTCGGGTCCCTGTTTCGGTTTTCCCATGACGTGCGCAGGAGTAGAGGGGAGAAGAAAATAAGGAGGGGTGGTTGTGTTGTAGAAAAGCGGAGTGACGAAATCACGGCGTCATCAACACAACGTCTCATCTCCTATCGCGCAGGAAGAGACAAGATTGGTTCAATTGGTGGCACGGAGGTCATCGCACAAGGGGAGCGCGTTTCCTATTTTGCGTCATCTTTTCGTCCACACCCCAACTTGCATGTCTATCTCTCCTCTCTTCATTCGGCTGTATACCGTCGGTATATGGCTCCTTGCCTTGGGGCTGTTCGGATGCGCCTCGTCGAATAGTGCCCGAAACCCGGAACGGCTAGAAACCGAAGACCTGGTGCTGGGAACCGGGGCAGAAGCCAAGCGGGGCATGGATGTGACGGTGCACTACCGAGGGATGCTGACCAGCGGCGAGGAGTTCAACTCGTCGTACGATTCCGATGAGCCGTATCGGTTTAAGCTGGGTGGCTACCGGGTCCTAGCCGGGTGGGACGAAGGGATCGTGGGTATGAAAGAAGGAGGGAAGCGCCGCCTCATTATTCCGCACTGGCTGGCCTATGGGCGCAGCGGGCGCGGTTGCGACGCCGAAGGAGAAAACTGCGTCGTCCCGCCGCTCACGCCCGTGATCTACGAAATCGAGCTTGTCGAAGTCCACGAGGATTCAGTGTTTTGAAAAGCTGGAATCCCCGTGCTTCGTTTACCCGGCAGCAGAACGCGCAGCTTGACGAATACCAAGTGCTGCTTCGTCACTACAACCGGGCCATCAACCTGATCTCACGCGAAACCGAGGATGGGATTGCCGAGCGGCATATCCTGCATTGTCTCTCCCTGACGAAACACGCTTTTCCATCCAAGAGCCACCTCGTAGACTGGGGCACGGGAGGTGGGCTGCCCGCTATTCCATTGGCCCTTTGTTTTCCGGAATGCACGGTGTTTGCTGTGGATGCGGTGGGCAAAAAGATCAAGGCCGTGCAGGCGATGGGGCGACGGTTGGGACTGACCAACCTGCATCCGTGGCACGGACGGGCCGAGGTATTCCCCCACGCGGTGCACTACTCCGTTTCGCGCGCGACGGCTCCGCTGGCAGACTTGTGGCGTTGGCATGCTGCTGCCGTCACGTCGTTACCTGATGTCCTTCCTGCGGGATGCTGGGCACCGGGCCTGGTTTGCTTAAAAGGGGGAGACTTGCGGGACGAGCGGGCCGTATTGCATGATACGTTTCCGGGGTTGACCGTATCGCAAACACCCCTAGAGCCTTTGTTGGGGCGTCCTTATTTTGCCGAGAAGTGCATCGTTACGGTGCAAGCGACATAGGCTGAAAAAGCCACTTTTTGGATATGTGCACGTCGAACCTGCTTCGGGTGCACCCGTTCAAGCGACTCGCTCGTCAGCCTGTTTCGACGCTCCCTTCACGCATAGCAGCCCTTCCCGACATGGCCAACCGCGAACGCGCGCTGAACCGCACTGAACGCCTCTTTGCGCTCATTCTGCTCATGCAAAATCGGCCCAGCATGACCTCGCGGGAGCTGGCCGCGCACTTCGGCGTCAGCCGCCGAACAATCTTCCGCGACCTGCGTGCCCTCAGCGAGTCCGGCGTTCCGCTCACCTATGCCGATGGTGGCGGCTACGAAATCCTCGAAGGCTACCAGATTCCGCCGCTGATGCTCACCGCCCGGGAGGCGGCGACGCTGCTCATCGGCACCGAGTTTATGAAGCTGCAGTCCGATGCCTCGCTGCGCAAAGACGCCGACCAGGTGGGCATGAAGATCCGCTCGGTGCTGCCCCGCGAGGTGGGCGACTACATAGACCGGCTCGGCGAACGCACGGTGCTTGATCCGTACTGGCTGCAAACGATGACGGTGGACGAGAGTGAAGAAGGGCGCTGGTACGAACTCAGCCAGGCCATCGCCAAGCAGCAGTCGGTCATTATGCAGTATTACGTCCAGAGCCGGGGCGAACTCACCCGCCGCACCGTCGATCCGCTGGGCCTCGTCTACTACACCGACCACTGGAACCTCATCGCCTGGGACCACCTGCGCAAGGACATCCGCAACTTTCGCCTCGACTACATCCGCGAGATGCGGACGTTGTTCGAGCGGTTCACGACGCCGGAGGGCTTCGACCTGGAAGAACACCTCCGTGAGCGGGGCGCGAGTCAGGAAAACCACCGCATCACGCTGCGCTTCACCTCGTCGGTTTACCGCTGGGCCCGCCGCAGCATCCCTGCTGAGATCGAGGAGGAGCGCACCACCGATGAAGGGGTGCAGGTTACGTTCTACTTCGAAAACCTCGGCTACGTGACCAAGTGGCTGATGCGGTTCAGCACCGACGCCGTGGTCCTGGAGCCTGATGCCCTGCGCGAGCGCGTCAAGGCCGAGGCGCAGGCGATGGCCGGGCAGTATGAAGGGGCGGTGGTGTAATAATCATCACAAACGGAGGGCGTCGGCCTTCAAGTGAGGCAGTGTAATGTTGATAAACATGGTGCTCTCCCATCAGTAGAGGAGTTGGCGCATTTTCCCCAACCATTACTTTCAGTAGCAATTCAGTCTGGTGGGGCAGGAAAGGAGCGCACGAGGAGGCCGCGTGTGAATGAACGGCTTTTGCTGTAGATTCTTTCCCCGAAAGCGCGTCATTCCTTTATCCCGAATCCTGCCAGCCAGATGATCACCGACTCCCTGTATGTTTTCGGCCTGTTGAGTGCCTTGGTGGTGGTCTCGGAAGTGTTGGTGCGGCGCACTGTCCTGAAGCACCTCGGCACGGCGTTGCTCGTGATTCTGGTCACGGCAGTGGTCGCCAACATCGGGTTGCTTCCCACGGGATCGACCGCAGAACGCCCCGTGCCCGTTTACGACTTTATTTTCTCGGCGGTCGCGCCGCTGGCCATCTTCTGGTTGCTACTCCCCGTCAACTTGCGCGACATCCTGAAGGCGGGCTTGCCAATGATCGGGCTTTTTCTGTTTGGCTCTCTGGCGACGGCGGTGGGGGTAGTTGTGGGCTTGTGGGTCATCGATGGTCCTACCGCCATCGGGGAATCCTGGCAGGCCATCGGGGGCATGTTTGTGGGCACGTATTCGGGCGGAAGCGTGAACTTCAACGCGCTGGCGCTGACCTACGACGTGATTCGAGACGGCATTCTCTACAGCGGATCCGTGGTGGTAGACAACATCATGACGACGGTGTGGATGGTGGCAACCCTCGCCATTCCGCGTTTTTTTGCGCATTTGTGGCCCAAACGCGCTGATGTATCGCACGAAAACCTGATCGGCGAAGCCACCACCGGCGAAGACATCGATACAGAAACGGTGCATCCGCTGGATCTGGGCATTGTGCTGGCGCTTGGGTTTGGCAGCGTCTGGGTATCCGAATGGCTCGCCACATTCACGCCGGGTATTCCATCCATCCTGATTCTGACGGCCTTGGCGCTCCTCATCGCCCAACTTCCGGCGGTTTCCAAGCTGCGTGGCGTGCGGGTGCTCGGGATGTATGCTGTGTACCTGTTTCTGGCCGTCATCGGTGCCTACTGCGACGTGGCAGCACTGGCAGGCATCGGCAGCCTCGGTGTGTCGCTGCTGATTTTTGTCGTCATCACCGTAGGCATCCACGGGCTGCTGCTCTACGGCGTAGCCTTGCTGCTGCGCATCGACCCCGTCATCGCATCGGTGGCGTCCCAGGCGAACATCGGCGGAGGGACCACGGCACTCGCGCTGGCGCGCAGCCTGGGCCGCGAAGACCTGGTGCTGCCCGCCGTACTGATCGGCTCGCTCGGCAACGCCATCGGGACATTTCTCGGCTTCTGGGTCGCGGAGTCGTGGCTTCCGCTGGTGATGTAGCGTGCTGACCGATCTGAGAAAGCGTGCCCTCTCCCTTGGTAGGAGAGGGCTAGGTTGAGGGTGAATGGATCAAAGCATGTGCTGTGAACTTCCCCTCACGCTGACTGTGGAACAACGCTCAAAAAACGCCAGAACCGACGTTCGGGGACGCTATTCGGCTGGCAGCGTGATGATCTTCACGTCGTAGGCACCCACTTCCTCTGAACTCGCGCTGGTGGCATCCACGCGCCATTTGCCGCGCCCTTGCAGCGGTCCCACCCGCGACAGGGTGGTTTGCCCGTCGGTATCGTCGTTGCGCCAGATGTCGCCCGAGGGCGAGGTGACCACCAGGTAGCCGTCGAAGCCATACGACACCATCTCGACGTAAAACTGCTCGGCGGATTCGACATCAAACGAGAGCGTGTCGAAGTATTCGCCTTTGAGCGCCACCTTGTCCGAGGGATCGAGGCGGCCTTCCATTGTCTCAATACGCCCGGTCCCGCCAAGGTTGATGTTCAGGGTGTAGTCGCCGGACTGGTTGGCGTCATACGCTGTGGCCCACACCGTCCAGGTGCCCGCCTCCGAGGCCAGGAACTCCATCTGTGACACGGAGGAATTCCCGAAGTCATCGTTGTACGTCTCCACGCCGGACGGCGATTTAACGAGCAGGTAGGTGTCGAACGTCTCCGACTCCATACGCAGCAGGACTTTTTGCGCCGATGCGGCCTCGAAGGTGTAGGTGTCATACGGAATCCCTTCGTTGCGGACGGGGTCTGAGCCGTCGAGGGTGCCAGTATGATTCTGGGCATGCGCCGTGGCGGCGAAGAGCAGCAGGCAAAGGCTAAAGAGCGCGGTGCGGGTCATGGATGGATTGGCTTGGTTGGAGAAGAAAGCGACCGTTGATGGCCGCAGGGTAGATAAGGTGCCCTAAAGGTACATAATTTTTTTGGATCTGATGCAGGATGGTAGGGTTGGGTTTCTGAAGAGGGCTTTTCTAATTTTTTGACCATGTCGTATGCTGAATAACCCGCTGTTACACCGATACTGGTTCCACACGACCAGAGGATTTGGCATCGGCGTGACGGCGTTTTCCCGGGAGGACGCCGAAGGGTTAATTCGGGACGCCACCGCGCAGGTCTCGTGGCTACCCCGCGACGTGGTGGAAGTCGTTGAAGACGTGGACATTTCTACCCTTGATGCCAACCACGTACGGCCCAACATGGGCGTGCCCACGATTCGGGGCATCTGGTTTCCACGGATCTGAGAGAGAAAACCGTGAAGGGCAGCGTTTTATAGCTAACCCACACCAACGGCTGATTCCAGCACCAACCGCTCGGCCACGTCCTTCGCCGTGTTCAAATCCGGCACGTCTTGCACGATGACGCGGAGCTTTTTGCTGCGGGTCTCTTTCAGCACGTAGCGGCGGCCGAGGGTGGTGAAGCGTTCGAGCAGGGGATGAAAGTAGTACTCGTAGAAAAATGGATCGTCCTCCGGCGTCGGCACCTCGATGAACAGGCGCTGGTTCTTAAAAATCACCTTCGGGAGGCGCATCGGCTGGAGGATGAGCTTGAGTTCGGCGGCGGCGAGCAGGTGGTCCACCTCGGGTGGGACGGGGCCGAAGCGGTCGGCCATCTCCGTGCGGATCTCGGCGAGGGCGTCGGCGGTGGCGGCTTCGCTGATGCGGCGGTACACGTTCAGGCGCTCCACGTGGTTGCGGAGGTACGTTGCCGGAATCAGCGCGTCTTCGTCCACGTCTACCACCGTTTCGGCGGCACGCGGCGGGGCGGGGGCCTCCTTAAACACGTCGCGGAACTCCTCGGTGCGTAGTTCCTGCACGGCCTCGTCCAAGATGCGGTGGTACGTCTCGAAACCCACTTCTTCGATAAAACCGCTCTGTTCGCCGCCCAGCAGACTGCCCGCGCCGCGAATGTCGAGGTCGCGCATGGCGATGTTGAAGCCGCTGCCGAGATCGGAAAACTCCTCGATGGCCTGCAAACGGTGGCGGCCTTCGCGGGTGAGGGCGTGCACGGACGGCACCAGCAGGTAACAAAACGCCTTGCGGTCCGAGCGGCCCACGCGCCCGCGCAACTGGTGCAACTCCGACAGCCCGAAGTGGTGCGCCCGGTCGATAATAATCGTGTTGGCGTTCGAGATGTCGAGGCCGTTTTCGATGATACTGGTGGAGACGAGCACGTCGTATTTGTGGTCGATGAAGTCGAGCATCACCTTCTCAAGCTGCGGGCCTTTCATCTGCCCGTGACCCACACGGATGCGCACGTTCGGCACCAGCAGCCGCAGCATGTCCGCCATCTCCTGGATCGTCTTGACGCGGTTGTGGATGAAGAAAACCTGCCCGCCTCGGCTGATTTCGTACAAAATGGCGTCGCGGATCAGGTCTTTGTCAAATGTGTGGATCTCGGTGATGATGGGTTGGCGGTTCGGCGGCGGTGTGGCAATGATCGACAAGTCGCGGGCACCGAGGAGCGAGAATTGCAGCGTGCGCGGGATGGGCGTGGCCGTGAGCGTCAGCGTGTCCACCTCCACGCGCATCTTGCGCAGCTTCTCCTTCACCGCCACGCCAAACCGTTGCTCCTCGTCGATAATGAGTAGCCCGAGGTTTTTAAACGCGATGTCTTTGGAGGTCAGCCGGTGCGTCCCGACGATGATGTCCACGCCGCCCGACTTGAGCTCTTTGAGAATCTCCGTCTGCTCGGCCTTAGTGCGGAAGCGCGAGATCATCTCCACCTTCACCGGGAAGCGGTCGAGGCGCTTGCGGAAGGACTCGTAATGCTGCCGTGCCAGCACCGTCGTTGGAACCAGCACAGCGACCTGCTTGCCGTCCTGAATGGCCTTAAACGCGGCCCGCATTGCCACTTCCGTCTTGCCAAAACCCACATCGCCGCAGACGAGCCGATCCATCGGTACGGGCTCTTCCATGTCGTCCTTCACAGCTTGGGCAGCGGTGCCCTGATCCGGCGTATCCTCATACTGAAAGGACGCCTCCATCTCGCGTTGCCAAATGGTGTCGGGCGGAAACGCGTGGCCCTGCGAGGCCTTGCGCTCGGCGTACAACTTGATGAGGTCGCGGGCGATGTCTTTGACGCGGCGTTTGGTCTTCGCCTTCGTGCGCTCCCACTGCCCCGAGCCCAGCTTCGTCAGCCTTGGCTGCGTGCCTTCCTTGCCGCTGTATTTATGCAGCTTGTAGAGCGCATTGACGTTCACATATAGCACGTCGTCGCCTTTAAACAGCACCTTCACCGCTTCCTGCTGCCGCTCGCGCACGGTGATCTTATGCATTCCCGCAAACTTCCCAATGCCGTAGTCGATGTGCACGACAAAGTCGCCGGGCGTGAGGTTTTTTAACTCCCGAATGCTCAACCCGCCCGATTTGCGCCGTTTTTTGCGCGAGGTGGGGCGGAAGTAGCGGTTGAAGATCTGGTGGTCGGTGTAGACCGCAAGGCCGAGGTCGGGCCACTCAAAGCCTTCATGCAGCGCATCGACGCGCAGCGTGACCTGTTTGGCTTCCGCTTCTTCTTCGAGCAACTCGAACAGCCGCGTCTCCTGCCCTGAACTGTTGCACAAAATGACGGTGTCGATCTGCTGGGCCGCGTTTTGCTGGATGCGCTCGCGGAGGACGGGCAGGTTGCCGTTAAACGCCGTTTGCGGCTTGGCCCCGATGGTCACGGTTTCCTCGGCGAGGTCGCCCGCGAAGGTGCCTAAGAGCAGCCGCCGGTGGTGCAGCAGCGCGACTTCCAGCTGTTTGCCGTCCACATACCGCTCCTCTGGCGCGATGAAGTCCTGGTCTGGATGTTCGTTCTTGGCTTCGCCGAAGGCGTTGGCGGCTTCCTGAAACAGCGCGTCAGCCTTTTCGGTCAGCCGCGCCTCGTCGAAGGTGGCAAACAGCGTGGATTCGGGTAGGTAGTCGAACAGCAGCGTGAGGTCGGTGGTGGTGGCGTCCGTGCGTTCGAGGTTCGGGACGATGCGGGCGGCCGTGAGGCGACTGATGGAGCGCTGCGTCGCTGGGTCGTATTCGCGGATCGAGTCAATCTCGTCGCCAAAAAACTCGATGCGGATGGGATAATCGCCCGAAAAGGGATACACATCGAGGATGCCACCGCGCAGCGCGAGGTCGCCGGGGTCTTCGGCGAATTCAGTGCGGGTGAAGCCCTGCTCCACAAGCAATTCGATCAGGTCGCTGGGCGCGGCTTCTTCGCCGATACTGATCGTGAGCGTTTCAAGCTGCACGGTGTCAGGCGGTGGCACCCGCTCCATGAGGGCATCTACGCTGGTGACAAGGATGCCATCGAAGCCGCTTGCGAGTTGTTGCAGCACATCGGCGCGCTGGATGATCTGCTGGTCGTGCGCAATGTGCTCCGTGTCGTACGGCTTTTCGTCGGAAGGCGGAAAGAGGAGGAGGGGGGCGGTGCCCGGTAGCTGTTCGAGGTCGCTGAACAGGTACGCCGCCTCTTCTGCCTCGCCAAGCAGCGCAACGAGGGGGCTAGTATGTTTCTCGCGCAGCCGTCGTAGGATAAACGCAGGCAGCGATCCCGCTGCGCCTTTCACTTGCAGCGATGCGCCCTCGATATTTGTGGTCCACGCGACGAGTTGTTGTACAACCGGGGCAGTAGCGATGCGGTCGAAGATGGAGGAAAGCGACACAGGTCAAGCAAAAGATAAAGGTGATTCTACCCAGTCATAGAGCGCAAACAAACCCCTCCCTGGAGGGAGGTGGCCCACAAGGGCCGGAGGGTGTAATCAGCGAGCGAAAACACCCCCAAGTCGCTGCGCAATAGCCCCCTCGACGGGGCTGTTTGTGGGGAGCCTGTGCGTGATAGTGGATTCAGGAAAACCACGCACGAAAGGCCGTACCTCCAAAAAGTGGGGGTACGGCGGTAGCAAACTCAGCCCTTCAACCGAGCGCTTGGCGGGAAGATTCGGCAGCCGTGCTGAAGAACAGGTGCCGGGTGGTAAAAAGCGTAAACAGTTGCTTCGTCGTTGATTTTGCGCCGAAATCGATGGTTTCACACCTGCGTTTCACGTGAAACGTTGTGAAACATGAACAAAAAGCAGGGGATGAAATGGATTCAGTTGGTCATTTGCTTCGCGTCATTTGTGGTCATGTACGGGCTATGCCCGTGTCATGGATCGGCTAAAAGGGAAAGAAAACCCATTCACCCAATGATGGCCGTTTCAATCACCTCACAACGCCAACGCTGTTCGCACAAAGCCATTCGCCCGCTCTAGCTTGATCCGCGCCTCGTTGGCGGAGACGCCCGCGAGAACCATCACGAGTGTGGTCTTGACGTGTCCGTCTGCTTGAGCGAGCACAGCAGAGGCTTCGTCGTAGTCGAGGCCGGTGACCATCATCACCGTCCGCTTGGAACGCTCGACGAGTTTCTTGTTCGACATCTGCAGGTCCACCATCATGTTCTCGTAGACCTTGCCCATGCGGATCATCGACGCGGTGGTGAGCATGTTCAGCACCAGCTTCTGCGCTGTGCCGCTCTTCATACGCGTGGATCCCATAACGACTTCGGGGCCAACCACGGGACAAATCGCCACGTCTACTTCTTCGATGTTAAACGCCGCACGCGGGGTGCAGGTGACAAACAGCGTTTTGCACCCGATCCGGCGGCCATATTTCACCGCACCGATGACATACGGCGTGCGTCGGCTGGCGGCGATGCCGCACACCACGTCAGGCGGTTGCACCCCAGCGTCTTGCAGTGCCCGTTCGCCATTAATTTCCTCATCTTCTGCGCCTTCCTGCGAGCGAAACACGGCCTCACGACCGCCCGCGATGAGGCCCTGCACCAACTCCGGCGGGGCACCAAACGTCGGCGGGATCTCCGACGCATCCACCACCCCGAGGCGACCGCTGGTGCCCGCGCCTGCGTAAAACAGCCGCCCGCCGCGCTTCAGCGCATCCACGATGATTTCAACGGCCTCCTCGATGTAGGGCAACTCGCGGCGCACGGCGAGGGGGACAAGATGATCTTCGGTGTTGATAATCTCCAGAATCTCCCGCGTCGACGCTGTGTCGATGTGCGTGGACGCCGGGTTGCGTTGCTCAGTGGCGAGGGTTTGGAGTTCGTGGAAAAGGGGGGTGGACATATAGGCTATGAGATATTGGCTATCGGCTATCAGCGTGGGAAGCAGTATTTGCTGAAAGTGGGCTTGTGCATCTCTCCCTTTCACCCACTCACCCTTTCTTCCATTCCAAATATAACCGTTCCTGCCTCCACGAACGAAACGCCCCGCCTCGCGTACCCTTTTCTTCCGCCTTTTTCACCCACCGGCCCTGTCCATGCGGCTCAAACGCCTGCGGTTGTTTTCCTTCCGTGCCCATCAGGAGACGACGGTGGATTTTGTGCCCAAGGTCAACCTGCTGCACGGGCCGAACGGGGCAGGCAAGACCAACCTGCTGGAGGCGATCCATTACCTGTGCCTCTCGAAAAGCTTCATCGCCTCGCAGGATGGCTACGTGTTGCGCAAAGGCGCGCCGCACTTTGAGGTGGAAGGCTGGTTTGAGGGCGAGCGGCGGCCTGAACTGCGCGTTCGCATTGCGTATGTGCCGAGTGAAGGCAAGCGCCTCTTTATTAACGGTGCCCCGCTGGAACGGCTGGCCGACATCGTGGGCGTGTTGCCTGTGGTGGTGGTCTCACCGGAGGATTATGCCCTCACCGCAGGCGGCCCCGACGAGCGGCGGCGCTTCCTCGACAACATCATGAGCCAGGCGCGTCCCGTGTATCTGGACGATCTGCTCAAGTACCGCCGCGCCCTCAAGCAGCGCAACGCGCTCTTGCAGCAATACCGCCGGATGCCGCACCGCGTGCACGCATCGGTGCTGGACTCATGGGACGCCGAACTTATCACCCTCGGCAGCCGGTTGATTGCGGCACGGATCCGCTTTTTGGCCGAATTTGACGCGTTTTTGGACGCCGCCTATCGTCAGATCGAAGACGTGGCGGAGCGCCCGACCATCACCTACGATGGCGTTGCCAAGATACCAGCGGACGCTGAAGAGACTGCCATCGCTGAGGTGTTTCGGAACGCGGTGGCACGGGTGGCGAAGCGCGAGCGCGAACTGGGGCGCACACTGGTGGGGCCACATCGCGATGAGCTGGTGTTTCGGCTCAACGACTTCGAGGTGCGGCGCTATGCCTCGCAGGGGCAACACCGGACGTTCGGGATGGCGCTTAAACTGGCGCAGTTCTTCTACCTGCACGACCGCCTCGACGAGATGCCACTCCTGCTCCTCGACGATGTATTTGACACGCTCGACGCGCGGCGCACCGGGGCATTTCTGGAACTGCTGCAATCCGACGCCGTGGGCCAAAGCCTCATCACCGCCGCCAACCGCTCGCTCCTCGACGGCATGATCCCCTTCGCCCGGCCCCAGCACGGCACGTTGTACGTGGAAAAAGGAGCCGTGCGCGCGGAAACGGCGGATGAAACGTAAGAACGAGTACTACATTCTCCCTAACGTCATCGCGAGGAGCCGAAGGCGACGTGGCGATCTAACCCCGTTCAGAACACCACCATGCCGCAATCCGGTACCCATATACCTGTAAAAAACTTACGCCACCCGAAACGCGGTCCTTCAGTTGCTCATAAAAACCTATCTTGTCGAACGTCTACGCTGATCACCAAGCTGTGCAATCCATTATGGAACGTTATCCAGTCCCCACGCTCGCTTCTCCCGCCAGTCTGATACGGCACCGCGCCGTGACGTGGTTGGCCCTCGTGTTGATGGTCTTAACGGTCACCGGCTGCGCGGTCTCCAAAAGCCCCATCACCGGAAACAAGCGGGCCTACGGGTACTCCTGGGAGCAGGAAAAGCAACTTGGGCGCGAAGCCGATCCGCAGATCGTGGCGCAATACGGCGAGTTGGATGACGCTGCGTTGACGGCGTACGTGCGCGCCGTTGGCGAGCGGGTGTTGGCCGAAAGCCACCTGCGCCGCGAAACCACCGACCCCGAATTTCGGGACGTCGAGTTCACGTTTCGGGTGCTGGACAGCCCGGTGGTGAACGCGTTTGCGTTGCCCGGAGGCTTCGTGTACGTGACGCGCGGCCTGCTGAGTCACCTCAACAACGAGGCGCAACTGGCGGTGGTGCTGGGCCACGAAATCACGCACGTGGCCGGACGGCATGCCTCCAAACGCGCCGCCAAGGCCCAGTTTGCGCAGATCGGGCTCATCGGCGGGGCGATTCTGGGGCAGGCCGTGTACGGCGGCTCGGCGGCGGAGAACATCCTCGGCGTCGGTAGCGGTGCGGCACAACTGCTACTCTTAAAATACGGGCGCGATGACGAGCGCGAGAGCGACCAGTACGGCGTAGAATACTCCGCGCTGGCAGGCTATCAGGCTGGGGAGGGCGCAGCGTTCTTTACGTCGCTCCGCCGCATTCAGGAAGAAGCGGGAGCCACCATTCCGACGTGGCAGTCGTCCCACCCCGATCCGGGGCAGCGGGAGCAATACATCCTTCAAAGCGCGGCCGAGTGGGCCGAGCAGGTCACCATGAACCGCATCGACGAGGAAGAATTCCTCCGCGAGATCGACGGGATTGTAATGGGCGAGAACCCCCGCGAGGGTTTTGTGGAGAATAGCATGTTTTACCATCCCGAATTACGCTTCCAATTCCCCGTGCCCAGTGGTTTTGGGCTGCAAAATGGGCGTTCACAGGTGGCCATGTTCGACCAGAACCAGCAAGCCATCATGATCTTTACGTTTGCGCAGGACGCCACCTCGGCGCAACAAGCCGCCACCGAGTTCGGACAGCAAGAAGGCGTGCAGGTGCGCGACAGCGGCAGCCAGCGCGTCAACGGGCACCAGAGTAGCTATGTGGTAGCCGACGCCACCACGGAGCAAGGCGTGCTGAGGCTGCGGGCGACGTTTATCGAGTTTGGCGGCAGCGTGTATTATTTCCTCGGCTACACCGCCCAGGCCAATTTCGACACCTTCGATAACCGCTTCCGCGAGACCATGCAGGGGTTCGACGACCTGACAGACCGCAGCAAGCTCAACGTGGAGCCCTCGCGCCTGCGCTTGGTGCGAGCCTCTCGGACTGCCACCTTCCGTGAACTCGTGCCCTCGAATCTTCCGGAGCAGTTCTCCGCGACGGATTTGGCCATCATCAATCAGGTGGAACTCGACGATACCATCCAGCGCGGACGCACGCTGAAGATGCCTCGGTAGCAATCGGTGTGCTAGGCTGCACAATGGCAGTTTTGAACGTTCTGGAAGTTTTGTTAGTGGCGCTGTCTTGTAAACACACCCGCCACAGTCCTGCGCGACTTAGCTTGGTTCGTCAGGCGGCCAATCGGTCTCAAGTGACGAAACTCGGCAAGTAGACTTGGGAATCATAACGAAAAAAATGAATGGACAGTTCATCAGAAAGATTGCGCCTGGCAAGAGAGCAACGCAAACGGCTCTTCGAGCAGGATGCCCTCGGTCGGACCGCTCTCTTCTATGCTGCTGAGGAAGGGGGAGAAGAGCAAATTCGAAAGATGATCTTCCGCCTGCGCGGCACGGGATTATTCCCGCCAAGGCTCGCCCTGCTCACGATAAAGGATCATGCTGGCCTGACAGCCGCCGATGTGGCTGAAGCGAAAGGACACCAAGAGATCGCCCGCTTACTTCGCGCCGAGCAGTTCAGGATGGAATACTTCGAATAAGCAAGTTTAGTGTCTAAAATGGCGATAGTGGGCAGTTTATAAGCGATGCGTTGTAGGGACAACCGATCATCATCGGAGGACTTGTTGTGTAGGAAGGCAGTCATCTCTTCATAAAGCCCCCAAAGCAGCCAAGTTGGGTAGGTAAAGCTCCTTTCCATTCACTAAAAGACAAGGCATTCATATAAAAAGTCATTCCGGGCCTGACCTAGCATCTCCCCAGCTAGCAAGAGTGCCGTCCGCGAGATGCCGGATCAAGTCCGGAATGTCCAAAGAAGAACGAATGCGCAGCGAGGAAAGTCAGGCGATGCCTAGTAGCGGGCTCCTGCAGCGATACCGTAGGGGGCGATGGCTTCGAGGCTTGCCAGTTCCGCGTCCGTCAGCGTTACGTCCAAGGCACCCACGTTTTGCTCCAGATAGGTCCGGCGCTTAGTGCCCGGAATCGGGACGATGTCATCGCCCTGCGCCATCACCCAGGCAATCGCCAGTTGGGCGGGGGTGCATTGCTTTTCAGCGGCCATCGTTTTAATCGCTTCGGCCAACTCCAAGTTTTTGTTGAAGTTCTCTCCCTGGAAACGGGGGTTGTGCCGCCGCCAGTCGTCTTCGGGAAGATCCTCGAAGGTGCTAAACTGGCCGGTGAGGAAGCCCCGGCCCAACGGACTGTAGGCCACGAAGGTAATGCCCAACTCCCGCACCGTGTCGAGCACCGCGCCTTCGGCCACGTCGCGGCTCCAGAGCGAGTATTCTGTCTGCAACGCCGTAATCGGATGGACCGCGTGTGCCCGGCGAATCGTTTCAGGATCCGCCTCCGACAGCCCGATGTACCGCACCTTGCCCGCTTTGACCAACCCCGCCATCGCTTCCACCGTCGCCTCGATGGGCGTGCTGGGATCGACGCGGTGCAGGTAATACAGGTCGATGTGGTCCACGCCGAGTCGCTGGAGCGAGGCGTCGCAACACGCTCGGACATAATCGGGGCTGCCATTGAGACCAACCCATTCGCCGTTGGGGCCGCGCACACAGCCGAACTTGGTCGCCAGTGCCACCTTGTCGCGGCGGTCCTTGATGGCACGCCCGATCAACTCCTCATTGGTGTAGGGGCCATACACATCAGCGGTATCGAGGAAATTAACGCCGAGGTCAAGGGCGCGATGAATGGTCTGGATCGACTCCGTTTCGTCCCCTTGCCCGTAAAACTCGGACATCCCCATGCATCCTAACCCGAGGGCCGAGACTTCCAAATCGCTATGGCCCAGGGTGCGCCGGGGGATGGTAATGGATGCAACATTCATGGTTTGTACTGATTAGGTTTCTGAATCGCATGGATGCATAATACCTTGATTTTATAGGCTTCCAAATACCGAATTATGCCGAATCCTTGCCTGATCCTACGAGGTGTCGGATTTTTTGATTAAATAACCTAAATTGCGATGTTCAATAGTAGGATGCAGGAATCTTATGCCGAAGAATCATCAGACCACCGAGTTAGCCCGGCTTATTGCTAAATCCCTTGACCAGGATGGGGTCAAAAAGACCTTACCTCAAGGTCTAGGCTTGCTCCGGGCAAACCATCCTACCCAGATCGAATCGTACCTGTATAAGCCCGCCATCATTCTGGTGGCCCAAGGGCGTAAGCAGACGTACCTGTCGGGGACAGAATACACGTACGATCCCCAGCACTACCTGATTGTATCGGTGCCACTGCCGGTGCATTCGCATATTCGCGTTGCAACCCCCGAGTCGCCGTTTCTGTCGATGTCGATCACGATCAACCCGGCGGAACTGAGTGCGCTTATCCTGGAGATGAGCGACGAACCGGCGGTTCCTGCGGCCCTAGAATCGGGCATCAGTGTGTCTCCGGCATCCGAGGTTTTTTACGACGCCGCGATTCGTCTACTCCGGGCGGTCCAACGGCCGATGGATGCGCGCATCCTAGCTCCGCTGTGCATTCGCGAACTGCTCTACCATGCGTTGCAAGGGCCACAGGGCGATTTTCTCCGGGCTATTGCGCTGCGTCAGGGACACTGGCACCGCATCGCCCACGTGATGAACCTGATTCACACGAACGTGGGCGAACCCTTGGACGTGCCCGCGCTCGCGCAGGCGGCCGGAATGAGTGTGTCCACCTTCCACCACAACTTCAAAAAGGTGACGTCGGTCCCCCCCCTGCAGTACATCAAATCAATCCGCCTCCACAACGCCAAGTCGCTTATGTTGTATGAAGGTGCCACTGCCAGCGAAGCAGCTTATCGGGTGGGCTATGCCAGTCCGTCGCAGTTCAGCAGAGAGTTTCGTCGCCAATTCGGGTTACCGCCCGGCGAAGAGATTGCCCGGATGAAGGCTGCTGGAGAAGAGATGGGGATGGCGGCCGTATAATCCCCCAACTACGGGCTTGCTGGAGATGGGGATGGCAGCCGTATAATCCCCCAACTACGGGCTTGCTGGAGATGGAGGCGGCCTTCTTTGCATAGGCATCCTGGAATAGTGCATCATAAGGCCCTTTTTGACGTAAATCGGCGTGTTTAAAAGGGCCAGCCAATCATGAAAACGCACATTCCTTACCCGTTCGAATTACGCACCGAGCGTCTCGTAATCCGTTCGCCAAGGGAGGCTGACGCTCCTGGGCTTCGGCTCGCCATCGCTGAAAGCATCGATGCCCTGCGCCTGTGGATGCCATGGGCCCAGGCCGTTCCGGCGCTGGAAGAATCGCAGGCGAACTGCAAAAAAGCCGTGACTGCCTTTAAAGAGGGCCGAGATCACCGGTTGCACCTCTTTCTGAAAGACCCGCTGACGTTTATTGGCTGCAGTGGCCTTCATGACATCGACTGGAGAGTGCCAAAGGTAGAAATTGGCTATTGGGTCCGCACCTCGTACAGCGGGAAGGGCTATATCACCGAAGCTATCCGCGAGATTACGCGGTACGCAATAGAAGAACTAGGTATGAACCGGGTGGAGATTCGAATGAGTGCGGGCAACACCAAAAGCAGAGCCGTTCCCGAGCGGCTGGGGTTCACATTCGAGGGCCAGCTGCGCAACGACGACCGGCACGTGGACGGCACGCTGCGCGATACATGCATCTACGCCCGGATTCGCGAGGTCGAATAGGCGTTATTCTTCTTCCGATGGTGGGATGAGCGTGGCTTCGCCGCCGAGCGCCATCTTGCCCCCGCAGTACACAAACACACGCATCCGTACGTGGCGGTGTTTTTCGAGCTTTTCGGCCACCTTTACCTCTACCGTAATCTCCGACCCGACGGGCACGGGGCGCAAAAACCGGCAGGAGATGCCTACGGCCACGCTGCCATGACCGGGGAAATCGCGCCCGAGGACTTTAGAAATGATGCCGAGCAACAGCACCCCGTGGACAATGGGTTTGCCAAAGCGGGTGTCTGCCGCAAACGTTTCATCGACATGAATAGGGTTGTCGTCGCCAGTGACGTCCGCAAACATCCGCACGTCCTTCATCGAGATGATGCGGGTGAATTCAAAGACGTCACCCACTTGAAGCGACTCGTAGGTATGCAAGGTGTTCGGGAGGGCCATAATCTGAAACACACATCGGGGCGGCAAATCGACGCCGCAAACTACGGAATCCAACCCATACCTGAAATGCCAGAATAGACCTTCATCTATTTCACAAAGGAAATGGTTGAGTCGAAAGAACGAAGAAGGGGGTCACCGGTGCGATCGTGCGGAAGGGGCTCCCTGTCCGATTTTGCTTCGTCGGGCCGAAAAAAACGCCTCACAAAATCGACGAAACCGCACGTTCTGCGCTAAAGGTAAACCACAGGTCGCAAAAAAAGAGCCTGCGAATGGGAGCGTCTGAGCGCGTCTGAGGGGCAAAACCGGGAAAGCTCCGACTATACCGTGTGTTTTGGGGCTATTGGAGCCCGTCAGGCCAAAAACGGGACCGCCAAGGTCAGAAAACCCATGTCCCTGGGAGTAAAAAAGTGATTATCAATAATATGCTCAGATAGAATACCAAAGATTAGCCGATAAAATATGTCGTTAGATAGGTAATCCAGAAACATGGGTTATCCTATTTGTTCGACGGTGCGAAGGACCTGCTGGATGAAGTTGTTGGTGGCTACCATGTTGCCGCCAGCCAGGTTGTGGCTCAGCGTGTTTTGCCGGGTGCGCGACTTCACGGTCACCTGCTCGCTGGTGCCCACCGAAGAGAAAATGACGGAGACATCGGTGGAGGTGGGTTTCGCCAGGTTGCGGTTAAGACGCCGGGCGGTGCGCCGCTGTCCGCCGCCACGCCGGAGAAGCCGATAGCGCCCGAGCACATTTTCTCGGCCCCGCGCCACGTTGGTATGGTTCGAGTGATCATAGATGGTGGCGTTGGGGAAATAAGTCCCTGCCTCAGTGATGAACATGCCGAGCAGTTGCCCGGCCCCTTTCACATCCATCGAAAACTTGGCGATGCGGTTCATGGTGTCGGCGGTCTGGTTGAGAAGACATTAGGTACGGAAACGATAGCCCTGCCACTCGAAGAAGGCATTGCAGGTCCGGCCAGCTCCAGCGGCGGGTGCGGCAAGGTTTTTTCGGCGTTGGGATTAAGTTCGGCCATTATCATAAAGTCGTGGTCTGTGGTTTCCAGGGCAGCCCGCCATGTCCACGACTCCCCGTCCCATGGAGCATTAGTCGTCATAGTAGTCCCGGCCATCGTTGTGGTCTCCCCCGTTGTAATCATTCAGGTGTACGTGCCCGATGATTGAGCGGAAATCGGTGAGGGTATGCACGAAGTCCACGCCGCCCGCAAGCAACCCGCCTGCATGGGGGCACAGCCTCACATAGCGCGTATCAACGGATTCTATGACGGCGTAGGTTTCGTCGTGGGTATCCACGCAACAGCCTGTATGCTGATGCAGTGCGCCCACCACCCCGATGTGATCCAACGCACGCCCGATGTCATACAGCGCGTCAACGGGGAATACTCACAACCGGAAGTATTACAAAGCAGGCCGAATAAGCCGAATAATAACAAGAATCTAATTCGAATCCGAATCTTCAATCGCCGGCTTTTCAGATTCAACACCGCCAACGGGGACATTCAGGCCCGCAGCCCACACAATGCCGTTGAGCAGAAAGCGGCGGTAGTCGTCGAGCAGCATGTTGTCGTGAAAGTCAACGCCGCCGTAAACGAAGCCACGTCCGCCATCGTCACGCTGATACGCCCACGACGCAATTTGTGGGCCGATGCCCCAGCGGTCTTGCTCTGGCGACCCGCGTAGCAAGTCCGTCCGGCGGTGATCGGGGGGGAGGAAGAATCGACTAAAAACCTCGTCGCGGTATGTCCATTCCTGCACGCCACGCAAGACGGGATGTGTTTGCGCCAGCGGCGTCATGGTCCACTGGTCGGTGGGGTTGCGCGAGCCCATCTGTACCCACAGGCCACCGAGCCATGTCATATAGTAGCCCCGCGCGGCCCAGTTTTCGGCCCAGTTGGCGTAGTGCAGCACCACCACCCCGATGTTGTTCGCCACAATGAGCGAGTCGAGCCCTTCTAAAAAGGCGGTGGTGGCGTCGTCGTAGCCCCGGTGGTTGGTCGTGGGATCAGGAGGAAACAGCGGATGCGTCTCGCTTTCGAGGCGGTCGGAACTGCTGTTGATCACAATCACATCGGCGTTTTCGTACACCGAAAGGTCGCGGGGTGCTTCGCCCACATACACCGAGGTGGTGATGTCCGAGAGGTTCGGGGCTGCTTCGAGGGCGTGTGCCAGCACCCGCAGGTCTTTCTCGTATTCATGCCGCCCCGGCCAGCCGTGGTCCTTCGGACCTGCGAGAAACACTACTTCGGTGGTTTGGGCATGGGCAGGATTGGGCATGGTGAGGGCAAAACACCCAATCAAAGACAGAAAGAGGAAGCGCTTCCAAGCAGGGGGAATCATCATGGCGGAAGGGAAGGACTGAGGCACGCAAATAAATAGAGAAGCTGACAAGGTATACGTTGGGCCGCCATGGGACAAGGCGCATTCGATGAACCTTCACCAGCATCCGTTCAATCGACTTTTGCGCACGATAAAGAGAGAATCAATGGAATAGGAAAAGCAGGCAGGAAAAAGTCGAAAACGCGGAATTCCAACTCATTTTTCGATATATAAGAACGAGAATTATGTAACCATACAAAAGAGAAACAAATCTTCAATGCACACCAACCATCTTATTGACCTTCCCCTTTCAGGAACCGAGGACGCTGAACCTCTTGGATTGCACAAATACGCAGATGCATTGGCGGATTTTATTGGTACGTGTGAAACGCCCGTAACTATCGGTGTCCAAGGTGATTGGGGCATTGGAAAGACCAGTCTGCTCAATCGAATAAAGTATCAATTGGAAAGGCCAAAGCGAGGACGAGGTCTTTCCCATCCTGTTCTGTTCTTCAATACATGGCAGTACGCGCAACTCAGTAGTGAAGATCTAATCACCGTAGCAATGCTCAATGACATCGTTAATGTGATAAATGAGGAATTCAAGCTTAAAAGCGAACAAGGAAAAAAAGCACTTAAGGCTATCGGTAGTTTTACGAGCCACCTTGTCAACCAGGCTATGAAGTCAAAGACAGGACTTGATGTAAAGGGAGCGGTGGAAGATGCCCGAAAGGGCCTAAAGGAGTCGCTGGAGTTCACAAACACCATGCGAATGCTGGTCAAATACCGCGGATACTTTGAGCAGCTTGTTGCTGAGGCGCTTCAAGAAGAGAATCCAAATGTCAGGCTAGTTATCATGCTAGACGATCTAGACCGTATCAGACCAGCTCGCGCATTGGAGCTGCTTGAAGCCGTGAAAAATTTCCTTGATGTACCTCGATGCGTATTCGTACTGGCTGTAGATTATTCTGTCATACAGCGCGGGGTTGAAGAAAGACTTGGAACCGACGTACAGCGCATGTACGGCAAGTCATATTTCGATAAAATCATCCAAGTACCGTTCAACATGCCGATCTCATCCTACAAGGTGGAGCGCTATATCATGTCCCTACTCGGTTGGACGTACCATGGGGAAACCTATCGACGTATAGGAGAATCCAACTCAAATTTTATTTGGCAATTGAGTAGAGTAGAGGTAGAGCAGGCGAAGGAGTTTGAGACTCTAACCCTTGTCACGGTTGGAAAGAATCCGCGCAGCATAAAGCGGGCAGTAAATTATGCGAACTTGTTAAAGAACATCTTCGATGCTAGCGATGAAGGCCAAAGGATACTGAAGCAACGTAGAGGGGAATATGGTCCTTCCACATGGATACGATATTCGCAGCTTCTCTATGCAATGGCTTGCTTTCAACTCACATACCCCGAAGTTTTTGGCTTTTTTGTACAGCATCCAACGCCGACTACATTTCAGCAAATGGAGAGCCGAGAGTTTATTCGATCTTTGCCCGATATCGATAAGCTCTTTGCGCGAGTATATGATGTTGAGCAAACGCTCACAAATATAACAGGCTTCTTCGATCAAGTATTGTATTTACTTGATGGGTTTGGTAAAGGGGAGGATATCGAGGCGGATGGAAGACTTGATACGACCGAGTTTCAGCCTGTATGGGACGTACTCAATATCGCTGGTCTGACGAACATTGAACTGGAGCACGATATGTGGACCGCCGTTCATGATCTCGCTCAAACCTACAATAACAAGCGTTCGAACCCGAGATCCAACATCGAAAAACAGATCCATCTTTTGCAGCAGTCAAGTTGGAATAACCCCTATCATTTGCGACTCATAAAAGCAGGGACGCGTTTTTTTACGGTTTTATGGGATAATGAAGAGGTAGGAAGTATTGCCTCGACTCAACAGCAGCCGTTGCAGTTTTATTTGGAAGTCGATGATGCGGAGCTTTTCATCGAGGGGCTTTCTAAAGAGGCACTAACTTTTGTGCAAGATGCTACATTGGTGAGCCATTATGGAATAGGAAACATCAATGTAAACTTAGAAGCCTTGGTATCGACAACGAATAAAGATGCGAGAAAGGTGATGAACGAACTTCTACGAGCGTTACGGTTGGCATCACAAGAAAAAGGGGAAATCCGAACTTCTGAGATGACTTAAAGAAAAAAGGGACTATTATGTGACTATAAAGAGTTAGAAAAAGCTAGGGGAAGAAGCAGTCTTTAATGGGGAAACGGTCATTCAACCTAGATGTATTCGAACAGAATGTTGAAAGTGAAACGTGCGGAGCGTCAGCAAATCGAAAGACGAAACAGGAAGATGTCACTGCAAACCAAGCCTATGTACCTTTGACCGCTCCAAACGCAGCAAAGCAAGAGTTTTTGTGCAGCAATTCGACGTGCGCAAACCCCACCCGGCGCAGTAAATCGAGTTGGTAGGTAACGGGGCGCGGCGAGTCTTCTTGGTCGATGTAGGCGAACACCCGGTCGCGGTAGGCTTCGTCCTGCAAATCAGTGAGGTAAGCACCGTAGCGATTCCACAGCATCGCGTGCACCGCCTCTGTTTCGTGCGAGACCAGATCGGTAATCCACACACTGCCGCCGGGAGTCAGCAGGTCGTAGATCTTCTGAAAGGCTTGCTCCCAGTCGGCCTCGTCGCGCAGGTGATGGAGCACCGCAGCGGCCAAAATCACGTCATAGCTGCCTGCTTTCAAATTCGCGTCTCGAAAGTCGGCCTGAATCATTTGGATCACGCCCGCATTCACCGTCGCCACGCGTTGCTTAGCCCGTACCAACATCGGCACACTGAGGTCGAGGAGGTCGGCGGCAAAGTTGGTGCCCAGCACCTCGCGAAGCCGGATCGTGTTGTTGCCCGCGCCACAGCCGATGTCGAGCACGCGACGGATGGGGGTTGTGGACGCAACAGCCGCTTCTGTAATAAGCGCCATCGCCAACGGCGCGTCGATGGTGGCGGATTGCCCGGTATCGAGGTTTGAAAACCGCTCGACATCATGGTCGAAGCGGGCGCGGATCGCGTCGACGGATGACTTGTGGGTGAGGGGTGTTGGCATGGAGAGGGTAAGGGCGTGGCCAAAAAGAGAAGGCAAAAAATACGAAGCAACGTCTCATCCAACCGTGCAAAACAGACGAAGCGCCCACCCCGATAGGCTCAGGATGGGCGCTTCTTGAACACCACCAACGCGGGGTTAGAGGTTGCGGGCGTTGTTGTTTTCGCGGCTCTCGTCGATGTCATCGTTGGTATCGATGCGGACGGTGAAGCCGGGGTTGTCATTCCAGCCTTCCCTGCTTTGTCCCGCGTGGTAGCATCCACCACCCAGGCCGACCTTCGCCACCGTGGTGCGCGACTGGGGACGCCGGAAGGTGAATTGGGCCTGGCTGCGCGACGCGAGGCTGTTTATCTGCTGGCTGTCTACGCGCTGGTTGCCGCGCCACAACTCGATGGTGAAAGGCGTGGTGATATCTACACGCGACGTGTTTTCCACGCCCCACCGAATGTCAGGCACCGTGATCACACGGGTGTTGGAGGTTTGCTGGTTGTTGCGGTTCACCGCGCCATCCGGGACGCCCTGGCAGTGCGCCGAGTTGTTAAAGGGGTCGAGTGCGGTGAAGAAATCGCCATCAGCGTCCAACGTGTTCGCCGAGCCTACGATGTAGAGTTCGTTCTGCGTGTTCATCGCGATCAGGTCAGGACGGGCGGTGCCGCCGCCGCCCGTCGAGGGCGGGGGAACGCGTCCACCACCGGGCGCCGGGGCGGCTTCCACGATCCATCCAAAGCGCGGGCCATTCGACTGGCCCAGGCGCAACGTGGCTGTACCACGGGTGCCTTCGCGTACCGTACGGGGAAGGTCGATCTGTACATGCAGATAGGTCCAGTAGGCAAACTGCCCGTTGTTGCCCGTGCCCCGGTCGATGATTCGAGTCCGTGTGCCCCGAGGAAGTCCAACGATGGAGGAAGTCCCGACAAGTGCAGCCCCGCGAAGGGTGACCAGGTTGCGGCCCGGACGAAGCGGAAAGACCTGACGCGGCGTGCGGATGGGTTGCCCCGCGTAGCCCTGGGTATACCCACCAATCACACTCTCGATGCTCATCTGGTTCGCCAGCCACTGATTGATTTGAGAGGCCGCATAGCCTGCGGCTTCAAGTGCCTCTTGCAACGTCTCGGCGGTGGCATTGTAGAGCCCGCCGAGAAGATCAGCGGCGGCGCTGACGTTCATGTTGTAAACCTGACGCAGGCACGTCGCTACCTCGCTCAGCGCATAGCCGCCCTGCTGCATCCACGTTGCCAGTTGCTGGGCGCCTGTGTTGTACACCTCGCTGAGTCCCTGCGCAATAGTTAAGGCCGAGAAACCTGCGTCCTGAAGTAGCCCAAATGCCTGCGCGGCGGATTGGTTAAACCGATCCCGCAGGGCCTCTATCATCCGTCGCGAAGTGTCGCTGGGACAGCCCGCCACGCCGCACACCTCGTAGCTGAGGGCGTTGATAAAGACTTCGGCGGTGGCGTTGTATTTGTCCTTCAGCGCCTGCGCGATTTGGTCGATGCTGAATCCGCTATCGTCGAGCCAGGTGGCGGCTTGTTGGGCGCTGGCACCAAACGCCTCGATGAGGCCCTGGGTGACCTGTGAAACGTTGTAGCCCGCCTGCCGCAACCAACTGGCGACCTGGCTACCGTTCGCGTTAAACACCTCTTCGAGGGCAACCGCGTTGTAGCGTGCCCAGTAGCCCGCACTCGAAAGCCAACTGGCTACCTGCTGCCCATTGGTGTTAAACACCTCGTTGAGCGCGTCGGCCACTTCGGTGGCGTCGAAGCCGGCGTCTTTGAGCAGGTCGGCCACCTGGGCACCCGTCTGCCCGAAGGAAGAAACGAGGCCCTGCGCAATCGTGACGACGGAGGCACCAGCGGCTTGGAGCGCGCTAATCAGGGCATCCGTCGAGCCGAACGCTTCGCCGCCACACTCAATCTGGTACAGCGTCACCGGGGCCGGGTACACGCTAAAGGGGGGGTCTTGGTCGCCCGAGTTATTGAGCGTCACCCATTTTTTCTGGTTCGGGATGGGACCCAGCGCGGTGATTTCCACCCGGACGGGATAGTTTTCTTTGTTCTGAATGATCTGGATGCTGTTGTTATTCACCGACAGCGTTTCCCCATCATCAAGGTTGATCGTTTGGCCTGAAATGTTGCCACTGCTGTTTTTGTAGCTGTAGTATACCTGGCACTCATTGGCGGCCTGGACCGGGAAGACAAAGGCAAAAAGAAGGACAAGGGACGCGGACGCGAGCCGCATCCAAACGGGTAATCGGTGCGTCTTTTTCATGGTAGTGTGTGATTTAGAAGTGCTTTGAAGAGAAGTGAATTCGTTGCCAGGACGCTGAGCCATCGCCCATGCGACCTCAGAGGTTGCCCGCATTGTTGTTTTCGCGGCGTTCCTCGATGTCTTCATTGGTGTCGACGCGGACGGTATAGCCAGGGTTATCATTCCAACCTGCGCTGCTGAGCCCGAAATGATAGCATCCCTGGCCTTGCCCCACCCGGGCTACTGTGGTGACGGACTGCGGACGCCGGTAGGAAAAGGTGGCGCGGCCCCTGCGGCCCAGCCGCCGTACCTGTTGCGTGGCGACCAGCTGGTTGCCCTGCCACAACTCCACCGTGAACGGCGTGTTAATCGCCACATTGGAGTCGTTTTCCACGCCCCAGCGGATGTCGGGTAGCCGAATCCGGCGCGTGTTGGAGGTCGGGAGGTTGTTGTTGCCCGTGGTGCCCTGTGCGATGCCCTGGCAATGCGGCGAGTTGTTGAAGGGGTCCAGCGCAGTAAACGTATCGCCATTGTCATCAAGGGTCGTGGCGGTTCCGACGAGGTACAGCCGCACCTGCGATGGCATCACCACCAGATCGGGGAGGTTGCTGTTGCCGCCACCCGTCGTCGGTGGGACAGGGTTTGGCACGCGGGTGCCATTATCGTTTGAGGGGCGCTGAATGACCCAGTTGAACCGAGGGCCGTTGGAAGAGCTTAAGCGAAGCGTGGCCGAGCCGCGCAACCCGTTACGTGCGGTCGTCGGGATGTCGATTTGTACGTGGATATAGTCACTGCCCGGAATGCCTCGGGAATTTTGGGGTCCTGGCCCCCGACCGACGATCTGTACCGACGATCCCGGAGGAAAGCCATTAATCGCCGTGGTGGCAAACAGGGCCAAGCCGCTTATGGTAATGTTATTGGTCCCATAATGCAGCGGAAAACGCCCATTGGGGTTGCTGGACGGAGTGGCAAAGTAGCCACTCGTGTGCCCGCTGATGACAAGGTTGATGGACATCAGGTTGGCCAGCCACTGGTTGACCTGCGAAGCCGCAAAGCCGGCAGTCTGCAGTGCCTCCGCTGTAGCTTCGATGGAAAGCCCGTACACATTTCGCAAGACCTCGGCAACGTCATTGAGATTAAGCCGGAACGATTGCCGCAGGATGCGGGCGGCTGAGTCAACAGGGACACCGGCATCCTGTAACCAGGTAATCACCTGTTCGGCATTAACCCGCAAAACCGAACTCAGCGGTCTCGCTATGTCGATGGGCTCGATGTTCGATTCCAGGAGAAGTTCTAGGAGGCTCGGTCCCGACAGGTCGAAGGTGGAGCGCAAGGCCCGAATAATGTCATCGGTGCTGACCCCCGCATTCTGTAGCGTGGAAAGCATGTCGGCGGCGGACCCAAACGACGAACCACCGCACTCGATCTGGTACAGCGTGACCGGGGCCGGATACACACTAAACGGTGGATCTTGATCGCCGGAGTTGTTGAGGGTGACCCATTTTCTCTGGTTCGGGATCGGGCCAAGTGCGGTGATCTCTACCCGAACGGGGTAATTCTCCTTGTTTTGAATGACCCGGATACCGTTGGTACCAACAGACTGGGTCTCGCCCTCGTCCAGGTTGAGGGTCTGGCTACGGGTGTTGCCGCTATTGTTCGTGTAGCTATAATAGACCTGGCATTCGTTCGCGGCTTGGGCCGGAAAGGTGAAGGCAAAGAGGAGGAGGATCGCGGGCGCGAACCGCATCCATAGGGGTAATGGGAGCGTCGTTTTCATGATTTTGCACGTTTTGAGGTGGTTTTGTAGAGATGTAAGTGGTTAAATCAAAAAGATTAACCATATAGATTGTCCGTTTGGATTTGCTGTTTGGACAATCAGTTGCGACGCCCGCCGGGCGCTTCGCGGCCAGGCTGTACCTTCAGGCGCAGCTCCACGGGGCGCTGGCCTTCGACGTAGGCACGGAGGGTCACTGTGGTAGCCGTTTTCAGATTGGAACTGACCTCAGCCTTAAAGCCTTGTTTTGATTGGCCCCGGCCAAAGGTCACCCCACGCGGAACGGTGAGCACGCGCGGGTTGCTGCTTTCGATTCGGACAGGCAGGGGGCTGGGCGGCGGATAGGGGCGGCGATTGCGCAGTTGTTCGAGCACAAGCTGGATCTCGAAGACCTGCCCGGCGAACACTTCGTCAATGTCTACTTCCCAAACAGGCGAGAAAGAAACGTCGGCCGGAGAGATGCCCTGGAAACCACCGGGGCAGGATGTCCCCCCGGGGGTATTGCTCAGTTCTACCGTGGCGAACAGGTTGGGTGGGGCAATGGTACCCGAGAGGGGCTGCGCGATTTGCCCATTATAAATGCCACTGCTGGCGGTGATATACACCGTTGCCGGTGGTGTGGGAAGCGCAGCGTTAAAAATGGCCTGCCCCAGATGATCGGTGGTGCCGGTGCCGAACTCATCCAGCGCAATCGACGAGCCGATGCATACCGTTGCACCTTGCACGGCGTTGCCGTTGGCGTCTTTCACAAAGATGGTGGTGGCAAGGGGATTGGCGTGGACAGCGGTGGTGAAGAAGCAAAGCAAAAAGAGGGAGCAGAAGCTCAACCGGGAAAAGGAGAAGACGTGGTTCATTGGGCTCGAGGTTGGAGGTGTGGAAGAGCGAGAAGAAAAGCGAGAAAGCGGGCTCCCCTCATGCCGTGGCACGAGAGGAGCCGCTTCCCGAAGAGGCCTAGTTGAAGCCAAGGCCGACGAGGAACTGGGTGGCCTGCGCCGTTGTCCAGTTAAAGGCACTCACGAGCGCACTCACCACCTGGTTGAAAGAGGTGCCCAGGTTGAAGAGAACATTCGCGACCGACGTAGCACTGGCGTTGTAGACGTTGACCAGCGCATTGGCGATGCTGGTGGGCGAGTAGCCCAGGTCGTCCAGAATCTCGGCGGTTTGTGACACCGTGCGGTTGAACTGTACTTTCAACGCTTCCGTGATCTGGTCGCGGGAATAGCCCGCTTGTTTGAGCGCGTCGGCAATGGTGCCTACCGGATCACCAAAGGCTTCTTCGAGTGCATCGGCGGTTTGCAGGACGGTATAGCCAACGGTTTTTAGGTTTTGACCGGCGACGTAGAGCGAATGCCCGGCGGCATTCAGCGCGATCCCGATGGCAACGTAGCCGTATCCGGCTTTGCTCATCGCATCGGCGAGGATGAAAGCGCCAGCACCCGCTCCTTTGAGCACGAGACCTGCCTGTTGCCCGGTGAACCCTGCGGCAAAGATGGCGGCGGCGAGCGGTGCAACGGCGACGCCGTATTCTTGCGTCAGGGCCTGGCCGATGGCGATCATGTCCATGCTGAGGCGTTCCATCTCAGCGGCGGCATCCATCAGGTCTACACCCATCTGGAAGAGCGTCTCGGCGAATTCGTTGGGGTTGTTCAGCCCCGCGTCGATGAACGCGTCGCCAATTTCGTCGAGCTGTAGGCCCAGGTCCTGCATGGCCTGGCCGATCTCGATGTAGGTGTACCCAATCAGCCGGAGGATATTAACGATCTGCGCGGTGGTCAGGTTGTACAGCGATTGCAGCGCTTCGATAATGGCGTCGATGGCGTAACCTGCTAGCTTCAGCAACTCGGCGAGGAGTTGTGCCGAGAGGTCGTACGCGGCCAAAAGCGCTTCGGCGGCTTGTTGGGCGGTGTAGCCAGCAGCATAAAACGCCTGGGCGGCCACTTCCGCGCTGTAGCCAACAGCTTTTAAGCCCTGGGCAATCCCCACCACCGAATAGCCCGCTCCACGCAAGGCAACAACCAGCGGAAAAGCGGCGACGCCATATTCACTTTGAAGGGCATTGGACACAGCAATAACGTCATATCCAGCCGACTGGAGGGCCGCGGCCGCTTCGTTGACCTGCACGCCCTGGTTATGTAGTTCGGCTGCCGTCTGGTTGGCCGAATAGCTAATGCCATACAGCCCATCGGCGATGACATTCACCGCGACTTCGAGGTCGAACATCACGTCGATGACATCCGTGGTGGCATATCCACCGTCGATGAGATACCCCAACAATTGCCTGTCGCGCACCCGGAGGTTGTTCAGGAGTGCCTGGGCGGTCTCGCGGACGTTTACCTGCGAGCGATACAGCGTGGCGGTAATCTGACGGGTGTCTTGCCCGCTTTCTTTAAGGCCGCTCACAATATCGCTGGTGCGATAGCCGGCCTTGCTGGCATAGGCAAACGCGGTTTCCGGCGGGACACGCAGTTTGCGGGTCAGAGCGGTGGTCGTTTCGTTGCCCCGATAGCCGACTTTCTGCAAAACTTCGGCAACTTGGTCGGGCTTGAGTCGGAATTCACGCTGAATAGCCTCGGCCACATCACCCGCCGAGGCGCGCCGCCGTTTCATTTCGGTGGCCCGTTGTTCGGGAGTGACGCGGGTGGTTGTGCTGGTTGTGCGGGTCGGCGTAGGCGTGGAGCGCTGGGCCTGGACCGGCAGAACGAGAAGAAAACTGAGGGCGACGATCAGCAGGCTGAGGGTGCGCCCGGATGCGGATGTATGGATGGAGCGTTTCATGGTGTAGCGTTGGTTTTTTTCAAGAGATGCTTGAGAGAAAAGCGGGGGCCAGAAAGGCCCGTTGAAAGGCGTGCGGCTGTTTGGCGCACTCACTGGTCTATCGCAAAACCCACACAGAGGGTATCACGACGGGTGGAAATGGGAATTGGAAGCGCTTTTCTTGGGGGAAATGGCGTGATTCGCAAGCAGGATGGCATGTTCTGGAAGTGCGCCGAGGAGATACGCTTCGTACGTTGGGAGAAACAAACCCTGCATTGACATGGCGCAGTCCTTCAAGATCATCACCAAATGGCAACTCGGCTTGCGCGACCTCGGCATCCGGCCCGGCGATGTGCTGCGGCGGGCAGGGTTGCCGGCCGACCTTTTTGCCCGTGAGAACGCGACGGTGTCGGCGGCCGAGTACTTTCGCTTGTGGAACGCGGTAGAGGCCGAGGCGGGGGAGCGTCCGCTGGCGCTGGAGGTGGGGCAGGTCATCGCCACCGAAGCCTTCGATCCCGCCCTTTTCGCCGCCATGTGTAGTCCCAACCTAAACGTGGCGGTTGAACGGCTGAGCCGTTTCAAAAAGCTCATCGGGCCCCTTACGCTCGATGTGGAGCAGGGCAGCGAGACCACCACCCTCGAAGTGGGTTGCCTGAACGCCCCGGCGCTTCCGGCCTCGTTGGGTACGGCCGAACTCGTTTTCCTGGTGCATTTCGCCCGCCGGGCTACCCGCAGCCCTATCATCCCGGCTCAGGTGACGGTGCCGGTATCGATTGGCTATTTGGACCAGTACGCCGACTTCTTCGGAAGGCGGGTCCAGCACGGTGAAACCTTCCGGGTGGTGTTTTCCGCGCTTGATGCGAAACGGCCCTTCCTCACCGCCAACGCGGCGATGTGGCAATTCTTCGAGCCGGTTCTCGATCAGCAACTCGCGGAAATCAACCAGGAAGCAACAACCCGCGACCGGGTAGATGCAGCGTTGTTCGAGATGCTGCCGAGCGGGCGCAGCTCGGTACAGGAAGTGGCCGACCTGCTCGGCCTGAGCACGCGCAGCCTGCAACGCCACCTACGGAACGAAGGAACCAGTTTTCAACAGGTGCTCAATGAGACGCGCGAGCGGCTGGCGCGCCACTACCTGAGTCATTCTGCCATGACTGGGGCCGAGATCTCGTTTATGCTGGGCTACGACGATCCCAATTCGTTTTTCCGTGCCTTTCGGAACTGGACCGGCCACACCCCCGAGCGGTTACGCGCCAGCTTGGTGGCCTGAAACCCTGCTGGTGGCATCATTAGCAAGCAGGTTGGCGCACTTTGCGAGTGGCATGGGGCGCACAGGGGCGTAGGTTACCATCAAGAAGCTGTTGACCTACTAACCCTTTCAGGAAACCCAACCATGAACCATACATCAACGCCCCAATCCCGCATCGTCCTTGTTACCGGAGCCTCGTCTGGCATTGGCAAAGCCACCGCAATGACGCTGATCGAGGAAGGATACACCGTCTACGTAGCCGCGCGCCGGGTGGAAAAGATGGACGATCTCAAGGCACTCGGTGCGCATCCGCTGAAGATGGACATCACGAAGGAAGAGGACATCAAGGCGGTGGTCGAGACCATAACCCACGCGCATGGCGGCGTTGACATCTTGATCAACAACGCCGGGTTTGGCATGTACGGCGCGATGGAGGATACTACCCTCGATGATGCACGCTACCAGTTTGAGGTGAACCTGTTTGGCCTGGCCCGGCTGACACAGGCCGTGCTGCCGCACATGCGGGCACAAGGGTTTGGCAAAATCGTCAACCTGTCGTCGATGGGAGGTAAGGTCTACTTCCCCTTGGGCACGTGGTACCACGCCACCAAACACGCGCTCGAAGGATGGTCGGACGCGTTGCGGCTGGAAGTGGCTCCGTTTGGCATCGATGTGATCATCATCGAGCCGGGAGCCATCAAGACCGAGTTCGGCGACGTGATGATTACGCCCATGATGGAGCGCTCGGGGGATACGGCGTATGCCGATCTGGCGGAACGCATGGCCGCAGCCAGCCGCGATTCGTACGAAAAGGGGCAGTCGTCGCCGCCCTCGCTCATCGCCCATACCATTGCCAAGGCCCTCAAGGCCCGGCGCCCCCGGACGCGGTACGCGGCAGGCACATGGGCGAAACCCCTGATGGCGGCCCGAAAGTGGCTCGGCGACCGCGTGTTCGACCGCCTCGTCATGAACACCGTGTAGCCATATCAAAAGATTGGTTGCGCATCGAATGGTTCAACCTCTCCGATTCCATTTCCACATACGTTCCAATGAAATCTGTCTCTCTCGTATGTCTTTAGGAGAGACAGACAACAAAGCGAGCAGAGGCGAAGCCGGATCGAGCGTGTTGTCAGAGAGGATTACGGGCTTCGGAACCTTGCACCTCCCTTTTTCAAAAGTGGTGTCAGCCAGAGGAAACGGCAAAGAAACACACCTCCTGATCATGACATCGCGAGGTGCACTGCGCCGTGGCGATGTCACCCCGATCCCAAGTGGCAAACCCACACGGGGTGAGATCGCCACCCCTCGCTGTGGCGGGGTACGTAAAGGATAAAAAGGCCACACGCCTACCATGCGCAGATGGTGGAGCGAGAGGTGGATCGGGGTTGGTTCCTCTTGCTTGAGCGTGTGGCCCCGTTTTTTATGGGCCATGGCGCGGCTACCTGTCGCCTAGGGTTGAAGAAGGATCAGGAAGTAGGATGTTTGGGGGCATGCACACGCACGTCATTGTGTGTCCTCGCATCGGTTACCTCTTTGGTCTAGGCACTTCAACAGGAGGAGCGACCATGTTGCATTATCAAAAAGGGCCATATCGGGTCATGATGGCGAATGATGGGGCCATCAAAGTGAAGTACGGTGACATCCTTGGGGTGTATTCCATGGCCATTTATGGCAATCCGTGGACGTTCTGGGTTTTTGCCCGTGTGAATCGACAAAAGAAGCTCATCGGCATCAAGGATTTCAACTTGATCTACACCGGCGAGACGCTCTATCACCTGCCCACGTTAATCACCTCCCTGCAGCGGCCTCGGGTGTCACGCATCACGTTTACAAAGGACGATGTGGTGCGCGTCAAAAGGGAAAACGGCCCGCCCAACATGCCCGATTACAGAAAGAAGCAGATCGTAAAAGATTTTCTGAAGAACCGGCACAAACTGACCAACGAACAACTGGGCAAGGTGGATAGCATTATGGGTTGGGTCTCCAATGCGGCGGGCATAATCGATGTGTTGGGAACGCTGGGGGTGGTTGGTGGGGGTTTGGGGACGGCGGCCGGGTTTGCGGGCCTCCCGCTTTTTGCCATCAGCACGGCCTATGCGCTGTATGATGCCAGCCGCTTCGACCGGACACTGTACCAGATGCTGTGTGTGGCGTATACCTACACGGCGTGGGTCTTTGGAGACACGCCACCGACCCAGTCCAAACGGTATATCCGCGCCACCGACTTCAAATGGCGGATCACTGAATACCACACCCTGTGGCAACAGACCCGTGATAAGGTGCTGAAGGGGTTGCACAAAAAGATCAACGAAAAGAAGCTGAACGAGAAGGATGTGAGGCTCGTGATTCGGTTTTTTCTGGCCGGGGACAACAAGCAGACGCTGATGAAAAAGGTGCTGCAGGACTTCATCAAAGGACTCAGTGGAAAACCTTCGAGCCATGTGTCGGCAGCCAGGGGACTCTTGAATTATACCTATGCGGAGTAGCGGGACGCCGCTATTTTATTACGGCGCAGGCATGCCCAGCCGCACCATGCGCCAGTCCGTGCGGGCAATTTCCTGCCCCTCGTAGCCGATGGCGGCGACGCGCCAGCGCAGGTGGCCCTCGGTGGCTTTGTCGCGCAGCCATGCCGGAGCGCGGTAACTGGCGAGACTGGCCGGAAGCACGGCGGCAAGCACGCGCTCGGTGTCGCTGGCCCATACCTCCAGGCGATAGAGCGAAGCCAGCGGCGTCTCGGTCCAGCTAAAGTCGAGGGCGGTTTCGTCGGCCCAGTGCATATCGGGTTCGGGTAGCAGGGCGTAGAGCTTTCCCCGCACGGGTGCGGCATGCCCCGACGCCTGCCCGACAAAGTACCGCAGCGGCGGAATCGGGAAACCGGCGACGGCCCCGGTGTGCACCACGCCTTCGCCTGCGCCGACGGATGCCAGATTGGAGTCGCCCTCCTTGTCGTCGGTGGCTTCGATGCGGAGCAGCAACTGGTACAGCCCTTCCACCTCATTCGGAATGTCATCGGGGTTGGGGCCGCGCAAGACAAAGCGGGCACCTGTGGACGGCGGCAAAAACAGGCTGAAGCTGCCCACTTCGGTATAGCGTCGCTGCAAACCGCGTTCTTCCACAGGCAGCGTGGCTTCGGTGAGCAGGTCGCGCTCGGTGGGCGGCTCCTCGCCGGGGAGCACCACTTCCCAGCGTCCGCGCAGGGTGCCGGTGCCGTTGTACGAAATCTCGGCTTCGACGGGCGGCAGCGTTTCACCCGCCGCCACCGACTGAATCGTCGCGTCGGTTTGGAACCGCATCTGCACGTCGAGCAGCGCAAACGGCGTTCGCGCCCCGCCGCCAGTGAGGCGGCACGTCACGGCCACGTACACATCGGGGCCGTTGACGGTGTCCGGCACAAAGCGCCGGACATAATAAAACCGCGAGTCGTCGCCGTCGCGGGCCGACTGGTACGCCCGCCGCGCCACCGAGGCCGGGATCGACATGATGTCGGTGAAGCCGCCCGTGCCGCTGGTGCGTCCGAAGTTGCTCCGCAGCGGCAACTGCCCGAACAGCGTGCCCGGCTGGCAGCGCTGGCCCACATCGGGGAAGGCGTCCTGGATCTCGCCGCACCACTGTGCTTCCGTCGGCACGTAGCCTTCGAGGCCGCCGTAGGTCAGAAACACCACCGTCGCGCCGTTGGCATTCACATTCACGCCCGACGGGTTCACGCTGATCTGCGCCAGCGCCGACGGGATCATCAGCAGGGCCAACAACAGCCCGGTTGCGAGTCGATAGATATATGTTTTCATGGCTGGTTGCGTAAGACGTAATGCGTAAAAACGTGAGGGTGCCTGACCCGATTTTCTTCTCTTCCCACTCACCACTTCCCCCTTCCCTCAAAAAAGGCTTAAGCTGACGCCGGTATTCACCGACCACGTGCGGTTCTCGTCGTCGATGTCGAAGGCGAAGTTGCGGTTGGTGCGTTCCTGCCGGGCGTAGCGGAGAAAGACCTGGCCGCGCACGGGGAAGCCGAGGCCGCCGTCGTACTGGAAGCTGTAGGCCGCTTCGAGGCGCAGGCTCGCGTTGGTGCGCAGCATGATCTCCGCGTCGTCCTGGGAGCGCGTCGGGGAATAGTTGGCCGAGAGCATCAGCGCCGAGAGCGGACGCAGCGAGCCGCGCACGCCGAGCCGTCGTGTGTGCTCGACGGTGGAGTCGGCGAGGCTTTCGGCAGCTTCGTTGAGGAGATCGAAGGTGACGTCGAACCAGCGCGTCGGGCGCAGGCTGACGGAGAATGTGTTGGTGTTGGTCGCAAAATCGGCGTCTTCGCGGCCTTCCTGGCGGTTGTCCTGCGTGGCACGGCTGCGTTCGAAGCCGAGCCGCCATTTGCGGCCCTGCCAGTCGGCGCGGGCGCGGCGGACTTCGCTGAGTTGGTCGGGGATGTGCGAGGCGTTGAAGCCGCCATCCAGCGGAATCGCGATGCCGAACTGGTGCGTCTGGTTGTAGCCGTATGACAGGCTCGGCAGCAAGGAGGCCACGGTGGCATTGGCCGTCGGCGCAAACGCTGCTGTTTGCAGGCTCAGGTTCAGGTCCCGGCTTTCGGTCTCGCTCTTGAGGATCGACGGGATTTCGTCGAGGTTGTCCTCGCTGCGGACGCGGCTGGCCTGCACATTCAGCGGGCCCACGAACGCCTGCGCTTCCAAGACATTCTGCAACTGATCTGGGCGCACAAAGGCGGCAACGGTCTGGTAGAGCGGATCGACGCGTTCGCGCCGGAACGCTGCCGTCAGGCCTAGCCGATGCTGTTCGGTCAGCTTGAGGTTCTGGATCACCTCGGCCGAGACGTCGAGGTAGTGCGCGTATTTGCGCTCTTCTTCGACCGGGACGAGGGTCTCATCCTGTGCCAGTTCTGGATCTTCAGGATGGTCGTAGCGGCTGCCCGCGACGCCGCCTTCGATGCGCAGTCGCTGTTGCAAAAAATTGGCCTGCACGCGGGCCCCCGCGCCCCGGCTGCGCTCGGCATCCAGCACAGCGCCCTGGTTGAAGCTGTTCTGCGGCAGCTTCGAGCCGACGAGGTACGACGCTTCGAAGCGCAGTGTCCCCGGCTGCGAGCGCACAAACTCGAACCCAAACGTGCCGCTCGTCATGCGGTGGTTGCGGTCGTTGAGCCCCAGCGGGTTGCTCCACCCGACGAGGCGCGAGCCGTTCATCGTGGCTACCGACACGTCCACGCCGTCCACCAGCGTCGCGCCCACGGTCAGGCCCCGGCTGCCAAAGTTGTCCATGAGGTAGCGGTGGTGCCCATACGAGAGATGCCCCACGCTCGCCCGCACCTTGCCGCGTTGCAGCCCAAACTGGTAATCGGCCAGGTCGACCTTGGGGGCTTCTTCGGCGCGTTCGTTGAAGCGCAGCGCCTCGTTCTGGTAGCTCACGCCGATGACGTTGGCTTGCGCCTCGGCGGTCCATGCGGAGCGTTGTACCGTCAGCATCCCACCAAACTGCCCCGTGAGATCTTGGTATTCCGCGCGGTCGAGGGGTTCGGGGGGCTCGGGAAAGAGGCCCTGCGCAAGCTGGCCCTTGTTGTTGAGCGTAAGCGCCGGTTGGAACGCCGCCTGGTTGAAACCGCCGGGCAATTGCACCCGCATCGCAAAGCGGGCAATGTCTTGCCATCGCCCATCGCCCGTATCCTGATAAACAATCAGTTCATGGTCGCCAGAGGGCAGCGCCAGCAAATCAGGCACGTAGCGCCACACAGGGCCTGCGATGCTAAACAACGCCGTCAGGTCCATCTCGTCCAGAAACACAGCGATGTGCCCGTCGGCGGCGTTGGGGGCGCGGTTAAATTGCAGGGTCAGGGGCTCGAAGCGTCCCACCGAGGCCGGATCGACGACGGCGAGGTTGACCGTGAGCGAAGGGGCCTGGGCGCGGGCCGATTCAGGAAACCAGAGGACGAAGAGCAAGAGCAGCAGCGTGCGAACAGACATGACAGGCACAGCGAAAAGCAGGAGCAGACGAGATTGGCAGGTCGGCGCGGTGCCTGTCACAGGGAGCCAGGACGTGATCAGGAAAGAGGTGATGACAGGCACCCAGCGCGACCTTCATTCCCTCTATCGCAAAACGGCGAGCAAGCGTATCAACATCGTAGCTTGGAAGTAGGCAGGCGGACGCTTAACTTGGGCTAATTCCAAGAGATAGGCGTCGCATCATGAAAGCTGCTTCCACCAACGTGACGATGCTCTTGCACGAGGCCCGCGATGGCAACCGGGTCGCGGCGAATGACCTGTATGAGCGGGTCTATGACGAGCTACGGCGCATGGCCCACATGCGCCTGGGCCGCCATCGTTCCACCGACACCATCAACACGACGGCACTGGTGCATGAGGCGTACCTGAAGCTGGTCGATCAGACGCAGGTGCAGTGGCAAGACCGCGCCCACTTTTTTGCCACGGCCTCGCAGGCGATGCGCTACATCCTCGTCGATTATGCGCGGCGGCGCACCGCCCAAAAACGCGGCGGGGCCGAGCGTGATCTGCCCATCAGCAAGGTCCAGATCGGCGTGGAGGCCGACGCCCGCAGCGCCGACCTGCTGTCGCTGAACGACGCCCTCGACAAGCTGGCCGAATATGACGAGCGGCTCGCGCGGCTGGTCGAATACCGCTTCTTCGGCGGGCTGACGTACGAAGAAATCGCCGAAGTCACGGGCTGGTCCATTCCCACCCTCAAGCGCGACTGGCGGCGAGCGCGGGCCTGGCTCTACCGCGTGATGCACGACGACGACGGAGCCGATGATACGCCGAAGGCGTGAATTGCGATAGGGAATGGAGAGGTGGTTTGTGGGAAGGAGCGCGCGAAGGAGGCCAACCGTGTACCCTCTGATAGCCGATAGCTGACAGCCGAAAGCCAACCAGAAACCCTATGCCTACCATTCCCCGCGAGCGATGGCAGCAGATTGATCAGCTTTTTGCCGAGGCGCTGGAGCGTCCGGCGGATGAGCGCACGGCCTTTTTGCGGGCCACCTGCGGCGATGATGTGGAACTCTACAGCGAAGTGGTGGCGCTGCTCAAAAGCGACGCCGAGGCCGAAGACGCGCTCGGCGAATCGGTGAGCGCTTTCGCCGCGCCGCTCTTGCCCGATCTCGATACGGAGTGGGAAGATGACCTCGCAGTGGGCGATGCCGTTGGGCCGTACCGCGTGGTGGAGGAACTGGGGCGGGGTGGGATGGGGGCTGTCTATCTCGCCGAACGGGCCGACGGGCTGTTTGTACGGCAGGTGGCGCTTAAGGTCGTCAAGCGTGGCATGGACACCGACGAAATCCTGCGCCGCTTCCGTCACGAACGGCAGATTCTCGCCTCGCTCAACCATCCCAACATCGCCCGGCTCTACGACGGCGGCATGACGGCCGACGGACGGCCCTATCTGGCGATGGAATACATCGATGGGCAACGACTGGATCGGTATTGCGACGCGCACCGGCTGTCCGTGGAAGAACGGCTGCAGCTCTTTATGACCGTCGGCGAGGCGGTGCAGTTTGCGCACCAGAACCTCGTCATCCACCGCGACCTCAAGCCCTCCAACATCCTCGTCACCGAAAAAGGGCGCGTGAAGCTGCTCGACTTCGGCATCGCCAAGCTCTTGGCCGAGGACGTATCCGAGACCGCCATCACGCAGACGGGGATGCGGGTGCTCACACCCGAATATGCCGCGCCCGAGCAGGTGGCAGGGACGCAGGTGACCACCACCGCCGATGTCTATGCGCTCGGCGTGGTGCTGTATGAACTGCTGACGGGACGCCGTCCGAAGAGCAACGAAACCACCGGTACGCCCGACCGACCCTCCACGGCCGTGACCAAGACGATGCCCGACCGCGACGGCACGGCCACTATCGAGCCGGAGGCGGTGGGGGCGGCGCGGGGCACCAACGCCAGCCAGTTGCAACGGCGGCTGCGCGGCGACGTGGACGTGATCTGCCTGAAAGCCCTGCGCCCCGAACCCGAACGCCGCTACGCCAGCGCCGAGGCGTTTGTTGAAGACATCCGGCGGCATCTGGCGGGGTTGCCCGTCACCGCTCGCCCCGATACGTTCGGATATCGCTTCCGCTCCTTTGTCCGGCGGCACCAACTCGGCGTGGCGCTGACGGCGGCGTTTGTGGCGCTGCTCGTGGGGTTTGCGGCGTTCTACACGGTGCGCGTCACCGAAGAACGCGACCTCGCGCAGGTGGAGCGCGATAAGGCACAGCAGGCCGTCACGTTCCTCGAAAACCTGTTTCAGGCCTCGGACCCGTTTGTGCCACAGGACGAACCGCTCGACTCGCTGCGCATCCGCGACTTCATCCACCTGAGTACCGCCAAGGTGCGCCGTGACCTTGACCAGCAGCCCGAACTGCAAACGCAGATGCTCCAGACGCTCGGCGTCGTGTATTTTAACCTCGGACTCTACGCCGAGGCCGATTCGCTGCTGCGCGAGTCGCTGACACGGCGGCGGCAATTCTTTGCCGATGACCATCCCGATCTCGGGCGCAGTCTTTTTGAACTCGGGGCGTTGCAGCAATACATGCAAGCCTTCGACGAAGCAGAGGCGTTACTCAGCGAAGCGCTCGTGGTGCAGCGCCGGGCACATGGCGACGAACATCCCGAGGTGGCACGTACGCTCAACCGGATGGCCGAACTGTTTCGCCACAAAAACGAGGTTGCCCGCACAGACTCGCTAGGGCAGATGGCCCTTGCCATCCAGCGCCAAACGCTGGGGACGCACCAGGAGACCGCCCGTACCCTGGACAACCTGGGGCTGCTCTACATGAGCGAGAACCGGCTGGACGAGGCCGAGCCGAAGCTCCGCGAAGCGCTGGCGATGCGCCGGGAGGTGCTGGGCGAGGAACACCCGGAAGTGGCCGCCAGCATCAACAACCTCGCCGGGCTGATGTACAACCGGGGCAACCTGCCCGAAGCCACCGATTTGCTGCGCGAGTCGCTCGGCATCACCCAGGCAGCCCTCGGCGATGCGCACCCCGATGTGGCTGGCATCCTGAACAACCTGGCGGGGCTCTTGATGCGGCAGCAGCGCTATGACGAGGCCGAGCCGCTGTTCCAGCGTTCGCTGGACCTGCACCGGCAACTCTTTGGCGCGACGCACCCGCGCGTAGCGCACAGCATGAACAACCTCGGCGAGTTGTACCGCTTGCAGGGCAACGCCGAGGCCGCCGAACCGGTGCTGCGCGAGGCCCTGGCGATGCGGCAGGCCGCGTTCGGCCCCGAGCATCCCCTCGTCGCCCGCACGCTGAACAACCTGGGGCTGGTGCTGATGGAGCGCGAACAGTACGCCGAGGCCGAGACCGTGATGGCGGCTTCCGAATCCATCCGCCGCAGTATTTTCCCGCCGACACACCCCGAAGTGGTCCGCATCGTCACGAACCGGGCGCACCTGTTCACGGTGCAAGGGCGGTTTGACGAAGCAGAAGCGAAGCTGCTCGAACTGGCCGACGTGCTCAATGCGGAGCCCGAGGCACAGGCCCAACTGCCGCAGGTGTATCAAACACTGGAGGCCCTGTACAAAGCCTGGGACAAGCCCGACGAAGCGGCGACGTATGAGGCCCTGTTGCAGGCGGATTAGCCCTGCCGGTACCAGACCTGTCGCGAGCCATCGCCGAAGGTAAGCAGCATACGCCCGTTTTCGATGTAATACCGGGCGAAGGGCACCCATTGCGTTTGGCCTTGCCCGCGCACGTAGACGATGTTGCCCTGCGTTTGCCAGAAGCCGTGCAAGGTTTCGCCACCGCCTCCGGTGTTGCCCGAGAAAAAGCTTCCACTCACGCTTACCTGCCCGCCACCGAGGACAAAGGTGCCATCGGGGTGGACTTGCATAGTTTCTTGCGTGGTGCCGCTGAAGTCGCCGCTGTTGTAGATCTCCTGATGCGCCCATACGCCCACCATAAGCGGGTCGAGCGCGCCACCGACTGCGGCTGGTGTCGAACTGGAAGGTGGCGCGGTGTCTGTAATGGTGCCCTCGCTGCGAGTAAAGGCAAGTGCGGTCCGCTGCATCTGGCCCGTGAAGCCGTTTTGGCTGACGAGCACCAGCGTTACGCCCTGCGGCATCGGGGCCAACTCCACGTTCAGGACGCCGCCCGTTTGCACGTCTTGCAAGATGCCGATGCCCGCGTTGTTTTGAACCTGGGCCTGGAGCACATACTGGTAGCCGCTGACATCGACGCGGCCTTGCACCACGGCGGCGTCTTCTTGAAGCAGGAGGGTGGCAGGGGTGCCGTTGAGGGTACCGGCATAAGTGCCGGAAAAGGACTGAGCCATAGCAGTGCCGGGGAAAAGAAGGAGAAGTGCAAACAGGAAACGAGACATAAGGCCGTCAGAGAAAAGGCGAGATTGGTTTCCTGTTTAAGCGAAACATACCCGGCGAATTGGAACGGGTGAGGGAATCCTGGGCCCGCCGTCGCGTTTAAACCAACCGAGGAGCCTTCAATCCAGCAAGACCAGTCATGTTAAAACGAGCCATCGCGGTTGGGGTGATTCTTTTGTTGGGCAGCAGCCTGTGGCCCACCGCGCTGCGCTCAGAGGCGGTGCCGTCGCCATCTCCCGAAGTGGATGTCTCCAAGATCTACGGCCGTATCCAGTTCGTCGACCATTTCCCCGACTACAAGGTGCAAGTCGTCGAAAACTTCCCCGATCTACGCGTGCAAGTCGTCGATCATTTCCCCGATGCGCCCGGCAAGTGGCAGATTGTTGAGCATTTCCCCGACTTCAAAATCCAACTCGTAGAGCACTTCCCGGATTTTAAAATCAAATACGTGGAGCACTTCCCCGGTGTGGAGTAGGGACGTGGGAATGTGGGATGGGTTTTAGGGAGTGGGGGAAAGGGAATGAGCCGCTAAGCGGGACAGGTACACTGGTCCACCTCGCTTTTGCAGACCACACACTTAAGGCGATCCCGCATATAGTAGCGTTCGCCGGTAGAGCCGAAGATCTGGTACACAAAGCGCCAGTTGCCGGTGGTGGTATTGCGGTAGCCCACCACGTTGGCCGTGGCATCGAGTGGCGAGGGGCCTGCATAATGACGCGCAAAGTCTACCACGCCGAAGACATGGTTGCCTGCCTGCCGGGGGCCACCCACCTGAATACCACCGACGTCACGGGCGTCGTAGTTGGTGCCGCGCAGGCTTGTCCCTGCGGCACGGGCGGCGGCGGCGGCCTTGATCTCCTGCATCAACAGTTGGCGATTCGTGGTTTCTGCCTTGGTCGGCACGGGCCGTAGGTCCTCATAGCCGCCATCAAAGTTGTGAACGCCGAGCGGGTCCGTGGAGACGCGCTTTGGTCGGTATTTGTCCATCAGCCGGGTCAACTCAGGGCCTTCCATGCGATTAATATGGGCCACATGAGGGTTTTGCGGGTCACCCGAAACAACTACCGTGCATCCGCTGAGCCCAGCGGTGAAGAAAAAATCAGCCTGATGATCGAGGTCAATGTCAAAGGTGCGGTTCATTTTGAACGGAAGCCAGTGTGCCCGAATCGGACGCTCGTTGCTGATGCGCGACTCGCTCACCGTACCCCGCATCCGATCCCATGTCCGATCCGGGCGGCCGCTCGCCGAAAACGTCTTTCCCAACGGCCCAACGGTGGCGCTGTGCAAGTGCTGTGCCCCGCGATCATAAAACTTCAGTTGGTGCGTGCCTTTGCTTCCCCTGTAACCCCGCGAGGGGCTTAGGATATCGAACGTATGGATGCCTGTTTGCAAGTCCCGAGGGTCGGAGACGTGGGTTTCAAGCCCCCAGGCGGGATTTGGGTGGAGCAGGTTGTATTTAAGAAATTCGACCGGCTGGGTCTGAAAAAGTAGGTTGTTGCCATCCATAAAAGGCCTCGCTGAAGATGTAGGGGAAAATAGCAGTCAGGGTAGGGCTGGGGCAAGAAAAATTGAGCCGCCTCTTCGACCAAGGATTTCCTCACACCTGCCCATTCTCCCGCTCTCCCATGCCCTCGCTCTCCTCATCCTCCTCATCTTCCACGGGCTGCGGCGGGCGGTACTGGCCAAACAGGCGGTGAATCCCCGCCGGATCGCCGATGATGGTGATGCGGTCGTCGGCTTGCAGGGTGGTGTCTTGGTGCGGAACGGTGATCTCCTCGCCCCGGTGCAGCAACGCCACGAAGTTGCCCGGCGGCAGGTCGAGCGCGCCGATGGGCTGGTCGATGAACGCTGCCGTGGGGGTGTCGGGCTGGATGTCGAGCGCGAGGAAGCGTTCGTGGTGCAGCAGCGTCTCTTTGAGTTGCTGCTCGTTGCGGGCGGCGCGCCACTCGGCCACAAACTGCTCGGCGTCGTCGATGCGGCTGGCGATGTTGGCGAGGATGCGCAGGTGGCGGCGCGGGTTGTCCTCGGGGCTGACGAGGAAAAACAGCGCATACACGGGCGATGCTGGTTCAATGCCGTCATCGAGGAGTGTCACGCCCGCACGGCAGCGCACCAGCACCAGTTCGGGCTGGTCGATGTAGGGCAGGCGGCAGTGTGGCAGCGCCGCGCCCCGTGTGATGGGCGTGGCCTTGTCTTCGCGCAGGAACTCGGCCATCAGTTCGTCGGCCAGCACGGGTGTGCGTAGGGCGAGCAACGCAGCGGCTTCTTTTACGACCTCGGCGTAGGTGGTCGGATGCTCGAAGTCGAGCACAAAGGCATGGGTGATGAGGTGCTCGAAGGTAGCAGCGTCGGATTGGGCGGCGGGACGCTGGAGCGATGGCACAAACGCCACCAGCGTATCGCCGGGCTGGGGCGACTCGCTTTCTTCGGCGCACACGATGAGCTTGTCGGCGCGGTGCAGGAAAAGCGGGACGGCGCCATCGTCATAGTGCGACTGCACGGTCTCCAGCGTGGTCGATTCATCCAGTTCAATCGTGCGGATCTCGCCGCCTGCGTTGAACAGCGCGCTGAGTGTCTGGTAACTCGTTTTGGCCCCGAACAGCGGGCGCCCGCGCAGATGGCGCGGCAACTCGATGTCGTGGGAGCTTTTGCCGGTGTTCTGGTCCGAGCGGGCGGTGAGTTGGAAAATATCGTTGCTCTCGAACACCTCGGCGAAGTTGAGCGCGGCGAGGGCGTTGACCTCCTCGTTGGGTGTTACGGCCAGTAGCCGCCCGATGCCGCTCAGATTCAGTTCATCCAGCGCCGATTCTGTCAGCGCGTTTGCCACCTCGGCGGGAAGTTCTTCACGGCGGGCCTGCTCGATGTTTTTGGCATTGGAGTCTACCAACAGCACCTTGTAGCCGAGGTCGGCCACCGCCTTGGCGATGCGCCGTGCCCACGTGTGGGCCCCCACAAACAGCACGCCCTGGGCGTCCGGCTCGGCGAGGCCGAGGTACCGCGCCAGCGGCCCAATCGTCAGGCCATACACCGCCACCGTGCCCACAATCACCAGAAACACCAACGGCACCAGCGCGCCTACCTGCTGTGGGAAGATGGCTTCCACCCGGAACGCAAAGAGCGACGCCACCGCCGCCGCCACGATCCCACGCGGCGCGAGCCACGCCATAAACGCCTGCTCTTTCCAGTTGAGGTTGGTGCCCCACGCCGAGGCCATCACGGCCAGCGGGCGCACGGCGAGGATAAGCACGGCGAGGAAAAGGAACGCCTGCCCGTCGAAGTAGTCGAGCACGCCCAGTTCAAGCCGTGCACTCAGCACGATGAAGAGGCAGCCGATGAGCAGCACCTGCAGGTTTTCCTTAAACTCGCTGATGCGGCGGACGGGCACGTATTTCTGGTTCGCCATGATGATGCCCAGCAGCGTCACCTCCAGCAGCCCCGATTCCTCCTGCAAGACGTTGGACAGCGCAAACGTGCCGACGACCACCATCAGCGCGACGGCGTTTTGCAGGTAGTCGGGGATGAGCCGACGCCGCAGGAGCAAAATCAGCACCGCCGCCGCCGTGATGCTGATGCCGACGCTGATAAAAAAGACCAGAAACAGCCCTTCGAGCGCATGCAGCATGGCCTCGCCGAGGCTCTCGGCCTCCACGCCGTGGATCAGCAGGATCGTCTCTAGCACCAGCACCGCGAGGATCGCGCCCACCGGGTCGATGGTGATGCCTTCCCATTTTGCCATCGTGCCCACGCGCCCCGACGCCCGCACGTGGCGCAGCAGCGGGATGACCACCGTCGGCCCCGTGACGGTCAAAATTGCCCCGATCAGGATCGACAAACTCAGGTTGAGCCCGACGATGTAGTAGGCGCCCAGCCCCGCCAGCACCCACGTTACCAGCACCCCGATGCTGATGAGGTTGCGCACCGCCACGCCCACCTCGCGCAACTCACCGAGGCGCAGGTTGAGCCCGCCCTCGAACAGGATGATGCCGATGGACAGCGAGACGAAGGCAAACACCCAGTCGCCCTGCAAACTCTCCGGCGAGAGGAAACCGGTTACCGGACCCGCCACAAACCCTACCAACAGCAACAGCAAGATGGACGGCACCCGAAACCGCCACGCCAGCCACTGCGTGCCGATGCCTAGCACAATCACGCTAACAATGCCAACCAGAATATGCTCGGTCAAACGCAGCCTCGGTGGGATGATGGGCTAAAACAATCGAGCGGAATATACAACCGGCGGGGGAGAAGGGTCGGCATCAACCAGCATTCGTGGGGTTGCTCGTGGACATTGCCAGCGTACCCCACCACACCAGCGCAGCAAATACCAACTGAAGCGGCAGGCGCGCATAAAGAAACATCGCCGAGAAGTCGGGAAACTGCGCGGGGTGCAGTGCCATGTGGATGTTGGCCGGAAAGACCGCCACCAGCAGCAGCAACAGCCCGATCCCGGCCCACCGCCGCGTCGCCCGGAACAGCACGCCGAGGCCGCCCAGGATTTCGCAAACGCCGCTGATGTAGACCAGTGCCAGCGGAGCAGGCAGATAAGGCGGCATCATGGAGACAAAAAGCTCCGTCTGAATGAAGTGCGCCACGCCCGCGAAACAGAAAAATGCCGCGACGACGAGGCGAACTACCTGTTGTGTTCTACGGGCCGTGATCATGAGACGTGGTTGGTGATATCTTGCAGGTACTGTGTAGGCACATGGTCGGTCAGCCATACGCCGTTTTCGGAACGAAAGAACCGATGGCCGTCCCGGTGCATCGAGCCTGTATCGACGGTGAAGACAACCGGTTTGCCATGCCGCATGCCCACGCGCCGGGCGGTTTCCTCGTCGTGCGACAGGTGCACCTGGTGGCGCTTCATCTTCTTCAACCCGCTTCGCAGAATGGCCGCTTGGTTTTTGGCGGCGGTGCCGTGATAGAGGCGTTCGGGTGGCGGCACCGGCTGGAGCCCCAGTTCAATCTTGACCGAATGGCCCTGGTTGGCCCGGATGCGCCCATTGCGGATGACAAAGCGCTGCTTGTCATTCTGCGCCACCACCTCCAACAGCCTCTCCCGCGATAGCGGCTTGCCCGCCTGGGCGCAGGCATCCAGCAAGGTGTCTATCGCCACCCATCCGCCCTCATCCAGGGTAAGGCCCACCACTTCCGGACGGTGGCGCAGGATGAGGCTGAGAAACTTGCTGGTGGTTATCAATCGCTTGGGCATGGTGTTTAACGCTCAATGAACGACCACGAGTTTCTCCGTGAAGGCACCGGCGCGCACGAAATACAACCCAGCAGGCAGCCCGGAAAGATCCACCTTGGCGGTGCCGTGCAGGTCGCCGCGCCACACCCGCTGGCCGAGCAGGTTGTAGAGTGCCACCTCGGTTGGTGTTGGCCCGGTGCCGTGAATCACCACCTGCACCCGTTGCGTGGCAGGGTTGGGATACACCTGCAACCCGGCGGCCTGTGGTATCTCGGCGTCGTATGTGGCGGTGGGAGCATCGTCGTTGCTGTAGGCGAGCGTCGGCGGTTGGATGACAAAATCGCCCGTCCCATTGGGGACCCGGGCAAACGACTGGTCGGTGACCTGGGTGCCGAATGTGACTTCATCCACCACTTCCTGATTCGGGTTTAGCAACACCAGCGTCTCGCCGGAGGCCGACAGCTTGAAGTTGGCATGCAAGGGCCCATCGCCGCCGTCCTCATCGGCCCAGACGATCAGGTAGCTGTGGGCGGGGATGGTGGTGCCTGCCGGAAACGCCCACTTGGTGAGGTTGTCGGTTTTGTCAGTCAAATAGTATCCATCGAGCGTTACGGTGTTGTCTGAGGGGTTGTACAGTTCGATCCAGTCGTCGTAGTCGCCCGTTTCGTCCATGAGCGCGGTTTCGTTGGACGCCATGAACTCGTTGATGACCACCACCTCATTGTCGGCGCGTGGGGCTGACGCCACCTGATAGATAAACACGTTGTGTTCGGCACCTTCGGGCAGGTAGCGCACGGTGCCGAAGCCATCATTGGCCACGGCCTCGATGTAGAATCGCACCCACGATCCTGCGGCCTGGCCTGGAAGGAAGGCTCCATACACGCCGTCGCCCGCCGCGCCGTCGTTGTGTGCGCCATCGTCGAACATCGGCAGCGCGGTGAACGTGCCGACGAGCGCGGGGCTGTAGTAGAGCCGCACGGCCTCCACATTGCCAGTAACCTCGGCGCGAACAACCACGGGTGCATCGGCTTCGGGCTTGGCCCATTCCTCGCCGTTTGCAGCCATCACCACGCCCGAGATGTCGGGGGCGATCTGGGAAAGTTCGGCATTTCTCGACAGGAACCCCCGCCGGTTGGCAAACAAGGCTTTTAGTGCCCGGACTTCATCCAGAAACTCCTGGTACGTGAACAGCTTCTTGTCGTCGGCTGCCACCTCCGCATCAATCAACGCGGCGTACTGATCAATCAACGGTTCGACCACTTCGGCGGCGTACGCATCGCGGAGCAGGGTGCGGAAGTGCGCGAGGTACCGCTGGCGGAGGGCGGGGACGTTCAGTAGCCGGTTGACCAGCGGATAGTTGTCATCCTGGATCCGAAAGAACGGTCCCCAGCCAATGTTGCGCGAGCGCATCATGCTGTTGCCATCGTATTCCAGCGGAGCCATACGCCCCGTCTCGGCCTCCCAGTACAGGTAATAATCCATCACGCCCTTAAACACGTAGCTGTCATCGTCCGCAAAGAGGATTTCGGCGGCGAGAAACCACAGCGTCCGGTCGATGTCGAGGTACGGGTTGAGTGCCGCTTCGAGTTCGTCAAGCGGCGTGTTTTCCAGCACGTCGGTCGTCGCCACGAGGTCGTCCCACGGGTTGGTCTTGTGCGTTTTTTTGAGGGTGTAGTGTTCCTGATACGTCGTGGTGTCGGGCCCCAGGTAGTTCAGGGCCGAGGTGCCCGCCCCGAAGCCGCCGCCGCCGGGGCCGCCGCCTTCGGGCTTGATGGCACGCCAGCGGGTGCCGTCGCTGCTCAAAAACCACTCGCGGATGAACTCGCTGTCGGGCTGCTGCACGCTCGGGTAGAGCCCCCACGACTCGCCGTTGATCATGAGCTTAACGAACGCACCTTTGAGGGCCGGGACGTGGGGCCGGATCAGTTCGTGGTACAGGACTTCGCGGATGAACGACGGGTCGTCGGCGCCGTTGTGCAGGTTCAGCGCCTCGTAGCCCATCACATCCCGGTCTGCGTCGTTGAAGCCGAGGGAGAGGTTGAAGGACTTTTTGGGGGATTCTATGGTGGAGAAGAAGGAGGTGAAGCCTTTGAACCGCACGCCCACCGCCTCAAACACCTCACCATCAAGGGTCATGGTGGCGGGGATGTCAACGTCTTGCTCGTAGTTCTCCAGCAACTGGTCCCAGTAGTTCTCCAACTCAAAGTCGAGCGACAGCGTGCGGATCACCGTCTGATCGTAGAGTCCGGACGACGGCGCACCGCCCGTGATCAGCATGCGCCCGTCGGCAGACAGACGCATCTCTGGCGGAAGGGACTGCGCCCCAGCCATCAGGGACAGTGTGGCCCCGAGGAGGAAGGAAAGACAAATCGCATAAAGTCCCCGCATCACTACATCGCGGTTGGTTGGAGCAGCAGCGCCAGCCGGGGCTGGCCTATGGGGTAGACGAAGAACGGGCGTGCGGCATTCCAGGTGGTCGTTTCCCCGTGTACCAAGATACAGGTTTTGCCGTAGCGGGGCCGTGCATTTCTGCCGCGCTAGCCCATTGCCGCATCCACGTGCGGTGGCTGTTTTATAAGCAAGGCATGCCAATGGCCCGAGCCTGTCATCGCAAGGAGCCAAAGGCGACGTGGTGATCTGACAATATTGAGGCCCGCATCCGACGAACAGAACAACAAGCAATCCCCCCGTTTTCATGGCTTTGGTTTTGAGGTTGTAAAACCATGACCAAGTATACCCGCTTGTCCCACGAAACGAAATCGTAACCGGGCTTTCTTCTGCCCCCCGGATGTGCTTATTTGTGCGACCCGTATATCTCCTTTCTTTTCAAGTAACCCGTATGCATACACACGAACGCTTTTCCGACCAGGTTAGCCGCATGTTTGACAAGGCAGGCGCGATGACCAGCCACCCGGCAGGGCTGCTGAACCAGATCAAGATCTGCAACAGCATGTACCGCATCGAATTTCCGCTGGAGCGCGACAACGGCGAAATCGAGGTCATCATGGCCTACCGCGCCGAGCACAGCCATCACAAGCTGCCTACCAAAGGTGGCATCCGCTACGCCGACAACGTGACCGAGGACGAAGTCATCGCGCTTGCTTCGCTGATGACGTACAAGTGTGCCATCGTGGACGTACCGTTTGGCGGGGCGAAGGGCGGCATTCGCATCAACCGCAACGACTACTCGCGCCACGAGCTGGAGCGTATCACCCGGCGCTACACCTATGAACTGACCCGCAAGAACTTCATCGGCCCCGGCATCGACGTGCCCGCACCGGACTATGGCACCGGCCCGCACGAGATGGCGCTCATCCTCGACACGTACAGCTCCATCAGCCCGGACCACCTGAACGCACTGGCGTGTGTGACGGGCAAGCCCATTGGTCAGGGCGGGGTGCGGGGGCGCAAGGAAGCCACCGGGCGTGGCGTGTTTTTCGGCATCCAGCAAGCCTGCCAGTTCGCCGACGATATGCAGAAGCTGGGCCTAACGCCGGGGCTGGAAGGCAAAACCGTCATCGTGCAGGGCCTTGGCAACGTGGGCTACCACGCCGCCAAGTTTATTCAGGAAGGCGGCGGCGTACTCGTGGGGCTTTCGGAGATGGAAGGCGGCATCTACAACCCGGACGGGCTGGACGTCGAAGCCGTGATGCAGCACCGCCGCGAAACAGGATCAATCCTCGACTTCCCCGGCGCGCAGAACCTTGCCACATCGGCGGCGACCCTGGAGATGCCGTGCGACATCTTGATTCCCGCTGCGCTCGAAGGTGTCATCACCGACGAAAATGCGCCGCGCATCCAGGCAAAAATCATCGGCGAGGCGGCGAATGGTCCCGTGACGGCGGCGGCCAACGACCTGCTGCTACAAAAAGGCGTGTTGCTTATCCCCGACGTGTACATCAACGCGGGCGGTGTGACGGTGTCGTACTTCGAGTGGCTGCGCAACTTGTCGCATGTGCGCCACGGGCGTCTCAGCCGCCGCTTCGAGCAGCGTAGCGCCGAGCAGATCCTGAAAGCGGTGGAAGGCATGACCGGACAGGCGTTTGCGCCCAACATCTACGCCGAGATGGCGTTTGGCGCAGGCGAGGTGGAACTGGTCAACTCCGGGCTGGAAGAAACCATGAGCAGCGCCTACGTCGAAATCCGCGACCAGAGCAAGCGGCACCAAACGGACCTGCGCACCGGGGCCTTCATCAGCGCCATCGACAAGATTGCGGCGTCGTACCTCGAAATGGGCATTTTCCCGTAATCGGCTTCGGAAGCGCTTCCGCTTGGCAATAACAAAAAAGCGGCGAGGCTCGAACACGGGCCTCGCCGCTATTAATCCTGTGCTGTGGTGGATTAATCGACCACAAACGTCACCTTCGCATTCACGCGGTATTTGGTGATTTTGTTATCCTTCACCTCAGCCTGCAACTCATTGATGTACAAGTGCACGATGTTACGTACACTGTCGGAGGCTTCGGAGACGGCGTTCTCGCAGGCGGCCTCGATGGACTCGCCTTCGGAAAGCACTTCGATGACTTTGGCTATGGACATAGGACGTTCCTCGTTGTTGATGAATGGGTCTTTGCTAGTTACTGGACATCGACGGAGGCGTCAAGCACCCCTTTTTATGGTCTTGTAACGCCTTGGTAACGACCCGGATAACCCAGTACCGGGAAACCCCTTTTTCCCTGTGGGCGTCTACCTTGAATCAAACCACCACCCCTTTACCCACTCAAAAAAAGAAACCAACCATGGGACTTTTTGACTTTATCCGAGGCATTGGCCGCAAGGTCGATGAAGACAAAATCGAGCAGACCATCTATAACGACATCACCAATGGTCTCGGCGACCGGGTGGAAAACCTGAGCGTGGCCTATGACGGCGGCACGGTGACACTCAGCGGCATGGTCGATTACAACTCCACCAAGCAGAAAGCGGTGTTGCTGGCGGGCAACGTGGAGCATGTGGACAAGGTGGACGACACCAACCTGACCGTGAAGCCGCTGGACATGATCCGCGCTGAAGCCGAAGAAGCCCTAGCGGAAGCGGCCGCAGCCGAACCGGCCTTTACCTTCTACACCGTCCAGCGCGGCGACTCGCTCAGCAAGATTGCCAAGGCGCACTATGGCAACGCCAACAAGTGGACCGACCTGTTCGAGGCCAACAAAGAGGTCATTAAAAACCCCGACCTCATCTACCCCGGCCAGCAGATCCGCGTCCCGGCCAACCCGGATGCCTAGCACCGTCGCGCACGCAACGTAACCAGACAGCGTATCGGTTCGCCGGTGCGCTGTTTTGGTATCAGCGTGTTCTTCCTGCGTCTGCTTTTCCAGCCCACCCATGCCCAACTGGTACAAACGAGGTTTTGCCGCGATGCTCGCAATGGGCGATGGGGAGCAGCATGCGCTGTACGGAAAGCGCAAGCAGGCGCTGTTTGCCGACCTACAGGGCACCGTCGTGGAGATTGGCCCCGGTACGGGCCTCAACCTGCTCTATCTGCCCACAGACATCCATTGGATCGGGGTGGAGCCGAATGCGCACCTGCACAAATACATCCGCGCCAAGGCTTCGGGGAAAAAGCGGTCCATCGAGATCCACGCCGCCACGCTCGAAGCCCTCGCCCTTGCCGATGCCAGCGTAGATGCTGTCATCAGCACGCTGGTGCTGTGCTCGGTTGCCGATCCCGCCGCGACGCTCGGCGAGATCCGGCGCGTGCTTAAACCCGGGGGACGGTTCTTCTTCATCGAACACGTCATCGCGCCCGAGGGCTCGTTCCTGCGTGGGCTTCAGCGGCTCGTTCGTCCCGCTTGGCGGCTCGTTGCCGACGGCTGCCGCCCTGACCGAGATACGGCAAAGGCTCTCCGGGAAGCAGGCTTCTCAGACGTGCAGATGGAGTCTTTTAACCTTCCCATTCCCAACATCGTGCGGCCTCACATCGCCGGGGTGGCGGTGGTGTGATTACCCCGCGGCCTCTACAGGCGCTTCCTGCTCGGCCAGCCAGCGCTCGGCGTCGATGGCAGCCATGCAGCCGGTGCCTGCGGCGGTGATAGCCTGACGGTAGACGTGGTCTTGGGCATCGCCTGCGACGAAAACGCCGGGGATGTTGGTATACGTAGAGCCGGGCTGCGTCTCGATGTAGCCCACGTCGTTCATGTCCAGCCAGCCTTTGAACAACTCCGTGTTGGGCGAGTGCCCGATGGCGACGAACAGCGCGCCGACGGGCAACGTGGTGGTCTCCTGCGTCTGGTTGTTATACAGTTCGACGCCTTCTACCTGCTGCTCGCCGAGGACATTGGTGACTTCGGTGTTCCAGATGAACTCAATCTTTTCGTGGGCAAAGGCACGCTCTTGCATAATCTTCGACGCCCGCAGTTCGTCGCGGCGGTGGATGGCGAAGACTTTGTTGGCAAAACGGGTGAGGAATAGCGCTTCTTCCATCGCGGTGTCGCCGCCGCCGACAATGGCCACATCTTCGCCCCGGAAAAATGCGCCGTCGCATGTGGCACATGCCGACACGCCGCGCCCCAGCAGCCGCGCCTCGTGCTCCAGCCCCAGGTACCGCGCCGACGCGCCCGTGGCAATAATCACGGTGTCGGCCAGAATGGCCGTTTCGCCATCGACGATCAGCTTAAACGGACGCTCCGAAAAGTCGACCGCCGTGACGGTGCCCCAGCGCAGGTCGGCTCCAAACCGATCCGCCTGCTTCTCAAAATCGACCATCATATCGGGGCCCATCACGCCATCTGGGTAGCCGGGGTAGTTCTCCACGTCGGTGGTAGTGATCAACTGACCGCCAGGCTGCGGGCCTTTAAAGACGAGCGGCTCCAGGTTGGCGCGTGCGGCATACAGCGCCGCCGTGTAGCCCGCCGGTCCCGTTCCAATAATCACCACGTTCCGGTGTTCGGCGTCGGTAAAGTCAAAGCCCTCAAAAGCAACGAGGTCAGGGGTTCCGTTGGTAGTCATAGGTTCAGGGGCTAGTCATTCCGGTCAGTGGCATCAGTAGGAAAGCGATCACACACCGGCGTTAATAATTAAGTTCACGTTTTACGTCGCTCGTTTCACACCCTCGGCCCAACTGAGCGCGTACCAGATGGCGGCGTCGGGGCGTTGGCTCCAGGCCCGAAAGCTGGCGACGGTTTCGTCGAAATAGGTCTCGTCGAAGAACGCGTGGGCAAGGATAGCCGCGCGTGCGCTGTCGATGACACCGATCAGGTTTTCGACAAACTGCCGAAAGCGCGGTTCGCCGGAGCAACTGCCGAAAAAGATCCAGGTGTTGCGGCGCGGATCAGCCCCGGCCTCATGCAGCAGCGACACCAGCCGCCGCCCCACCTGCGGGTCGTTGCCGAGGCGGTCGTAGACGCGGTAGTAAGCGCGCCACAGGTCGTACAGCCCCGGCGGCTCCGGCCACACACGCAGCACTTCGTGGTCGTCGTCGGCCAAGACGATGCGCCCGCCCGGACGCGCCGCGTGCACCATCTGCCGCACCACCGCGAGCGGATCGATTACGTGTTCGAGCAAAAAGCGCGTGTGCACCACATCGAAGGTGCCCTGTTCGTCGGGAGTCAACGGCAACGCCGTCGCATCACCGGCGCGGAAGGTGACAAGGTCGGCTTCGGCTGCGTCGGCGGCGAGTTGAGTGGCTTGCTCTCGTTGCGCCGCGTCCCGCTCGATGCCCAGCACGTAGCCGCTGGGGCCTGCCGCACGGGCCATCTGCCGCGTAAACTGCCCGAGGCCGCTTCCCACATCCAAGATTCGCTCGCCGCCCATAAGGCCCAGCGCGTCCAGGCTCGGGCCGTTGAGCAGGTCGTTCAGCATCGACAGCCGCGCCTGCTCTTCGGGCACGGTGCCATGGATATACACGTCGGCGGGGCGGGCAGAGGGGGCTTCCATAAGACCAGTTCGCGCAAGGGACGAAAAAAGCGCCCGGAGCGGATCGGCTAAAAGGCCGTGCCCACTCCGGGCGGTACCAGCAGCGGCTTCGGGGCCGCATCTATGGGCAACGCATTACACCGCGGGTTCGGCGACGAGCGCGTCGAGTTTGTCGGCCAACACTTTCTTCGAGACCGCGCCAATCAACTGATCGACGACCTGTCCGTCTTTGAAGAAAAGCAGCGTGGGGATGGAGCGGACGCCGAAATGCATCGGGACCTGCGGGTTGTGGTCCACGTCCATCTTGGCGATTTTGGCACGCCCCTCGTACTCGCTAGCCAACTCTTCGATGACCGGTGCAATCATGCGGCACGGGCCACACCAGGTCGCCCAGAAGTCAACGAGAACGGGCTGATCAGCGCCCAGAACTTCTTCTTGAAACGTGCCGTCTGTCAGGGTCACATATTTGGCGTTTGCTGCCATGGATGGATCCTCCTTTATAAATTGAATGGGTTGGGATTCGGTGGGACGAGTATCGAGGATTGTAAGATGGCTCCTACAACCGAAGGCCCTCGTCATAGTTTCAGTTTTATAGCCGCTTTGGCCGAAGCCGCTGCGGATAAAAACAACGCCCTTTGGTGTCCGGGCATTGTTATTTGTTACAACAGACAATACCTGTGCCATTTCCCCCTATGCGCCATAGTGGCAGCATGGCTAGTTGATGTGCGTCGTGGCTTGGAACCTTGTGCGGCGGCGCTGCTTGGGAAAGGGCGCGTTGTATCCTCGCCGTTTCCTGTTGTCGCCATGTCACCTTTACACGAAATCCTTTCTTCGCGCCTTGCCGCGCACCTCGATCCGGCCTACCGCAAAACCCTGTTGGCGTTGGTGCCCACGGGCTGGATCGTCCGGGGGGTGCGGGTGCCGCACCTGCGCGCCATCGCCCGTGAGGTGCACCGCGCCCATCGTAACGTACCGGTGGCCGACGTGGTGGCGCTGGTCGATGATGCCTTCGCCACGCATGTCCGTGAAGACGTGTGCGTGGGGCTGTTCTGGCTGGCCCACCGCAAGCGTTCCTTTCCACCTGAGTTGTGGCAATCTGTTGACCGGTGGCTGGACGAGGTGGCGGATTGGGAGATCTGCGACCAACTGGCAACGGGCATCGCCACTGAGGTCGTTGCCCGCGACCTTGGCAAAATGGAGGCGTTGATGGCTTGCACGGCCTCTGCGAACCCATGGCGGCGGCGCTTTCCGATGGCGGTGGCAGCCGCGCTCAACCAGAAAGGGCGGGCGCATGTGGACGAAGCACTCCAACTCTGCCTGCCGCTGCTGGATGATCCCGCGCCCATCGTCCGGAAGGCCGTGGGCTGGGCGCTCCGCGAAGCCAGCAAGCACGACCCAGAGGCCATTTTTACGTTCTTGATGCACCACCGGGCCGCCACGCACCGAAGCATCCTACGCGAAGGCGCAAAAAAACTGCCCGCCGAGATGCAGCGGTTGATACGGGAGGAAGGATAGGTACCGAAGAACGCCGCGAATCAACGCGTCGGTTTGGTCGCCGGGGCGGGCGTTTTAGGAAGGGTAGCTCCACACACGCCGCTCGTACCGGTCACGGTAAAGTTGGTGATGGTGCGCCGTTCGTCCGTGTTGATACTGCCCCGTAGTTGTGTGATGGGGTCGCCGGGATGCTGGATGAAGATGTCGAACGTAGAGGGGCCAGGGCCGGAAAAATGATCCACCTCCACCTGATAGCTTCCGGGCGGGGCCGTGCCGTTGAGCCAGAAGATGTTCTCCGGACCGAAGCCGCTGGTGTCATCCACATCCAGTTGCCCCCCCGATTGCGAGGTGCGATGGCTCCAGCCAATGGCTTCGCCACAGGGGTCCGTCACCCACAGGTCCAGGTCGGCGGTGTTGTTCCAGGTGAGCGTCACCTTCACTTCGCCTGCGCCGGTACGCAAGACGCCCCGCGCCAACTGCACCTGCCCGTCGATAGATTCATTGGCGAGGTCGCGGGTGTCGATGTAGACGTTGATGGATCCGACGAGGGCTTGTAAGCAGTTCACAAAGCTGGTGATGCTGGGGTTGCACCCGATGGCATCAAAGGCCGCCGCAAAGGCCCCGATCTCAATGCCTGCAATGTCGGCCACAGTACCTTCGAGGTTGCCACTTTCTTGGAGGACGGCCAGCAGGGCACTGGCACAGGTAAGCGCAAGGCCGGTACCCGCTACGGCTCCCACGCCTGTCGCTAGCGCAACAGGGGTGCCCACGGTACATACCGCAATGTTGAGCGAGAGTCCGAGGGCTTTCACGGCGTCGGTGAAGGTAGACGCGTTTTTGCTCGCCACAAGCAACGCTGCGAGTTGGGCCGACCCCGCGTCTCCCAGCGGGGCGTCGCGTACGATTTCAATTTCGCCGTCGGGCAAAATCACGGCAAGGTCTACTTCGTCCGCCCGGAAATTCTCGAACAACACCACCGCGCCGCCAATGTGGAGGGTCTGGGGCAAGCCCTGGCTGTCCAATTCCAGGCCCACTTTCTGCCCATCCGAGGTGGTATACACCACCCCGTTCACACCTGCGAGCCCCCCGCTTGAGAGGGCAACCAGGTTGCTGCCATCGCTATGGGCGGCGGCGAAGGGAGCCAGCGGGTCGTCGGTTTCGGCAAGGGTGAGTTCTTGCTCGTCCTCGTCTCCAGGAAAAAGATCGCAGCCTGCCAGGCTGAAAACGAAGAAGGCACCAAGTAGAATCAGAAAGGCGTGGTTCCACTTGAGACGGAGCAGGCCCCTGTAGGGGGCGGCGTGGATCGGAGAGTGCACATACATAAACCACCTCGTACGGCTAGTCGGTCAGGTCATGTGCGCTGCCCTTGTCCCCCCAGGCGCCTGCCTTGTTGAGGCCTCAGGCAACACGTGGTACGTATTAATCTCGACATTTAGCGTTACTTTATAAATCACTTAATCGCATTTTAACAGGGAAAAGAGTCTGCACCTGACGGAGGTACAAAAAAAGCCGGAGCATGGCAGCTGCTCCGGCTTTTTTCGGGGTAATGGGTGGTACAAACGTAGGGCTACTTCAGCAGGACCATGCGTTTGGTTTGAGAGAAGCCGCCCGCTGTCAGGCGATAGATGTACATGCCACTTGGCAGGCCCTGGGCATCGAACGAGACGGTGTAGGAGCCCGCTTCCATGGGGCGGGCAACGAGTTCTTGAACAGCCCGCCCGAGCATGTCATATACCACCAGCGAGACATCGGCGGCTTCGGGCAGCGCGAATTGTATCGCGGTGGTGGGGTTGAACGGGTTCGGGTAGTTCTGATCCAGGGTAAAGTTAGTCGGCAGCGTCGCGGTGTCTTCTTCCAACAAAGCGAGCGGGGCCTCCTGCTGCTGTTGGGCGGTCAGGAAGGCCAGTAGGTCAAACCCAACGTCGCTCGGTTTTTTGGTCGGTCCGGGCGTTCCGTAGTTGACCAGAATGGTGGTTTTGTTCTGGTAGTACAGGTACGCGCAGACTTCATTGGGGAAAGTGAGGGTATAGACACTCGAGCCCAGCGGCACATCGCGGGTGAGCACCGCAATGCCATCAGGGCCGGGCTGGATGGTGCCGGGGGGCAGGTTTTGGTCCCGGGGGATCACTTTTTTAGCCCCAATCACATAGCCCCCAGCGCCATCGGTTGTGCCATCGAGCGTGGTGCTGAAATAGGCGTCTCCCGTCGCGCCGTCATACATCACCAGATACAGTTGGGGAGAGGTCAGGTCGGTGGCGGGGTTGGTGAGGAAGGAGACGAATTCCTTGTTGTTGGGCCCACTTTTGAAGTCATCGATGCCAAACGGTGCAGGGCACTCGTTGGTGATGGCGAACGACTGGTAGAAGTTGGGACTGCCAGGGGTGGCCCGTGGGATATCGGTATTGGGGAAGGTTGTCGGAACGAAGTCGCCAAAGTCCATGCCTGCGCCGGGGCCATCCGTGAGGCCGATCGAGGCGCCCGGCAGGGTGGAGGTGTCTTCGGAGACGCCGAGGTCGGTGCTGGTGCGGCCTGCGGCACAGCCTACGGCAGCGGTTGTGGTGCCGAGTTGGCTGAAGAACTGCACGGCGCCGCCACTTTCGAGGATGGCTTCACCGGGCAAACCGAGATCAAAGCACAGGGCAAGGGCATCTCCCGCAGCGGCAAAGAGGAATTCCGTGTCGCCGCCGAAGGTGAGGAACGTGAAGTCGCCAATGGTTTCTCCAGGGGTAAAGAAGCCCAGGGGAAGGATAGCCGGGCCGCCTCCCAGAGCTGGCGGCAGGGTGGCAATCATTCCCGTTGCGGCTTCATAAAGCACCACCGACACACCCGGAACAACAGGAATTGGGCTGCTTGTTTTGTTCAAGGTGAGGTCGGGGTTTTCGGGGAGAGCGCCCATGGCAGGCCCTAAGCCGCCTCCATCCGCCACCAACTCTAGGAAGGTGGTCGTTACAGCATCGGTGTCTTGGTAGTGCGCCTCATTGAACCAGATACCGGCATCGGTGGTGGGCAGCGGGCCAACACCAAACGACTGACCGGCATTCACTGCACCCGGCGAGTCATCGGCGAAGGTGGTCCAGGTGAAGTCGTCATACGAGGTGCCCGTGCCTTCGAGGCCCAGCGAAGAGCCGATGGGAGGAGCCGGGTCTTCATCAACCCCGATGTCGGTGCTTGTGAGGCCATCGGCGCAGCCTCCTGATGCCGTAATCACACCTTCGTAGCTGAGGAACTGCGTGGTGGTACCACTCACCACGACGCCGACGCCGTCACAAAGCGCGAGCCCATCGGGTGCGCCATTTTGAATGGGGGCGATAGCAAAAGACAGGGTCCCAAAGCCACCACCCTGGTCAGGGATGGTTCCGGCAAGGGGTTCGGTGTCATAGGTGGCAGACCCGTCCCCATTGTAGAGTGCCAGCGACCAGCCGGTGAGGTCCGTTCCGGCAACCCCGGCAACTTCAATAAACTCGCCGGTATCACCGCCGGTATTGTCGTAGTGCAGTTCGTTAATCCAGGCTTGTCCCTGGGCCGTCAACGTGACGGACAGAAACAGCGCAAAGCAAAGCAGTAAGCGTTGGGGCATGGCGTGTGGCTGGGTTAGAGCGAGAAAAGGAAGAAACAGGAATGCAAGACAAAAAGCGGAAAAGCTTCAGAAGGTGCAGCTAAAAACATCGGTTCGTTCGCGATGAACTAAAATACCGACGGTTCAGGGCACGTCCTTCAATGTAACACTGTCTGCGCCCAAAAACACCTGTCCCACACGACGGCCATCTGCTACGGCTTGAGGTACAGGGTGCTGCTGCCATAATCAATAATGGCGCCGTGGTGGTTCAGCAAGTCGGCCCCCAAGATACCATCAACCGAGTCGGCGTTGGCGACGGCCAAGGCGGCATTCACATGGGAGAGGTCGGCGACGAAGGCCGGGACGGATTCAAAACGCAATTCGCCAAGTGTTAAGGTATCAATCACACACTGCGAAACCGTCATCTCGGAGTTGCCTAACCCACCCGCTTTTTCATCGGAGGCTTCGGACAGAAGATGGAGCCGCTCGGCGCTTTGTTCGTCAAGGCCGGTGTGAGACGCTCCCGTGTCCAGCATCAACAAGACGGGCTGGTTGTTGAGGGTGCCGCGTAGTTCGAAATGGTTGAGGGGGCTTTTTTTGAGCGGCAACGCCACATAGCCGAGGTTCAGCAAAAAAGCGCGAAGGGCAGGAGTCGGTTCCATAAATCGGTGGGGCGAAAGATTGAAACAACACGTTCGCCCTCCCTACGCGGGGCCTGGCAGCGGAGTTACGAGCAAGCGGCGTCAGGCATTGGGTGTTTTGGCCTGTGCGTCCACGGCGTCGGGCGCTACGCCGCGCCACGCGGCGAGTTGGTCAAGGATCTGCTGGCGCACCTGCTCGCGCAGCGCCTCGGCATCGTTGCCGGTGAGGCCGTCGGTGGGAATGGGCGGGAAGACATGCAGGCGGATGTGTTCGATGGTGCCGAACTTCCAGTCGTGTTTCGGCAGGGCGTTCTGCGAGCCCTCTACCACCAGCGGCAGGATAGGCACCTTGGTCTTGATGGCGATGCGGAATGCGCCATCGGTGAAGGGCAGCACACGCCCGTCACGCGAGCGGGTGCCTTCGGGGAAAAACATCACCGAGCAGCGGTCCTTCAGGTACTGCCGCGCCGTGATAAACACCTGTGCCCGGCTGCGCTTGTCCTTGCGGTCCACCTCGATGTCGCCCGCCAGCCGCATCATCCAGCCCACCACGGGCAGCTTGAACAATTCGGCTTTCGCTACCCATTTCATCTCCCACGGCAGGCAGCTAATCAGGGGGATGTCGGCGTTCGACTGGTGGTTGCTGACGACGATATACGGATGGCGCGGGTTGTCGGGGAAGTCGCCCGTGATGTGGATTTGCCACGCCGGATTAATCTTGGTCATCATCATGCCGAGCCGCCGAAACCAGCGCCCGGTACGATAGCGGGCGGGGTCGCGGTCGAAGAGCCGGACGAGGGCAAGCAGCGGCAGCCACACCACAATCAGGGTGATGATGGCAGTCCAGACCCAGAGGGAACGAAGCGCGGTGCGCATGGACAACAGGGATGGGTAAGGCGGGGAGCAAGGAAGGGTGCCAAACGACCGGTTTTAGACCTGCGTTCCAAGGCCTACTTGCCCTTTTAGCGAATCCGAAGCACGCTGCGGTTGGCCTTGAGCGTACCCGCGACCCGAAGCTGGACGAGGTAGAGCCCCGGTGCGGCGTCGGCGGCGCTCCAGCGAATACGCTGTCTTCCGGCGGCTTGGTCGGTGTTGATCAGCGTCGCCACCTGTTGCCCCAGGGTGTTATAAACTCGCAGTTCCACGCGTCCGGCTTCGGGGAGACTGTAGCTGAAGGTGACGTGGTCGCGGAAGGGGTTGGGGTAAGCGGCTTCCAGCGTGTAGGTCTGGGGCAAGGTGGGCTGGGGTGTGGCGTCTACCGGAACGCCAACGGTGTTGAGGGCGCCCGGTGTGCCGCCCATAACCCGCGAAAAACTCCAGTTGGCCGGGTTGGCATTGTCATGGGCCGATTCGATGAGTTCGAGCGAGGGGCCGTCGCCATCAGCCTCGCTGGGCCACGGCGTGTCGTCATCGAAGGTCAGCGAGTCTACCAGCACGCCGTCGGCATCCAAAATCCGCACATGGTCGCCCGCCTGGCTAAATCCGAAGTCCCAACCGCCGAGGGAGGGCACGTCGGGGTGGACCGCCGCGAAAGCGTCGGGCTCCTGGGTCAGGACAAGGTAGCTTTTGGGTGCAATGGTGGTACCCTCCGGGAGGGTGAAAGCATGGTCTTCCTGAGCGTCCATCAGCGCCCAGCCCGAGAGGTCGAAGGCTTCGGGGCTGCGGTTGAGCAGTTCCACCCAGTCGCCTGTGTCGGCGTCATCCGGGGGGTGGTACTGGATTTCGTTGATCACCACCGGGGCGGCACTTCCTGAGATAGGCGCAAAATGGGCGGTTACCGAGGGGGAGTTAACCGGGTCGATGGTGAGGACGCGGTCAGTGCTTTGGGCCGCGCCCGACCATTCCACAAACCGATAGCCGGGGGCAGGCTCGGCCGTGAGGGTCACCGGGACGCGGGGGAAATAGTCGCCCGTCCACGGAAAGGCCGTCACCATTTCGCGGTTGATGCGGATGGTGCCGGTGCCCGCGGTCGCCACATCGAGCGTGATGGGTTGCAGGGCGGCCAGGGCGAAGTAGTTGCGCCAGTGGCGCAGCAGCGGGGCCCGTCGCTGGTGGGCAAAGGTGCGGATGACATTGATGTGAGATTCCCATGGTCCACCCTGTGCGCCCCAACGGGCCATGTGGCGCGGGATTTCCTCGTCCATCGTGTCGATGATGGCATCAAGTGCTTCCTCCATCCGGTCGGTGGTAAAATGGACGTTCAGGAAGTCGGCGAAGCGGTTAATGAAGGCCCGTTCGAAGTCGGGGTTTTCGAGCAGGCGGCGCAGCACAAAGGTAGACCACGGCGGATTCGGCCAATCGGGACCGTTGGGGTCGGTGGCGAAGGCGATCCCGTTTTCCTCGTATTCGAGGTTGCCATAAATGCCAAAGCCAAAGTCGGTGTCGAACAGGATCCACCGCCAGCGCCCGTCCTCATGGGGCCGCCAGAACTTGATGTTGTTGCCGGGCCAGTCGCGGTTGTTGATAAAGATCTGGGTGACCTGGTAGTCGATGAAGTTGTTGATGTCGATCTGGCGGCGCACCTCTGCATACACATCGTCCGAGGCCATATTGCTGGTGGCCATAAAGTTGAGCAGGGCGAGGTAGTCGGCGTTGTCTCCTTCGATCACATCGGCATTGCCTTCGAGCAGGTCGAGGGCATCGGCGTCCACGTCGTGCAGCGAGGCCAGATAATGCTCGTTGGGTTTTTCGCGCAGGTTCTGGATGCCCCAGTATTCGCCATTGAGGAACACCACCGCCGGGCGAAACGCCAGCCCGTCGATGTCGGCTTCGGTGACGAGGCTTTGCATAAACCCATCCCGGAAATGCGCCCGGCTCCAGTCGTTGCCCGCGTTGCGCAGCGTAACGGCCTGGTACGAGTCATACGGTCGGTCGGGGAAGATCTGGTGTTCGAAGGCCGAGTCGCCATACCGTCCACGCGCGAAGAGGGCGAGGGACTTCTGGGGGGAACTGCGGGTGTAGCCGCCCACGATGCGGGCTCCCGCGTCGGTGCTGAAAGCCAGTTCGCCGTCGGTTTCGTAAAACGCCACATGCACCGGGATTTCCCAGTCCTGCCAGAAATTCGCGCCTCGATTCGGCGGCTGGGGGTCAGCATTCGGCCCCAGGACGTAAATGCCGGTATTCCAGTCCCACAGGTTTTCCGGGTCGGTGGAGATGGCGATGGTGGGCAGGTTTTGGGTCTCGCCAACGAGATAGGTGTGGGTGGTGATGGGGCTGGGGATGAGCCCCGGTGTAAAGGTGCGCGCGCGGATCACCGTCGTTTCGGACAGCGTCAGCGGCTGGGTGTAGCGGGCGCTGTTGGTCATCGTCGGCTCCGATCCATCCAGGGTAAAATAGATCGGGGCCTCGGGGGGATCGGCGGAGAGTTGCACGCTGATGGCATTGGCATAAAAGCCCGAAGCCTGGTCAAAAGCCGGTGCCGCCGAAATGTCGGCGATGCCCGTCGAGGGGTTGGGGGCTTGGGGCGTAGCGGTGGTTAACAACGTCCACGCGGCGCTGCCATCCGGGGTGCGGCCATACGACACATCCGGCGGCAGCGCCGGGATCTCGATTTCATCCACCCGCACGCCATCGGGGCCGGTGAGATACAGCGTCTCGCCGCCGCTGCTCAGCTTGAAGTTGGCATGGGGCAGCCGCTCGAAAAAGGGAACGAGGTGCGTTGACGGGCCACGCGGCGAAGCGGGCGGTGTAGACAGGCCGAGCGAAAGAAACGGGATCAGCGACAGGTCGGACGACGTGGTGGAGACGTTGTGGATCTGCACAGCCAGCACATTTTCGCCCGGTTGCAGCAGGTCCGTGTCGATCTCAAACTCGTCGGGAAGCTGGCCCAGCACGTTTTGCGCCTCGTGATCGGTGAGGGCGCCCTCCTGATAGGTGGGGCGCACGCCGGGAGTGCCGATGCCAGCCCGCGCGATCTCGACGCCGTTCAGGTACGCCACAAACGCATCATCATAGTGCACATGAAACAGTGCCCCATTCACCGCCTGTGGGTCGTCGATGGAGAAGGTCGTGCGGACGTAATGCACGAGGGTACTGGAGGAGAAGGGGGTGGCGTCATCGCCGTCGCCGTAGCCGAACCCGCTGGGGCCGGTGTTCCAGCCCGCGTCGTCAAAGCCGGGGTCGGTCCAGGTGGCAGGCGGCTCGGAGGTCCCGGCCCGGTAGCGCCACGCATCGCCCCAGTCGATCACCGTTTCCCATAGCCCGTTGGTGCCCGCCCGGTCTTTCGCCGAGGCGAAAAAGAGGGCATAGTCACCCGCAGTCAACGTTTGGGACGGGATAACCCACTTAAACGGCTCGCCCTCTTCGTCCGAAAGACCATAGCCTCCTAGCAAGATGTCCGCCCCCGTGGGATTATACAGCTCGATCCAGTCGGAGAAGTCGCCATCATCGTCGGCCAGCGTTTCGGTGTTGCTGGCCATCAGTTCATTCAGCACCGGATGTTGTGCCTGGACCTCACCAACAACAGCAAGAAGGAGCAGGCTAAAGACCAGGGTACGCATGGTCGAAACGGGGGTGGGGTGGGGGAGACAAAACGAACAAAAGGTGCTGAAGATAGGCATTGTGTTTTATTAGTGGAGGGAATCTGCCATGTGATCCCACCGCCGGGGCTCCTTTTAACAGGCTCTCCATGTGATCTTATCTTTTTCCACGGTATTACATTAACTTTAACTTTATGTTAACACCCCCCGCGTCCGAAAGCTTCCGCACGGGCCTTTCGGTTGTTTTATGGAGCGATTGATTGCAGGACATGGTGCGTTATGTAGTGGCTGGCGTCCTCGCTGTTTTGGTGGTCGTCGGTGTTTTGTTACTTCCCTCGGAGGTGGCCTATACCATCGAAGTGACGGGCAAGGTATGGCCCGCCCAGTCGTGGACCTTGGTGCGCGATGGCGCGGGCTCCATTGGCGGGATGTTGCACGACCATGCCGAGGGCACCGTGCAGAGCTACGCGCTCAACCGCTTCGAGCGGGGCGACTTTGTGCAACTCACGCTCCAGCCCGGCCTCAAGCCCGACGTGGACGTGGCCGAAGGTGACACCATCGCGACCATTTTTTCCAGCACCACAGAGCGCGAACTGACGCAACTCACCGGGGAACTGGCAGCCACGCTGGCGATGCTGGACGTGCAAACCACGGGCGAAAAGGCTGCCGTGGTCAACGAGGCGCAGATGCAACTGGCGCAGGCCCAGGAAGAAGCCACACAGCACGAAAACATCCTCGAACGCCAGCGGGCCCTGCGTGCACAGGCGCTGATCTCGGAGCAAGAACTGGAAATTGCGGAAAGCCAGCACCGCGTCTTTCTGGCCAACATCGCAGCGGCGCAGGCACGGCTGGATGCACTGCAAACGGGCGAAAAACCCGAACAACTCAGCCTGACGCGCACCGAAGTGGAGGCGCTGCGCAATGACATCGCCACGCTGAACAACCGCCTCAGCTTGTACACCATTACGGCACCGATTGCGGGCACTGTCGTGCGGTCGTTTGGCAGCGACACGCTGCTTACCGTGCATCACATGGACACGTTCGTTGTCGTTATGCCTGTCCGCTGGGAGGAGCACCTGCACCTGACGGTGGGTGCCGACGTGACGGTGCAGGTAGCCGGGTTGGCGGAGCCCATCGCGGCGCAGGTGCATCAACTGGGCGACACGATCCATCAGTTAAACGGCCAATCGGTGGTGCTGGTGACGGCGCTCATCGAGGACGGCCCTCGGCTGCTACCCGGAACCGTGACGCGGTGCCAGATTGCGGGCGGGACGCTGACGCTGGCCCAGTATGTCCGCCGCTGGTTTCAAGCCCCGCTGTCCTGACCTGATGCGTGCCGAACATAAATACCTCGTTCCCAACGCCGCGCTGCCTGACCTCCGGGCTGCCATTGCGCCGTTTGTGGAATTGGACCGGCATGGGCATGGCTACGAGGAGCGCGGGTACACCGTCCGCAGCATCTATCTTGACACCGCCTCGCTCCGGTATTACCACGAGAAGCAGGCGGGCATCAAGGTGCGGCGCAAGCTGCGCGTGCGGGCCTACAACCAGCTTGAAGACGGCCACCCGGTCTTTCTCGAGATCAAGCGCAAGGTGGAAAACCAGGTCTCAAAAAACCGCGCCCCGCTCGCGTTTGAGGACCTTGGCGCGTTGTTCGCCACCGGTGATGTGAAGCAATACATTCGTCTCGGCGGTCACTACGCCGAGGCGATCGAAGATGCGCGGCGGTTCTTCTACCATGTGCGGCGGTATGCACTGCGGCCTACTCACACCACCGTTTATGAGCGCGAAGCCTTCCACGGGCGCTTCGATGCCACCCTGCGCATCACCTTCGACCGCAACCTGCGGGGGGCTTCCTACCTGCCCCTCGACGCACTTTTTACAGATGATGGCCTGCGGAATGCGTTTCCGGGCCACTTCATCCTCGAAGTGAAGTACAACACCCGGTTCCCGGCGTGGCTGCTGCCGATGCTGGCGAAATATAACCTCCGCCGTCGCGCCTTGTCCAAGTACTGCATCTGCGCGGAGTTAAATGGCTGGCATACGGACCACAAGGCCGCGGTGCTGGCCAAAGCCCCGCCCGTGGTGAAACACCTGGACGCGGAGAAAGCCCACACCGTGTTCGCGCGAAGCAATATATTGCGCCCTTCATCGATGGAAGTTTGAGGACGTTTCCCCCCTATGTTGCAAGAGTTTCAGTCGATACAAGATTACGCGATTCACACCGGCGATGTGGTGAAGGGGCTGCTGGTGGCACTCGTGTGTGGACTCGCTATCTCGCTGACATATCGCTGGACCTACCGGGGCTCGGACTACGCGCCCAGCTTCGTCCGCTCAATGATTTTTCTGGCGATGATTACGGCGGTGGTGATGCTCGCGATTGGCAACAACCTCGCCCGTGCCTTCGGCCTCGTCGGGGCCATGTCAATCATCCGGTTTCGGACGGCCGTGAAAGATCCGCAAGACATCGTGTTTGTGTTCTTCGCGCTGGCGGTAGGCATGGCCGCCGGTGTGGGCATGTACGCCGTGGCCCTCATGGGCACCGCCAGCATCTGCGCCGTGATTGCCGTCACCACCAAGAGCAACTACGCCGTCATCCACAAGGAGGCGTTTGTGTTGCAACTCTCGTACGATGCGCCGCAGCAAAACGGCTCGGCGACGTACCTGCCCGTGCTCGACAAATACGCCAAGCGCTACAAGCTCATCAACGCGCGCTCGGTGGGCGACAGCGACATGCTGGACCTGACATTCTTCGTGGATCTCCGCAAGAAAGAGCACACCGAGGCGCTAACCAAAGAACTCGGCAAGGCCGCGCACGTCAGCAACGTCAACCTGTTCTACGACACCGAGCAGATGTAGCTAAAGCCGTGCTAGAACTTTGACAAGTCTGATACTCTTTCAAAGTTGAAGTTGATGTCATCCCGAACCCTGTCCTGAACTTGATTCAGGATCTTTCGGGATCTCAACGCTAAAAACAGAGATGCTGAAACAAGTTCAGCATGACACCAAATGAGAATGGGCTGGTCAGACTACTACCGTTGCACAAACGTCTGCATGGGGCTGGTGCGCAGGGCGGTGCGGTTCCAGTTGGTGGCGGGGAATCGTTCGCGGAGCCAGTGTTGCAGCAGCCGTTCGGTGATGGCTTCGGTCTCGTAGTGCCCGGCGTCGATCAGTGCCATTTGTGGGTGTCCGTTGGCATCCAGCACATCGAAGAACTTGTGATATGTCACGTCCGCGGTGACGTAGGCGTCGGCTCCGGCGGCCAGGGCGCGGCGCGTGAAGTCGCTCCCCGAGCCGCCACACACGGCCACGGTTTGAACGGTGGATTCGGGGTCGCCCACATACCGCAGGCTGGCGGCGTCCAGCCGCTCGCTGACACGCGCAAGGAATGCTGGGAGCGGTTCGGGTGCTTCCAGCGTGCCGATGGCGCCCAGCCCAGCGCGGGAGGTGGCTTGCTGCACCGGGTACACATCATAGGTTGCACCGGGAGGAAGTGCGGCCAACATCGACTTCAAATGCCACCGGTCCACCTCGGCTTCGAGGCGCGTGGTTTCGGCGGTTGGTAGGACCGTGAGGCGGTGCGCACCGCCTTCCGCCAGCGCATTCTGTGTGGCTTCAGCGTCGGCGGTGAACACGACCAGTTTGTACAGCGCCTCGTCCATCGTGTCGAGGAACTGCACGTCGCGCAGGCCCAACTGCTCGGCGAGGGAAAACGAGACGCCTGCCGGGGCGGCATCGAGGTTGGTGTGGATGCTGTAGAGCGCGATCCCCGCTTCCGCCAGCCGAAACGCCAGCCCGGAGACAGGATTTGCCGTGGTGACATTTCGGAGCGGGCGAAAAATCAAGGGATGGTGCGTAATGATGAGCGTTGCGCCCTGGGTCTTGGCTTCTTCCAGCACCTGCGGCGTCAGGTCCAGCGCAATCAATGCCTGTTCCACCTCGCGGGAGGCATCGCCCACTTGCAAGCCCACGTTGTCGTATGACTGCGCCGAGGCGGGCGGGGCCCAGGCTTCGAGGGCACGGGCGATGTCGCGGATGGTGGGAAGTGAGGACATGGTGCAGCGGGTTGGGGCGAAGGAGGGCAGGATGAACAGCCGCTCGCTTTGCGGGGTTTCTCGAATCTGGTCGGACGCGCACCGCGTACAACCCTTTGTTTTGCTCAACCCTCGTGCTTATGTCCGAAAACGCGTCCTTTGCCACCCTTCTCACGCAGCATTTTAACTGGGCGGCGTGGGAAGCGCTGGTGGAGACCAACGGCACCGTGGTGGAGCGGGCCTACCGCTCGCCCCATCCGCAGTTTCCCGAGATCATCTACCCCATCGACTACGGCTACGTCTGCGATACGCACACCTCTGATGGCGGCGAGGTGGACATTTTCCTCGGCACGGCGACCAACCGGCTCGTCGGTGTCATCCTCACAAACGACTACCGGCGCGGCGACCGCGAGGTCAAGCTACTGTGGAACTGCACGCCCGAGGAGGTTTACCTCGTCAACGGTTTTATCAACTTCGACCGCACGCTGATGGAAGGCACGCTGGCACTGCGCCACCCGATGCATACGCTGTGGACGTAAAAACAAAGAGACGGGTCACACCGATACCGTTTGATGATGTTGGGATAGCGCTGGTGCTCTTTCCCGCGTTCCCTCTCCCTTGATGGGAGAGGGCCAGGGTGAGGGTGAAACAACGATGCTTGTTTCTACGATTCCCTCTCACTCTGACTCTCTCCCGCCAGGGGAGAGAGGACCCGTTCTCGAAGGCACGTATCCTGACATCAATGAGCGCAATCCGTATTAGAAGCTGTACGTCAGCCGCGCCAGGCCCATGCGTCCGAGCAGCGGGGCACCAAGGAACTCGCGGTGTTCGTTGTTCAGCAGGTTTTGCACGCTGAGGCCAAACTGAAGGCCCGGCACGGTGCGCGTGAAGTCGTAGTTTGCCCCCACGTCCAGCAGGAAGTAGCTCTCCACGCCGCCCGTGCCGTCGCCGAACGGTGCCGGAAGGCCCCCCACGTATGGCCCCGATGCCACCGGGAAGCCCTCGGAGTAGCGCCCCGAGGCGTTGACGGAAAGGCCACCAGGGATGCTATAGCTACCGCCCAGCTTCACCTTCAGCGTCGGTGCGTTGAGCGCGAGGCTGAGGTCGGTGCCGCGCTCGTCCAGTTCATCGGGGTCGAAGAAGTCGTCGCTGACGACGGACAGGTTGCCGAACAGGTTCACGCGGTCGTTGAGCAGGAACTGCATCGAAATATCCGCGCCCCAGTACGTCAGGTCGCCGAAGTTGCGGTATGCGAGGAAGCCCGCCACCACGTTCGGATCGCTAGTAAGCTCCTGGTCGGGTTGCACAAAGCCCAAGGCGCTGCTGCCCAGTTGGGCGTCGGCGACGCCGCCGATGAGCACGGCGGCCGTCTCGGGCGTGAGGCCCAGGCCGGTGAGTAGCCCTTGCACGGTGGGGTCTTGCGCGGCCGCGCCTTGCAGAATTGGGCCCAGGATTTCGGCGAGGTCATCGCCAAGGCCTGGAGCAACCGCTACGGGTGATTCCAGGAGGAGGGGGCCGACGAAGTTTTTCTTGTTCACGTAATAGCCATCCACGGCCAGCAGCACACGGTCGGCGAAGATGCCTTTGTAGCCTACCTCAAACACCTGGCTGGTGGTTTGCTCCAGCGGATCGATGTCGATGGGATCCGGGATCAGGCGCAGGCCGCCGCTATCGAGCGGGAAGCCCATAATGGCGGGCGTGGTGCCCTGCACAAACGGTGTCAGGCTGCCGAGGGCCTGCACCAGCGCACCGAGTTGTTCGGCGGGCAGGCTGTTGAAGGGAGCCGGAAGGGTGGAGGGGTCCGCCGTTGCCAGTCCGCCCACGAGGGCTTCGTAGATGCCTTGCAGCGGGACCGCGTTCAGGGGCACGTCGCTGCGGAAATGGCTGCCGGGCAACGAGAACCGGATCTGCCGGTTGCTTCGAAAATTGTCGAACGTAAAGCCATTCGCCGAGCCGCGTCCTTGCAACACCAGGGTTTGTCCCGGCGCCAGCGGCACCGTGCGGGCGTTGATGTCGAGGAACAGCGAGTTGGTGCCGGGCGACGAAAAGGCACGGTTGTAGGTGGCGCGCACCGAGTGGCCCGGGGTCAGCTTGTATACCACCGCCGCACGGGGCGAGAGCTGAAACTGGTCCACGATGTTGTTGTAGTCGCCGCGCACGGCCAGCGTCAGATCGAGTTGCTCGGTGAGTTGGGTGGCCGACTGCACATAGGCGCCGTATTCGCGGACATCATTGTCGTCCTCGTTGCGCCCGTGGATGGTGCCGTCGGTGTCGGGGTTGAGGGCTTCGAGGTCAACCCCCACGATGAACCGCTGCTTGTCTTCGCGGAGCGCAAAGTCGTACTGTGCCTGGGCGTTGATCTGGATGGAGTTGTCCACCACGCCATCCGGGACGCCGTTGTTATCGAAGTCGTTCGCATACACAAACGAGTCGCCCGCCTCGTTGCGGTTTACGTACACCTGCGCAAAGAGCGGCCCCGATTGGAGGCGCAGTTGGCCGTACGAATAGCCAAACCCGTCCGCTTGCAGCGTCCCGATGCCCGAAAGAACGGTAGCCGTGAGCGAGGAGAAGCCGCCCGTAGCCGTCAGCGTCGTGAGGTCGTTGAAGCGATAATAAAACGATCCGTTCAGGTTCAGCTTCTGGTAGTCGTCGTTGCGGCACGAGTCGAAGCTGGTGACGACACCGGTGCTGTTGCGTTCGCACAGGATCGATTCTTCCAGTTGCGCGGCGTCGTCGGCGTTGTTGGGGTCCATGCCCCAGTCTTCGGCCTGCGTAAACGCGCCGGTCACCTTAAACGCGGCGTTGTCGCCAATTACCTGCGCGTGGCGGAACTGCCCGCCGAAGAGCGACTGCTCGCCGCCCATCACCGACAGCGTGGTTCCGGGCGACGTAAAGGGATCGGTGGTGATAAAGTGCACCACCCCGGCATCCACGCCCGCGCCATAGAGCGCCGAGCCCGGCCCGCGCACAATTTCCACCCGCTCGATGTCGGTGCTCTGGTTCGGCATCACGGAGTAGAGATTGACGCCCAGCGACGGCACGGCGGCCTGCCGGTAATCGGTGAGGACAAACGCGGCACCGGAGAAGGCGTTGTTGAAGCCACGCAGCACCACCTCGCGGCGGTCCACGCCGGTCTGTGCCATATCCACGCCCGTGGTGTTGCGGAGCGCGTCCACGGTGTTAGAGATTACCTCCTGCTGCACCTCGCGGGCGCTGAGGACGGAGATAGAGGCGGGCGCGTCTAGTACTTTCTCTGCCTGACGCGACGCCGTGACCACCACGGCGTCGAGGTCGAAGCCTGCCTGACCCATTTCAAAGTCGAGCGTCAGGGTCTGGCCTGCAGCCAGGGTAATCTGCTCGGCCTTTTCCTCGTACCCCACAAAACGGGCGACGATGATGTAGCTGCCCGGCGTGACATTGCTGATCTGATACACCCCGTCGATGTCGGTCGCTCCACCTGAAATCAGGGTACTGCCATCGGTGGTGAGGATCACGTTGGCCCCGCCCAGCGGCAGGCCATCCGACGCGTCAGTGACGGTGCCTCGCACCGAGGCCGTTTGAGAAAATGCTGCAGGGGTTAGCATTCCAAAGACGAAACACAGCCCCAAAGCGAGGCGAAGAACCCGTGTCAGGGGAGTCAAGAACATAATACGATTCCAATCTGGTGAACAAAGAAGGCGCAGAAAGCGCTTCCAAATCCAGTTTGGTCAACCAATTGCGGGAGCCAACCGAATTACCGCGAAGGTACGGGTTCTAGACTAAAAGTTAAACATCGTGTGAAGGGATAGGAAGGGGAGAATTTGAGAATGGGGGAGAGGGAGAGGTTGGGAACGGGAGAGCACGGCGATTTGAACAAGATCTCCCACACCCCCTTTCTCTCATGCTCAAGCTCTTAGCCCAGGCCGACGCGCTCGAAGATGACGTCCACGTTTTTGAGGTGGTAGCGGGCGTCGAAGGCTTCTTCCACGGCGTCGGCGCCGATGTGGTCGGCGATGCGCCCGTCTTCAAGGACGATGGCTTTGAACGAGCGTTGCTCGGTCCATGCCTGCATCGCAAGGGGTTGGACGAGGTCGTAGGCGGCTTCGCGGGCGAGGCCCGCGTCGATGAGGTGGTGCAACAGGCGCTGGCTGTTGAACAGCCCGAAGGTGCGGTCCATGTTGCGCTGCATGGCGTCTTCGTAGACGACGAGGTTCTCGATGATGCGCCCGAAGCGGTGGAGGGCGTAGTGCAAGATCGTGGTGGCGTCGGGCAGGATGACGCGCTCGGCGGAGGAGTGCGAGATGTCGCGCTCGTGCCACAGCGCCACGTTTTCGTAGGCCGTCACCATGTAGCCGCGCAGCAGGCGGGCACAGCCCGTGATGTTTTCACTGCCGATCGGGTTGCGCTTGTGGGGCATCGACGACGAGCCCTTTTGCCCTTTTCGAAACGCTTCTTCTACCTCGCGCACTTCGCTGCGCTGGAGGTGGCGGATCTCAACGGCCATCTTCTCCAACGATGCCCCGATCAGCGACAGCACGCCCAGGTAGTAGGCATGGCGGTCGCGCTGGAGCACCTGCGTGGAGATGGGGTCAGCCTGCAGCCCGAGGCGCTCGCAGATGATGGCTTCAACTTCCGGCGGCAGGTGCGCAAACGTCCCGACCGAGCCTGAAATCTTACCCACGCGGATGTCTTCGGCGGCGGCGAGGAAGCGTTCGCGGTTGCGCTGCATCTCGGCGTAGAACAGTGCCATCTTGAGGCCAAAGGTGGTTGGCTCGGCGTGGATGCCGTGGGTGCGGCCCATCATCAGGGTGTATTTGTTCTCCTGCGCCCGTGCCGCCAGTACCTCAATCAGGTAGTCGATGCCGTCGAGCAGCAGCCCGTTGGCCTTGCGGAGGCGGTATGACCACGCCGTGTCCACCACGTCGGAGGAGGTGAGGCCATAATGCACCCACTTGCGTTCGTCGCCCAGGCTTTCGCTCACTGAACGGGTGAAGGCGACCACGTCATGCCGCGTCTGCTGCTCGATTTCGTGGATACGGTCGATGTCGAACGCGGCATTGGCGTACAGCTTTTCGACGTCTTCTGCCGGAATGACGCCGACTTCTGACCATGCGGCGCAGGCCGCCAACTCTACGTCCAGCCAGGCCTGAAACTGGGCGTGTTCACTCCACAAATCCGCCATCTCCGGGCGGGTGTATCGGTCAAGCATAAAGGTGGGGTTTCAGGAGGGGATCCATCAAGGCGCAATCAAACACGCGACAAAGTAAGGCAATTCCCACAAGCCCGTAGGTTAAAAAACGGAGCAGTTCGAGGGGAGCAGAGGTTGCCGGTGTTTCCCAACCCGACGCGCCACGGCGCGTCGCCACAGGTGCCACGACGGGTCGAATAGATGCCTTTCTCACCTACTCGCTATTCCCCACACCCCATTCCCTACAGAATCCTCTTCCCTCAAAACGATTCCCGTTTCTCGCGCAGATATTTATAGAGGAGCTTGCGGGCGCGGAAGATGTGGGCTTTTACGGTGCCGAGTGGCAGGTCGAGTTCCGAGGCGATTTCTTCGTACGACTTTTCCTGCTGGTGCCGCATCACGATGACGAGGTGGTACTTTTCCGGGAGTGCGTCGATGGCTTCCTGGATCAGTTCGCGGCGCTGGTCGTCCACCACATGCCGGTCCGGGCGGTAGGTGGTGTCGGGCACCTCATAGTCCATTTCGCCATCTTTGGTGTTGATGGGCTTGTCGATGGAGAAGGTAGGCAGCTTCTTCTTGCGCAGGTAGTCGATGGTGTGGTTCGTGGCGATCTTGTAGAGCCACGTCGAGAAGGCGTAGTCCGACGAGTAGGATTTAAGCGCCGAGAAGGCCTTGATGAAGCTTTCCTGCACGAGGTCTTCCACCTGCCCTTTAGCCCGCACCATCCGGTAGATATGGTGGTACAGCGCCCGGTCGTACTTTTGCATCAGTTGCCGGTACGCTTGTTCATTCCCGCCCAGGGCCTGCTCAACCAGATCGCGGTCTTGTTCACTCGACTCAGAAGGGGCGGGCGTGGGGGCGGTTTTCGCCATGCGGGCACAAATGCTGGACGTTAGGGCTGCTGCGCGAGGTCGGTGGAACAGGAACCGTGGACGAAGAGGCGCAGCAAGATAGAAAAAAGCAGGCGGATAAAACTAGGGCCGCACCAACGCGGGTGCAAGTTTCAGGGGGTAGCGCTTGTTGAGGATTTCAGTTCAGCGCAGCGCTACGGGCTGAGAAACCGAAGGCGAAGCCGCAGGGCCTCGGGGCGGTGATGGGCCGAAAAGCGACCAACACTGCTCCCAATCAACGTACTCGACCGTTTCTGAGAACTCCGTACGACTGAGCCCACGGTGGGTTCTGCGGGGACGGTGTGGTGTGGCAACAGGGGAGTGGGGGCAAGAAACTTTGTTTCCCACGGATCGTCCTGCTCTCAAGTTTCACTGATGGGAGGTTCGGCATGGAAAATCCGTCGTTCTTCGAGCGCCTCAACACCCGCATCCGCAACTCGATGACCATCAAGCTGCTGACGATGGGGATTCTGGTGTTGCTGCTGCTGATTCCCGCGTCCATGATTCAGTCGCTGGTGCGCGAGCGCGAATACCGGCGGCAGGACGCCATCCAGGAGGTGAGCGGCAAGTGGGGCCATGCCCAAACCCTGGCGGGGCCACTGCTCACCATTCCCTACCGCAGCTACCACACCACCGACGAAGGCCGCACCATCACCACCACGCACCACGCCTATTTCCTGCCCGAAGCGCTGGCGATCAACGGGGCCATTACGCCCGAGACGCGCTACCGGGGCATCTACGAGGTGGTGGTCTACACCACCCAGCTTGCTTTCAACGGTCATTTCCCCCTGCCCGACTTCGCCGAGTGGGGCATTGAGGAGGCCGACATCCTGTGGAACGAAGCGACCATTGCCGTGGGGATCTCCGACCTGCGTGGCATCAACGAGCAGGTGGTGCTGGGCTGGAACGGCGGAACGGCAACCTTCAACCCCGGTGTGGAAGCCTCGGATGTGCTGGATGCCGGTATCAGCACGCGCGTCCCTGTCACAAGCACACCGCCGGTCGCAGGGCACTATGCCTTTTCCTTCGACCTCGACCTGAACGGCAGCGGGGCGCTGATGGCAACGCCGCTGGGCCAGGAGACCACCCTCCACCTCACCGCACCGTGGGCCACGCCTAGCTTCGACGGCGCGTTTTTGCCCGACGACCGCACCGTCTCCGCCGACGGCTTTGAGGCCGACTGGCGCGTGCTGCACCTGAACCGCAACTACCCGCAGCAGTGGCGCGGCGCCGCCCCCAACCTGACGGAATCGGCGTTTGGTGTTCGGCTTTTGCTTCCCGTGGATCGGTACCAGAAGACGACGCGGGCGGCCAAATACGCCATCTTGGTGATAGCGCTCACGTTTCTAGTGTTTTTCTTCACCGAGGTGCGCCACCGCGAGCGGGCCCATCCGTTCCAGTACATCTTGGTGGGGCTGGCGCTGTGTCTGTTTTATGCGCTTCTCCTTGCCGTGGCCGAGCACACGCTGTTTAATCTGGCCTACTGGCTGGCGGGGCTCGCTACCATTGGGCTGGTGGCGCTATACAGCCGCAGCATCTTCAAGTCCACCCGCCATGCCCTCGTGACGGGCGGTGTGCTGGTGGTGGTTTATGGCTTCGTGTTCGTCATCCTGCAACTCGAAGACTATGCGCTGCTGGTGGGCAGCCTGGGCCTGTTTGTCGCCCTCGCCATCACCATGTACCTCTCGCGTTCGATTGACTGGTACGGTGTGCAAGAGGCGTGATAGTGAGGCGCCCTGTTTGCCGCATGGACCGTCCCGCGTGGGTTTTTCGCTATCCTCTTTGATAGCCCTTTGTTGAGTTGAGGGTGGGGGACGTGAAACTCCCACCCATTCATGCGTTTACTTTGCCCAACGCTTCTGCCATAGCTTCTTCTGCGTCCGCCATGGATTCCCATCGGGAAAGCCAGATTACCACGCTTGTCCAGGCCGTCTCGTCATTGCCTGCCGCGCAACGCGAGGCGTTTCTACACGCACATTGCAAAGAAGACACGGATCTGCTTCAGGCCGTGCAAACACGGTTGGCCTCGCACGGCCCCGTCTTTTCGAGCAACACCGCCGGCGTCTTTGGTGCGGGCACCATGATGGTGCAGCCGCAAATGGGCGAGGTGGTGGACGGCTACCGCTATGAAAAACTGCTCGGGCAGGGCGGCATGGGCATGGTATACAAGGTGCAAAACGTCAGCCTCGACCGTGCCGAAGCCCTCAAGGTGATCTCGCCGACGCTGATGCGCAACGAAGAATTGCTGCGGCGTTTCCAACTGGAAGCCAAGGCCATGGCGCGCATCCACCACCCGAACATCGTGACGGTGTATACGCTGAACCAATCGGCGGTGGGGCACCATATCACGATGGAGTTTGTGGAGGGACAGACGCTGGCCGAGCGCATCCGCGACCGGGGCGCGATGCCGTGGGACGAGGCCATCCCCCTGATCCGGCAGTTGCTCGTCGCGTTCCAGTTTGCACACGAACGTGGCATCCTGCACCGCGACATCAAGCCGCACAACATCATGCTGACGGCGGACGGAACGGTGAAGGTGATGGACTTTGGGCTGGTGAAGTTCTACGAGCAAGACGACGCCACCCGCACGCTCACGCAGTCGGGCACGCTGGCGTATATGTCGCCCGAACAGATCAAAGGCGACACGAAGCTCGACCAGCGCAGCGACCTGTTTTCCATCGGCATGACGCTGTATGAGCTTCTGACGGGGCGGTTGCCGTTCAACAAGGAAAGCGGCTCCTTTGCCGTCCAGCTTGCCATTGTGGAGCAGGACTTCCCGCCGATGACGTCGTTTCGGCCTGACATTCCGGCCCCGCTCGAAGCCTTTATCCTGAAGGCGCTGGCGAAAGACCGCGACCAGCGGTATGCCGATGCCCAGGCGATGCTGGCGGCCCTGGATGTCTGCGAGGCTGAACTGGTGGCATTACCGTCAGACGGGACGTTTACCCGCACCAAAACGCGCACCAAGACCCGAACGAAAACGCGGGCACCTAAAGGCACCGATACAACACCGTGGCTGCGGTATGCTGCTTTTGCCGGAGGGCTGCTGTTGCTGGTCGGTGCGGTGTATGCTACCATCTCGCTCTTGCCCGAGGGTGGCGATCCGCCGATCAACATTTCGGAGACTACGCTGCCGGAGACAACCTCTCCCGAAACAACGCTTCCTGCGGGGGAAGAAGAATTGCTGGCGTCGGCCACACCGCCGGAGGCCGAGTCTACCGTGCCCGAAACGACTACCGAAACAGCGCCACCCCCTGCTGCCGCTCCGCCGCCGCGCCAGCAAGACGCCGCCCCGCAAAACACGGCGACGCCTGTGCGCACGCCGGTAAACGAAACGCCGAACCGGTCCACAGACCCGGACCCGTTGCCCGTCGCCGCGAATGAAACGAGCAACGAGCCTGTTCAAAACGAGCCGCCGGACGACAACACGGCAGCGACTACCGCGTCTCCGCCTCCTGTGGAGGCCGAGCCGGAACCCGCACCACCGCCCGTCGATCCGCTGACGACGCTGCAAGACGCCAGCTACCCGCTGCTGGACCAGTTGGAGAACGCCATTTTGAACGACGACTGGGCCAACGTCCCCACGGCACTGCGCAACTTCTACAAGCCGCAAATTGATCAGCTGCACCGGACGTTTAACCTCACGGGGGCGACGTTCAGCCCAGACTATCGCAACCAGGAAGTGGTTGGGGGCCAGGGTTTTCTGAAAGTAAACCTGCACATTGATTATACCCAGAAAGGACGCGGGCGTGGGCAGAAGTCGGTGCCGCTCCCGGCCACCTGGGTCTGGGAAGCCCGAAACGGCACCGCACAGGTCATTGACGTGGGTAGTAATTAGGCGATGGCGGGTGCGGCGTTACCCCTGCTGCACAACGCTGCCCATCGCAAAAGGCTTTTGTGTGATTGGGATTCTGAAAAATCGTTTCGTACCCGTATCTTGTTGGCTGCTCCTTTCATTCTCTTGCATGAACCATGCTCCGTGTCCGCCTGTTGACCCTTGCCATTCTGTTACTTTGTACAAGCCAAGTAGCGGTGGCCCAACGTACCTCTTCCTCGCAGCTTGAACTGGCGCTGCAAAACATGTACACGGCCTGCCTGTTCGACGGGTCGGGCCATTTCGATGGCGCTGTCGACCTCGCCAACTTGTCCCTGGCGCCCGGCATCACGGCGTTTATTGAGGACAACCTCGCTGCCATTCCCTTGGCTCCGCCCAACCTCGAAGCCGAGTTTCTGGATGGGCAGTTGGTGACCACGGCCACGGGGTTCGCACCCATCTTTACGGAAAGCAGCGCCACGGTGGGCAAAGGGAAAGTGTTCGTCGGATCGAACGTGTCGTTTTTTAACCTGACCCGTATCCGGGGCCGCGAACTGAGCGAGTTGGAGTTTGCCTTCCAGCAGGACGACGGCGGCGACGTGATCCGTGTGAACATGCCGCTGGATGTGGATGCCACCGTGTTTACGCTCTACGGCACCTACGGCATCTCCGAGCGCTTCGATCTGGGCATCTCGCTGCCCTTCGTGCGCCTGCGCACCGAGCAAGCCCCCACCACCTTCGAGATCCTGGGCAACGACACGGGGCTGCGCTATGGGGGGGAATTCCGCACCATCGACTACACCTTCGCGGGCAACAACGTCAAACTCGACCTGCCGGGCATCGACACCATTGAGAACGAAGACCTCGCCACCGTTCCAGACATCGAAGCCTACCTGAGCACGATGGCGCTACGCGGCAAATACCGCATTTCGCAAGGACTTGCGGCGCTGGTGGATTTACGTATTCCGATGGGCCGTGATGAAGGCAATGCGCTGGGCGCGGGCAACTTCGGCGTGCGTGCCATGCTCATTGGCGAGTATGCCGTGGGCAATGGCTTTAAGCCGTACCTCAATATCGGTGGGCAGTTCTGGGAAGGCAACGACAGCAACAGCCTGAAGATCGCCGCCGGGTTTAACCAGCGCGTGGGCCCGAATATCTTCTTTGCCTTTGATGTGCTGGGCGAGATGGAACTGGAAGCCAACGGCGCGCTGGATGACATCGACGAAAACCTGCTTTCGCCGCTGGTGCTGAGCAACATCCGTGCGGTGGAGCGCGACCACACGATGAATGCCGCGCTGGGCCTTCAGATCGCCGCCACCGAATACCTGCACCTCTTCGGCAGTGCCATGTTTTCGCTGCTCGACACGGGCTTGCAGTCGTCGGTGGCCCCTACGTTTGGCATCGCGCTGTATTATTGAGAAGCTAATGCCGCCCGCCTTCCTAAAAAGAAGGGCCGTTGGTTGCGCCGTTGTTAAGTTTTTGCTTGATTGAGGAAGCTCTCTTCCTCATCGCTGCGGTGTATTGCAGCATGGCCGATGCCGGGGCGCATCATGAAAAGGCTCGTCTATATCCTCCTCAGCGTTGGGTGGCTCGTCCTGCCGATGGGTGTGGCGGCACAGACCGTAATCGTGCGCGACTCGCTGGCGCTGATTGCCCTTTTCGAAGCAACCGGCGGCCCCAACTGGGACACCCAGGACGGAGCAGGTACCCGCTCCGACTGGGTTTTTACCGGAAATGACCCGGAGAAACCCCGTCCCACGTCCGCTTGGAGTGGCGTGATTGTGCGGGACCGGCTGGTGGACCGCCTGCTCCTTTCGAGTAACAACCTTGTAGGGACCATCCCCGACAGGCTGGGACATCTGACCCAGCCCCGAGGCATTAGCCTCAGCAATAACAGCGGGGCCAATGGCAACCTCACCGGCTCCATTCCCGATACGCTCGGCAGCCTGATCAGCCTCGAACAACTCAGCCTGAGTCGTAACGCCTTGAGTGGCCCGCTTCCGCTGTCGCTGGGCCGCCTCGTGAACCTGCAGCAGTTATGGCTCGGCAACAACCAACTCACGGGTACCATTCCTGACACGCTCACGGGTCTTACGCAGTTGGAGATTCTTGAACTAGGCGACAACCAACTCACCGGCCCCATTCCTGCAGATATTGGCAACTTGACCAGCCTTCAACAGCTTGAATTGGTCAACAACCAGTTGACGGGCCCCCTGCCTGCGTCGCTCGGCAACCTGGCCAACCTGGTATCCCTCCGGCTGGGTAGCACCTCTACGGAGCTGGGCAACCAGTTCAGCGGTCCGCTGCCCGAAGGACTGGGCAACCTGGCAGCCCTTCAAACCCTCGATCTGTTTCTTGCAGGCGTAGAAGGGCCGCTCCCGGCCTCACTCGGTAACCTGACCGAGTTGCGCACCATGCAACTGAGTTCGAACCGACTGGAAGGTCCTATCCCGGAGTCATGGGGCAACCTGTCGAACATCGTCACCATCTCGCTCGCCTTTAATCAATTGACCGGGGACGTACCGGCTTCATTTACCCAGCTTGCGACGCTGCAAACCCTCAACCTGCACGGCAATGCGCTCGAATCGGTGCCGGACCTGAGCGACCTGCCTGCCCTGCGCCAACTGCGCCTCTTCAACAACCGGCTCACGTTTCATAGCCTGGAGCCACTGGCAGGGCTTCGCGACAATCCCAACGTCACGACTTTTTTCTATGCTCCCCAAGACAGCGTGGATACCCGCATCTCCCGCGACGATGGACAGGTGGAACTCTTTGTTTCGGTGGGAGGAGAAGAAACGACGTATCGATGGTTCCGCAACGATGAGGAGATTGTAGGTGCCGAAGACAGCACGTATGTGGTGCCCAACCCCAACGACAGTGCCATCTACCGGGCCGAGGCGCGCAACCCGTTGCTGCCGGGCCTTGTGCTCTACAGCCGCAAGATCGGCATCAATCCGCAACTCGTTGTTAACTCCACCGGCGACCGGAGCTTAAAAGACGATGCCGTGCCCGGTGTGTGCGATACCGGCGAGGTCATCGTGCGGGTCGCCCTCGAAGAGCCAGAGTGTACACTGCGGGCTGCCATCGAGACGGCGAACCAGACCACCGACGGCATCATCGAGATTGTCTTTGCCATCCCGGGGACATCCACCCCAGACATATCGCTCGGCGAGTTCCAGGGTATTAACCTGCCCGCGCTGCTCCGCCCGGTGGTGATCGACGGTACCACCCAGATCGCCGGGCAGGTGACGCTCACCAAGCGCGACCGTAGCTTTGTCGATGATGGGCTGCGGCTTCGGAGCCGTGGCAGCACGGTGCGTGGCCTGCGCTTTGACGACGATAGTGGAGAAGATTTCAGCGGCATCACCCTTCAAGGCGAGGGCGGACATACCGTCGAGCAGTGCGTCTTTTATGACCTTGATGAAGGCGTCATCGCGCTCTCGCCCGGTAATACCATTCGGGAATCATTTTTTATCGCACCCAGCACCGGCATTTTGCTCACCAGCGCCACGGCCACCGCCAACGTGGTGGAGCACAACTTCTTTGGCATCAACGAGGAAGGGGAAGTGGCCGGGCGTGTTGGTTTTGGGGTTTTTATTCGTGGCGCGGCCACTCAGAACATTATCCGGGAGAACGTGCTGGCAAACAGCAACTACGGTGTTTTCTTCGGGGCGTTCACGCCCGACCAGGGCGAGGCCGAACGCCCCTTTGAAAACACCATCACAGATAACGTCTTCTACTTAAGCATTGCGGGCGTTGTGCTTCGCCAAGCAACCAACAACCTCATTCAAAACAACAACATCTTCTCGAATGGCACCGGGGTTATTTTTGCTGAGAACGCCACCCATAACACCGTAGACGGGAATATCATCGGGATCAACCCCGACACTCCAACGGAGCAAGCGGGAAATGTGGTGGCCGGGATCGAGATAAAAAGATTTCGGGATTTTAAGCTTCCGGCACCGCAGGGCAATGTCATCCAAAACAACCTCATTGCCAAAAACAGCGGCAACGGGATTCATATTGAATTTGGAAGCGATACGATTCTTGCGAATAACCGAATCGCTGAGAACGGGGCCTCCGGTATTTATCTGGATGAAAGCTGGCAGGGGACGATTTCGAACACCACGATCCGTGACAACCATATCGGCTTACCGTTCGACGGAAGCACGCTGGATGGCAATGGCGAGCATGGCATCGAGGTCGAGGCCGCCGCGAACACGCGCATCCTCGACAATGTGATTACCGAAAATGCCGTGTCTGGTATTTTTATTTCCGGCCTTGGGTCGCGCAATACCTCGGTCTTGAACAACCGAATCGGGACGGACGAAACCGGTCGGCGACCGTTCGGCAATACCCGCTATGGCCTTCATGTGCAAGATGCCGCCTTTACGGTCATTGGCTCCAACGTGATCTCGGCCAATGGAGAAAGCGGCGTCTATCTGGAGGCGACTCCGGTTCAATTCGAGTTCAACAAGATCGGCACCGATGCTTCGGGAAATGATCCGCTGGGAGACTTGGGCAATGCCCGCTTCGGCGTGGAGATACATAACCCCTATGTGGGCGTACCGTCTGAGGTTTTCTCGAATACGGTGGCTTACAACGGAGCGACAGGACTTCACTTGGAAGGGGTCGGCGCTATGTTCGTCCAGCAGAACCACCTCCACCACAACGCCACGGGCCTGGCCGTCGCCAACGTGGCCGACGAGGTGGTGATTCAGAGCAACCTGATCGAACGAACCCGGGAACGCGGCCTCGACGCCACCGAGATTGACCGCCTGCTGCTTATCCGGCTCAACACCATACGCAACAATGGCGGTACCGGCACAGGCATTCATCTGACGGCGGCCCATGCCTTGATCGAAGGCAATGAACTGAGCGGCGATGCGGGGGATGCTATTGCGCTAGAGCAGGGCAGCATGGCTACGATCACGGGCAACAACGTGTTTGGCAATGCTGGTTTCGGGCTGCATAGCCTTGATGCGTCGGTCCCGCTTGTTGTCGCGCAGGGCAACTGGGGGGGCGATGCCAGCGGACCCGGTGGGCAGGGCCCGGGTACCGGCGATGCCGTTAGTCCCAACGTCGACTTTGCGCCGTGGCGTACGGAGCCCGTGGCGGTAGGCATCGCCCCCGCCGCCGAGATCCTCACCATCGCTGAGGTTGACACCGTTTCCTTTTTTGTGCAAAACTGGCAGGTGCGCAACGATGTGCTCACCCTGGACGTGCGCGATGACGCAGGTTGGTTGGAAGGGCCTGCAACGTTTGACGTAGCGCTCACGGATAGCCTGGGGGCACGGGTCGATCTGCCGGTACAGGTCCCCGGAGGGAGTCCAGTGGGTGCCACCAGCATGGGAACGGCCATCGCCACCTCGCAAGCCAACCCGGCCCATGCCGACACCACGACGTTTATGCTTTCGGCGCTTTCGACGGCATTGGTTCAACTGCTCGTGTTGCCCGAGACGGTGGAAGTGGCACCTGGCGACACCGTGCAGTTCACGGCGCTGGGCTTCGATGCGTTCAACCAGAGCGTACCTGTTACTCCCTCCTGGAGCACGAGTGGCGGCACCATTGATGCAAACGGGCTGTTTGTGGCGGGTGAAACAGCCGGGCGGTTCGAGGTTCGGGCGGAGGAACCGACGACCGGGCGCGTAGCCGTGGCCCGCGTGTTTAATGACATCCCGGTCGCCACGGAGGAAACGGAGAAGCCTCCTGGTGATTTTCGCCTGTTGCCCAACTACCCCAACCCGTTCAACCAAACCACCACCATCCCGTACGACCTGCCCACACCCGCCCGCGTACGCCTTGTGGTGTACGATGTGCTAGGCCGAACCGTGGCGATGCTCATAGACGGCGACCAGACCGCTGGCTCACATCAGGTATCGTTCGATGCCCGTGCTCTGCCGAGCGGGCTCTACTTTTACCGGCTGACCGCCGATGCGCACCGCGCCACGCGGAGCCTGCTGCTTCTCCGATAGATGGCCTCCGACGGCGGTATTGACTTTGCAAGCCGATTCGTGGAGTTTAACAACATGGAGCGAATGCCTGACGGAGCGCTCCGAACGATGAGGAAGTCAGCCTGGACAGCGTACGCCTTTCCCCTGGTCCACGCCTTCCTTGTTTCGTACCTCGGTCTTTCGTTCCCCCGATGCACCCCACTCACCAACGCTTGGAACGTCATGAACACCAACCGACGGCATTTCCTCCAAACGCTCGGGGCCGGAACGGCAGGCTTCGGCCTCGCTCCGGTTTCGCTCTCCCGCAACCAGCACAACCGTCCGACCTTAGTCGACCCGGACGACCAGCAACTCCACATCGGGGACGACATCGCCATCGCGGACACGCAATATGGCCAGGTGCAAGGCTTCATCCTGCGGGATATTTACAACTTTCGGGGCATTCCGTACGGTGCGCCCACGGGTGGAGCCAACCGGTTCATGCCGCCGCAGAAACCCGAGGCGTGGGAGGACATCTTTCCGGCGGTCTGGTGGGGGGATACGGCCCCGCAGATTATGGACGGACGGTATGGCAACGCGATGCAGGCGTTTGCCGACCACTGGAACTACGACGCGCTAAGCGAGGACTGCCTGCGCCTCAACGTGTGGACGCCTGCGCTGGACGATCAGCAGCGGCCTGTGCTGGTGTGGCTGCACGGTGGTGGCTATACCAACGGCAATGGCATGGAGCAGGACGGCTACGATGGAGAAAATCTGAGCCGCAACGGCGATATCGTCTTTGTGTCGATCAACCACCGCCTCGGCCCGATCGGTTTTTCCGATCTGTCGGGTGCGGGCGGCGAGAAATACGCGCACTCGGGCAACGTCGGCGCGCTCGACATGGTGGCGGCGCTCGAATGGGTGCGCGACAATATCGCCGCGTTCGGCGGCGACCCCGGCAACATCACCATCATGGGGCAGTCGGGCGGCGGCGCGAAGGTCTGCACGCTGATGGGCATGCCTGCCGCGCAGGGGCTTTTCCACAAAGCCGTGCCGCTGAGCGGCTCCACGCTGCAGGCGAACGACCAAACCATGGCACGCGCCCTCGGCGAATATGTGCTGCGCGAGTCGGGGTTGGAGTCCGTTGATGCGCTCCAGGAGATCCCGTGGAAGGAATACTTGCTCCTCGCCCAACGCGCGGCGGCGAAATATGCGGAGGAGCACGGCGCGCCCGGCTTCCGCGGCGGCTTTGGTCCCGTCGCCGACGGTATCAACATTCCTGCCGGCACATACTTCTCCGACGCCGATGGCCTCTCGTCGGATATTCCGATGCTGATCAGCAGCACCTTCCACGAGTGGGCGTTCACGCGCACGAACCCCGCGCTGGAAGCCATGACGAAGGAAGACGCCATCGCCATGTTGCGCGAACGCGCCGGTTTCCGGGGTGGGCTGGGCGATCAGGCCCCCGCCGTCTACGAAGGCTACGCCCGTGCTTTCCCCGACGCCACGCCTGCCGAGATTGCCATCCTTATTTCCAGCAACCGCCAGGGGCTCATCGCCACCGCCGACGCAAAGGCCCAGCAGTCTGCACCGGTCTACGTGGCGTGGTTCGGCTGGGAGCCGCCGATGTTCAACGGGCGCATGCGGGCGTTCCACTGCCTCGATATCTGCTTCTGGTTTTCCAACACCGACCTGATGCTCACGCACACCGGCGGCGGCAAGCGGCCCCGGATGCTCGCCGACAAGATGTCAAACGCGCTGCTTAACTTCATGCGCACCGGCAACCCGAATGCCGACGGCTTGCCCGACTGGCCCGCGTACACACCCGAACGGGGCGAGACGATGATTCTGGACGACGAAAGCATGGTGCAGAACGATCCCGATGGCGAAGGACGACGGCTGATGGGGTGATGAACCAAGATGGCATCGAGGTCTTGATGGCGAGGAGATTGCGCCCTTCCCCCATACCAACCGCTGGATGCGCCCGTGCGCGTCGTTGAACTCAAAATCCCCCCGGTAGCAGTCACCCTGCTTTTTGCGGGGCTTATGTGGCTGGCTGCGCGGTGGGTCGCGCAGGCGTCGTTTCAACTGCCCGCCTCAGCCTTAATTGCCGTTTTCCTCGTTGGCCTGGGCGCAATCATCGCCGTCGCCGGGGTAGTGGCGTTCCGCCAAAAAGAAACCACGGTGGATCCCACCAACCCCGGTAAAACCACCGCAATCGTTGATGATGGCATCTATCGCTACACGCGCAACCCAATGTATCTGGGCTTGGCGTTTGCCTTGACAGGCTGGGCCGTTTATCTCGGGAATCTGGTCGCCTTTATGTTGGTGTTCGCGTTTGTCGCCTACCTGACGCGTTTCCAGATCATGCCCGAGGAGCGGGCCTTGCAGGCCAAGTTTGGGGCCTCCTACGACGACTACAAATCCCGGGTGCGGCGGTGGATATAACGGCTGGTAATATCAGGGCGCGTGTCCGCTAAGCATCGATGCGCCATCGACCACGACGCCCACGAGGTTCCGGGTATGGCGGATGTCGGTAAGGGGATTGGCATCCAACAAGACCAGGTGCGCCCGCTTGCCTACCGCGACCGTTCCCACCTCTTCCGACAAGCCCAAATAGGCCGCTGCATTAACCGTCGTCGTTTGCAGTGCCTCGAAGGGTGTCAGGCCTGCTTCCACGAACAAGGCCAGCTCCTCATGGATAACCTCGGCGCGGTCGTCGGTGCCAGCCAAAAGCCCTGCGCCTGCGTCGTGTAGGGCTTTCACCAGCTTCATGCGGTTGGCGTGGCCCAGCGTTCGCAGCGCCGGGGTGTTCCACGCGTCCTCGGCCAGCGATGAGGTCAGGTGATGGTCTTTGCGCCACAGGGTGGGGCAGTTCCAGACACCCGCCGCGGCGGTCATCTCAGCCAGCGGGGCGAGTTTGGCTTCGTCGATCTCCACAGCATGAAAAAGCCGACGCGGTGCCCATTCGCCGTTCAACCCAGAGGTCTCGGCCTCCAACTCCCAGAAATAGCCGTAGAAGTGTTCGATGGATGACAGCCCGGACGCGATGGCATGGGAGGCCCGCACGTGATCGGAGACATGCCCGACCACGGGAATGCCCAGCGTCTGCGCCTCATCCAGAATGGCGTCGTACACCTCTCGCGAAAGAAAGCTGTAGACCTTGATGTAGTCGTATCCGGCCTCGGCCTGCTCGCGCACAACCGCCCGGGCTGATGCGGTATCCGTCACAATACGATGGTCATCGCTGATGCGGTATCCGGCGAGTGCTTGTCCGGCGGTCACGAAGATCGGCCCGCTGTCTTGTACCTGTGCCCGAAACGCCAGGTGCGACGGCTCGCCCTGCATGTTGCGCACGATGGTCACGCCCTGACGCAGGTAGTCTTCGAGGCGGTGCCCCTCGCGGCGGCTGGCGTGGGCGTGCATGTCGGCAAAGCTCGGCAGCACATACCGACTGCTTCCGTCTATCTGCAAGGCGTCGGCAGGCACTTCGATGGAATCTGCCGGGGCGATGGCGATGATGCGTCCCTCCGCGATGAGCACCGTCTGGTTTTCCAGCACCCGCTCCTGGTCCATAGGAATCACCGACACCTGCGTGATCGCCACGGGTTGGTCCGAGTGAAGCGGGGCGTTCGGGGCACCACAGTCGATGCGAGCGGCTGTTAGCAGGCAAAAAAGGACAACGATAACAATCCGGCGAAACGGTCTCATAAAACGCTGCTCTGGTTGGTACAAAGGAGAAGAACAGCGGATGGTACAAGACCGCGACCGGCCATATGTCCTGAAACCTGTTCTACGACAACCGAAGACGCGCCTGGGACGGGGTTTCGCCGGTGATCCGCTTAAACGCGCTGTGAAAGGCCGACCGCGACCGGAAGCCCACTTCATATCCGATGGCTTCGATGGTGAGGTGCGCCAGATCGGCGTCGGCGAGGAGTTGCAGCGCTTCGTTCACGCGGTACTCGTTCAGGAGTTGGGGAAAGCTGCTTTCCAGGTTGGCATTGATGACTTGCGACAGATGCGCCCGGGGCACCGCCAGCCGCGCCGCCAAGTCGGCCAGGTTCAGGTTTTCATTCATGAACGGTTTCTCCTGCGTCATCACGTCCAGCAGGCGCTGCTGAATCGCTGCGGCCTGTTCCGGCGTGAGGGTCGAAGACTCATACTTCTCTTGCCTAGATGTTGGCTCGACGCCTGCAAACAGCCGCGACTGGCGAAAGGCCAACACGGAGAGCGTGTAGACGATGAGCGTCCCCGTCAGGGGCACAATATCTGCTAGTGCGGCGACATCGCGGAACAGGTACCGCAGGCCCTGTGCGGCATGGAGCAGCAGCAGCAGGACGATCAAGGTGCGCAAGACCACGCCATGCGAAACCAGGGTCTTGGGACGGCTCTTGATCCGTCCCACCCGCACGCCCACAGCCACGGTATAGGCTGCCAGATAGACCACCACCAGCAGAATCGGCGGCATCCATCGCCCACCGAACGGCCCTTCCGTAACGCCGCCGAGGCCTATCGCCAACAGATAGCCGATCCACCCGATGAAAGGAAGCAAATGCAGGGCGAGGGAGGACCGTGCGTGTATGCCCAGGACAACGTTGGCATAATACCACAGCGCGGGCGGGAACAGGAACGAAAAGGTATACTCAATCACCACAAGCCAGCGCGCTGCGCCCCATAGGTTGGCATGCTCGGCAACAATGGTCCCCACGCTGATAGAAAACACAAAAAGGAGCAGGGCCAAGGCGCGGTTGGGACGCGGCATGGCCCCTTTTAGCGAGACCACCGCCCCCGCCAGCACCAACCCCTGAAGCGCTCCCAGCAAGCCAATAAGGGTGGTAAGTGGCACAGACATCGGGTCAATAGCGCGTTGGCGAAAACAACAAGGTACGCAGGCCGCACGCCCTCCCCAAATGCCCAATCCATGCCCCGCAAAAAAGGCACACCCGAACGGATGTGCCTTTAAAAAAACGATCCCCGATCCCTGTGAAAGCAGGCCCTAATTAAGCCGCGCGAAGACGCCAAACTGATCGGCGTTCTCAGGCGTCACCAACTCGCAGTCGACGGCCTGCTTCTCGGGCAAGTCGCTCGTGCCCGTGCGGATGTAGGCATCAGCCTGATCGACGGCCATCTGGGCAATCTGGGCGGCGGGCTGTAAGACGGTCGCTGCGATGTCGCCGGCTTTAATGGCAGCAACCACGTCCGGGCTGCCGTCGAAGCCGACGACGATTACGTCATCCATACCAGCGGCCTTGAGTGCGGCGGCGGCCCCCAGCGCCATCGTGTCGTTGCCCGAAATCACGCCTTTGATATTCGGATGCGCTTGGATGATCGTTTCCATCTTCTCGAAGGCCTCGGGCTGGCTCCAGTTGGCGCTCTGCTGGGCGACCAACGTCATCTCGGGGAACTGACCGATGATGTCGTTATAGCCTTGCGAGCGGATCTGCGCATTGGTGTCGGACTCTTTGCCCAGCAGTTCCACGTAGGAACCGGCTTCACCCATCAGCCGGACAAACTCCTCGGCCCCGAGCACGGCGCCCTGGTAATTGTTCGAGACGATCTGGGCGACGGCGATGCCATTGGCATTAATCTCCCGGTCGATCAGGAACGAAGGAATACCCGCATCACGCGCCTTTTGAACCGCAGCGATGGACGCATCGGCCCCGGCGTTGTCGAGCACGATGGCGGCGGCGTTTTGTGCAATGGCGGTGTCCATGAGTTGGTCTTGCAGCGCTGCATCGCCGTTGTGGGCCAGCACGAGGGTGTTGTACCCCAGTTCCTGTGCCCGTGCGTCGGCGGCCTGCGCTTCGGTCTTAAAGAACGGGTTGTCGTGCGACGGGGTGATGATAACGATGAGGTTGGATGCCTCGGCGGTGTCGCCTGCCTCCTGGTTTTGCTGACACCCGGTGGTCATCAGCAAGAGGGTGACCAGCAAGAGCGCGAAGCGGTTGATTCGGATGGGCATGGGTTTGAAGGAGGTTTGTGTTTTGTAAGCGGTCGTGGTGGTTTGTGAGGTTGCTGAGACGTTTGAAACGTGAAACGTGAAACGTGAACTTGTTTCCGACGAGCATGCCAGCGTGTTCACGCCTCGGTATGTTAAACGGCATGGCTTTCGAATATGCCTCGGTGTTTCATCTTGGCACCCTCACGTTTTACGTTTCACTCAATCCTGCACCAGCGCTTTCTGCTGCATCCGTTGCTGCCACTGATCGACGACGACGGCGAGGACGATGACAGTGCCTTTGATCACGATCTGCCAGAACTCCGACACGCCGAGTAGCACCATGCCGTTGACCAGCACGCCGATCACAAACGCTCCGATGATGGTGCCGCCCACGGTGCCGCGCCCGCCCATCAGCGAGGTGCCGCCGAGGACGACGACGGCGATGGCGTTGAGTTCAAAAGTCTCGCCCGTCGCCGGGTGGGCTGCAACCAACTGCGACGCGATGATCAGTCCCACCATGGCGGCACAAAGGCCCGAGATCATGTAGGTCAGCAGCTTCACCCGGTTCGTGCGGACACCGGACAACCCCGCGGCCTTTTCGTTGCCACCCACGGCGTACACTTGTCGTCCAAAGGGCGTCTTGCGGGCCACAAACGCCGCGACGACGGCAAACAGCACCATCACCCAGATCGGGTACGGCAAACCCAGCAAGGTGCCACTCCCCAGTACCGGAAAGCCGGTATTGCCCAGCGATGCATGGCCCACCAGGTTGGCAAACGTCGCGCCGTCGGAGATCAACAGCCCCGCGCCCCGCGCCACATACAACGTGCCCAGCGTAGCGATGAACGGTGCCACCCGCAGCCGCGTGACGAGCACCCCGTTCACCACACCCACGACGACGCCCATCACCAGCGTCAGCAGGATCACGATCCACACGTTGAAAAAGACCGAAACGCCGAACATGGGCAGGATCAGGCCCTCGTTGATGAGCCACCCCGCGACCATGCCGCAAAGCCCCACGATGGAGCCCACCGACAGGTCGATGCCGCCGCTCAGAATGACGAACGTCATCCCGATCCCGAGAATGGCGTTGATGGCGACCTGCTTGGTCAGGATGATGAGATTGCCGCTGGTCAGGAAGGCCGGGCTCAGCAGCGCAAAAAGGATGACCAGCACAATCAGCGCGATATAGGCCCGCAGTTGCAAAAGCATCATCTTGAGCGAGGGCCTGCGTGTGCCGACCGGCGATATCGAAGGGCTTTCCGTCATGGTCGTTCGGGTGGGTTTGCAGACGGTACCGACACGGAGGCGTCGGCCAGGTTTTGCTCGGTGATGGCGTCGCCCGCGAAGGTGGCGACGAGGCGGCCCCGTGCCATCACCAGCGCCCGGTCGGCCATGGCGACGACTTCTTTGAGTTCGGAGGAGACAAACAGCACGCCCAGGCCTTCGTCGGCGAGGTCGTTCATAATGTTGAAGATGTCCGACTTGGCCCCCACGTCGATGCCGCGCGTCGGCTCGTCCATCATGAGCACCGTGGGCTGGGTGAGCAGGCTTTTGGCGATGACCACTTTTTGCTGGTTGCCGCCGCTGAGCGTCGTGATCGGCTGCCGGGCGTCGGCTACTTTAATCGCCAGCGCCTCGATGAGCCGTTGCACTTCTTGGCGTTCTTGCTTGCGGGAGAGCGCCAGTCCCTGAATAAACCGTTTGAGGCTGGCCAGGGTGATGTTCTTCGACACCGAGAGGTTCTGCACCAGCCCGAGCAGTTGCCGGTCCTCGGGCACCAGCGCCAGCCCTGCCCGGATGCGCTGGTCGATGCGCAGGTTATCAATCGGGCGACCGCCGAGCCGAATGCTCCCGCGTGCGTTCGGCTGCATACCGAAAAGGCATTCCAACAACTCCGTGCGTCCCGCGCCCATCAGCCCGTAGATGCCGACGATTTCTCCCACTTGAAGCGTGAACGACACGTCGTCGACCAGAAACCCGCCGCCATGCGCACGCGGAAGCGACAGGTTTTCGACCTCCAGCACCGGTTCGCCCGTCACTCGCACTTGCTTGTGAAACATTCCCTCGGCGCTGCGGCCAGACATCTTCTCAACAATCCACGCGAGGTCGACTTCGTGGGCCGGAGCCTCGGCGATGAGATGGCCATCGCGCAGCACCGTAAACACGTCGCCGATCTGCAGACACTCGTCGAGTTTGTGCGAGATATACACGATGGCAACACCCTGCGCCGTGAGTTCGGCGATGATGCGCAGGAGGATGTCGGCTTCGGCGTTGCTGAGCGCCGAGGTCGGCTCGTCCATGATGAGGATCGACACGTCCTCGGCCAGCGCCCGCGCGATCTCGACGAGTTGCTGCTGTCCGATGCGCAGGTCCTCGACAAGCGTGCGCGGTGCAATCGGCTGTTCGAGCCGCGTCATGAGTTGCCGGGTGATATCGTCTTGTGCTTTGTGCCGAACGACGCCGACGCCCGACACCATCTCGCGGGCCATGAAGATGTTCTCGCTGACGCTGAGGTTGGGAAACAGGCTCAGTTCCTGATAAATGATGCCGATGCCATGCGCCAGCCCGTCGCGTGGTGAGGCGATTTCAATGGCTTCGCTGCGAAGCAGTCGCCGCCCGCTCGTTGGTTGCTCCACGCCCGCGAGGATTTTCATCAGCGTGGACTTACCCGCGCCGTTCTCCCCGATGAGCACGTTGACCTTGCCGGGATAAACGTTAAAATAAACGCCTTTGAGCGCCGTTGTGCCCGGATACTGCTTCACGATCTGCTCGGCGCGCAGGATTGGTTTGGGCAAGGGCGCTATGTCGGCAATGCGTGTCATTCCGCATTCTCCACGCGGATCTCCACAGGCGTAATCATCACGGCGTCGAGGCTGCGGAACGTGAAGACCCCGGCGAACCGGACTTCTTGCGAGGTGAGGGCTTGCAGGTCCAGTTTCGCCAGCACCGTCTCCACGAGCCGGGTATGCATGGCGTTGGAGACGTTGGCATACTCCAACTGGTTGGCAAACTGGTCGAACGTGATGAACGGCAGTGCGTCGCGCAGCGCCGTGCCCCGAATCACCGGGCCGATTTGCAGACTGGCTTCCGAAGTGCCGTCATAAGGGGGCAAATCCAGCAACACCAGCCCCGCCCGCGAGGTGGTATCGACCTCCAGCACGCGCCCCGTTCCCTGCACGATGAAGTTGTAAGGACGCGTCCCTTCCCGGTGCCCATATGTCGCCGACGCTGCCTCCTGGTCTGCCTGTAGTGCTGCCAGTAACGTGTTCAGGTCCACGCTGTCGTTGCGCACCGTCGGCAGCACCCGCGCTTCCCAGTTTTCCGCCACAAACGATGTTGCATCAAAGGCCTGCTGTGCTTCCTCGATGATGGCTTTGCCGGTCGCCGGGTCCAGCGGCCGGATTTCGCACCCGGCGAGGAGGAGGAAGGCGAGGGCGAGCAAGAAACCACATGGAGGGATACCCCAACCCTCCCGTTGCGTGTCATCTCGACGACTGAAAGGAGGAGAGATCTCCCACGCCGAAGAAACCCCGAAAGTGGGAGATCTCTCCTCACTCGGTTCGTCGAGATGACAGATCTTAAAGTTGGGTGCAGATGTATTTTCCATGACCATTGATCCCATAAGCGTAGCAACCCGACAAGTTAAGTCGCCATGTTCTCCAAGTTGGGATGGTAGAGCGTTCGGGCGATGGCCTGTTTCCAGCCTTCGTAGGCAGCCTCACGGGTGGCGGCGGACCATTGTGGCTCGAAGCGGTCGAAGGACCGTGGCAGGGCAGTAAGTTCGTCGGTCGAGGCCCACACACCAAGTGTCAGGCCTGCCAGATAGGCCGCGCCGAGGGCCGAAATATTGCCTGCGTTGTTGCGCAGCACCGGGCACCCGAGCAGGTCGGCCTGAAACTGCATGAGCAGGTCGTTGCGGCTGCCGCCGCCGTCGGCCAGCAGGAGGTTTAAATCCGTATCCGCTTCTCCAGCCATCGCGTCGAACACATCGCGGATCTGGAACGCCATGGATTCGATGACGGCGCGGGCCAGGTGGGCCGCCGTGGTGCCGCGCGTGATGCCAGTGATGAGGCCGCGGGCGTCTTCTTTCCAGTACGGCGCCCCGAGCCCAACGAAGGCAGGCACCAGATACAGCCCGTCCGTATGGTCTACCTCCGCAGCAAGGGTGGCGGCCTGGGTGGGGTCATCCAGCCCCAGAAGGTCGGCATACCACTGCACCGCCGAGCCCGTGACGGAGATATTGCCCTCCAGCGCATAGGTTACGTCATCGCCAAGGCCCCAGGCCACCGTTGTCGCGATGCCCCGTTCGGAGAGTGCGAGGGTCGGAAGCGGGCTCATCAACGAACTGCCCGTGCCGTAGGTGGCCTTCACGGTGCCGGGATAGAAACCGGCCTGACCGAAGAGCGCTGCATGGGAGTCGCCGATCATGGCGGCGACCGGCACTCCAGCGGGCAAACGCCCCTGTGCCACCGTCTCGCCAAAAAAGGCGCTCGACGGCATCACCTCGGGCAACATCGCCGCTGGGATGCCGAAGAGCTCAAGCAGGCCGTGATCCCAGCTTGCCGTCCGCAGGTTCAGCAGTTGGGTGCGTGCGGCGTTGCTGACATCGCACCGGTGGGACAGCCCGCCCGTCAGATTCCACAGCACCCAGCTATCGACCGTCCCAGCACAAAATTCGCCGTTTTCAGCCTGTGTGTGTCCATCTGGTATCTGATCCAGCAACCACCGGAGTTTCGATGCTGAAAACAGCGGGTCGATGGGAAGGCCGGTACGCGCCCGAAGCCGGGTTTCGTGTCCTTGCGCCCGGAGCGTCTCGCAGAAGGTGCTGGTGCGGCGGCATTGCCAGGTGACCAGTGGCCCTAGCGGTTTCCCCGTTGCCCGTTCCCACACCATCACCGACTCGCGCTGGTTGGTGATGGCGATGCCCGCCAGTTTCGGATCTCCAGCAGCATTCAGGCACGCATCCACCGCGTTCTGCACACTCTGCCACACGGAGGCCGGATCTTGTTCCACCCATCCTGGCTGGGGGAATGTCACCTCAACGGGGCGCGACGCCTTGTGCCGAATGTGTCCATCCGCATCCACCAGCACCACTTTGGTGTTGGTCGTCCCTTGATCAATGGCGAGGATGAAAGGACGGGTGCTCATCGCAGGACCGGCTTTTTTAATTCCAGGGCCGCATCACAAATGCCCTCCGGCGTGAGGCCGAAGTGTTCGAGAAGCCACGCCGGGTCGCCCGTGGGCGCAAAGACGCCGGGCACGCCCAGGATACGCATCGGCACGGGCACCGTTTGCACGACCACCTCGGCGACAGCGCTGCCCAGGCCGCCGTACGTGGTGTGTTCTTCGACGGTGACGAGGGCCCCGGTCTCGCGGGCGGCAGCGATAATGGCCTCTTGGTCGAGGGGGCGCACCGTCGCCATGTTCAGGACGCGGGCTTCGATGCCGTGTGCTTCGAGCAGCGTAGCCGCTTCGAGCGCCCGTGTGACCATCACCCCGTTGGCGATGAGGGTCACGTCGCCGCCGTCGCGCAGCATGCTCGCTTTGCCAAATTTGAAGGCGTAGCTGTGGTCGTAAAGCGCGGGAACGCCCATGCGGCTCAGGCGCAGAAAAACCGGTCCCGGCGTGTTGGCGGCGAGACGAACGGCCTGCGCCGTTTCCTCTGGATCAGCAGGGGCAACTACGGTCAAATTCGCGATGGCGCGGGTCCAGGCAAAGTCTTCAATGGAATGGTGCGTTGCGCCCAGCGGCCCATAGGCCATCCCACTGCTCACGCCCACGAGTTTAACGTTGGCATTCGAGTAGGCCACATCGGCCTTGATCTGCTCCAGCGCCCGTCCGGTCAGAAAACACGCGGCGGAACAGACGAACGGAATTTTCCCCGCATTCGCCAACCCGGCACCGACGCCCACAAGGTTCTGCTCGGCAATGCCGACGTTGATGAGACGGTCGGGGAAGCGGTCGCGGAACGCCCCGGTCTTGCTTGATCCGATGGAGTCGTTGTTGACCACGACGATTCGCTCGTCGGCCTCGCCCAGTGCCACGAGGGTTTCGGCAAAGGCATTGCGGCAATCAAAAAGTGTACTCATACGGCAGCCTCCAACTCGGCGAGGGCTTTTTGCAGTTCGTCTGCGGTCGGCACGCGGTGGTGCCATCCGGCTTTGTCTTCCATGAACGACACGCCTTTGCCCTTGTGTGTGTGCGCGATGATGCAGGTCGGCTTTCCGGTTTCGAGTGGCAAACCGCCGAAGACATCCAGCAGGGCGTCGTAGTCGTGCCCATCCACCTCGGCGACGGCCCAGCCGAAGGCCCGCCACTTGTCGGCGAGTGGATCGAGGCGGACGGTGTTGGCGACGGCATCGCCCTGCTGAAGCCGGTTCCGGTCGACGATGACGGTCAGGTTGTCCAGGCCCCGGTGCCCGGCGGTCATGGCGGCTTCCCAGTTGCTGCCTTCTTGCAACTCGCCGTCGCCCGTGAGGACGAAGACGCGCCACGCGGCCTGATCCAGCTTCGCCCCGATGGCGGCACCAACAGCGACGGGCAGGCCATGCCCGAGTGGCCCGGTGTTGGTCTCCACCCCCGGCACTTTGGTGCGGTCCGGGTGGCCGTTCAGGCGGGAGAGGGGCTGCATGTAGGTGCTGAGTTCTTCAACAGGAAAAAAGCCCCGATAAGCCAGCGTGGTGTAGAGTGCGCCCGAGCAGTGGCCTTTGCTCATGATGAAGCGGTCGCGGTTCGGGTCCGCCGGGTTGTTCGGGTTGACGTTCAGCACCTCGAAGTAAAGCGTCGTCAGGATGTCGGTGGCGGAAAGGTCGCCGCCCGTGTGGCCCATGCCCGCTTCGTGGATCATGCGCAAATCGCGGCAGCGGGTCTGGTTGGCCTGCCGCCGCAGCGTCTCGATCTGCTGGGTGCGTGGGGTTGAGGTATCAATCATCGTTCATCACAAAAGTCATCCGAGGAAAAGGTCAAGCACCAGCCGTTGGGCCGCCAACGCGTCCTGGTTGTTCTGGGCTTCTCGTAGCGTCTCCACATCCAGCCGGTCGACGAGGGCGTCGAGCTTGCGCAGCGTGGCAATGCTTTCGCGGGCGGCCTGCACCGGGTCTTCGCGGAAGGGAAACTGGTCGAGCAGAATCACCTCGTCCCATCCGATTTTGCGGAGGGTGTACATAAACTCCAGCGTCTCGATCAGGTGCACCGAGCCGACGGTCATGTCATCGTCCCACTCGCGCCAGTTGTCGTTTACCTCCACGCTGGTCAATCGCCCGCGCCGGTGCGCCAGTTGCACCGCCTCCGAGGGCGTCTCTTTGGCAAAGAACGAATGCCCGAGGTCCATCACAATGCCGACGTTATCAACGCCCATGTCTTCGATGGCGAGAAGCGTGGTGGCGACGTTGCAGAAGAGCATGTGGGTGCGGGGCTCCTTGAACTTGCACTCGATGGCAAACTGCATGTCGGGCGCGGACTCAGCCACCTCACGCACGGCATCGACGGAGTAGTTCCAGAGATCCTCGTAATCGGACTGGAACGGATAATCGTAACCGTCCTGCCCGGGCCAGAACTTGACGTATTTCGCGCCGAGTTCGCGGGCGTGTGGGATGGCGGCCTTGTACATCTCAATGCAATCGCGCCGAAGGGCGGGGTCCGGGTTGGTCAGGCCGCCTTTGCGGTATTTGCGGCTGTAGCTGGCGGGTGTGATGGCGTGGCAGCGCAGGCCGTTCCGGTCGAGCGCGGCCTTGATGTCGGCCACCGACACACCGTCGTCGAACGGGAAGTTGATGTCGAGCGCGACAAGGTCACCCACCTGCCCAGCGCGGTCGATGGCGTCGAGGAGGCCCACGGGCGGGCCGTAGGCGTCGGTGGCATAGCGGTCGATGAACTGGCCGAACAGCCAGAGCCCGGCGCCGAACGTGTAGGGTTGATGTGTGCTCATGCGTAAGAGTTCAGGGTGTTAGAAAATCGGTATTTGATCGTCAGTGGTGAATTGAATCATTCTCATGGCACGACGGTCACCATGATCCGCTTGTATCGCGTCAGCGCGGGCGTGCCCTTGTCGATGACTTCCAGAATGATGTGGATGGTTGTTTCTTCTTCCACGTCAGGAGCAGTTAGGTAGCGGGCATGCGCATTCTCTGGCTGGCCCATGTCCATCGGTTGTTTGTAGGTGCCCGCCTCGGGGTAGTCGTACCAGAGGAAGCTGAGGTTGTCGCCATCCGGGTCGGTGGAACCGCTGGCGTCCAGCGTGAAGCCTTCGCCCGACTTTACGGTGAGGTGCTCGGGATGACTTAAGACCGGGACGGGCGGATGGTTGGCTTCTTCATACGGCCGGATGGCCCAGTCCATGCGGGCGGCGAAATCATGCTGAAAGTCATCGCGCCAGCGCCATAGGGTGACCTTGTTACTGGTGAACGTAACCGTGTCTTTGCGCATGGCGCGCCCGTATGCGCGGGCGCTAAAGGGCGTGTAGCGGTCCGTGGCGTTGGTCCAGATAGGCCGCGTCTCCGCGACCGGCACGTCTTCCTGCCCGGCGACCGCCACAGCGTTCGACGGCGGGACGGGCTCGGGGATGTACAGCTCGTAGCGACCGCCCCAGCCGCCCCAGTCCGGACGCTCTGCTGCGTTAAGCCCGTTCGGGATGAGCGACAGATACGCCGGGGTATCGCCCTCCATGCCCCAGGCCACATCGGGGTAGGCGGCCCCGAGCGGGCCGTGGTCCTGCTGAATGTGCTCCGCCAGCCAGGGGTTGCTGATGGTCGTGTTATCGATGCCTTCGAAGACCCCGTTGATGCCCGTCCACGTCGAGAGGCCGTAGTTGCCGGGGCTGACGATGTAGAACACATCGGGGAATTGCTCCCGGATCCAGCGGGCGCTGTCGTCCTGGTCGGAGATGGTATAGACCCGCACCTTCGAGATCAACCGCGCTGCTTCCTCTGCGGTTTTGGTTGCCCTGATGGTGTAGAGCGCCTGCGCCAGGGTGTTGGGGCCGCCCCACACCGAGACCCACAAGGGGCGGTCATCGTCTTTTTCGAGGACCTCAATGATCCAATCGGAGCCCTCGGAATCTTTCCCGTCGCCCACGCCGAGCATGCCATATTCAGGCAGGCCACTTTTGACCAGGGCCCGGAGTTCCGCTGCGGTGGGGTATCCGGCTTCGTGCTGAGTCAGGTTCGGCTGAACCTTGCCATACGCGTCGAGGACTTTAACAATCGACTCGGGCGCAATGCTCGTTCGTTTCCAAACGGAGGTGGTCGCAACGATCCCTTCGATGTCGATCTGGTTCGCGTACAACAACAGCCGGACCAGCGACTGGGTGTCGTCCGGATCCGCCTCGATGTCGGTCAGGACAAGGAGCCGGTGCTTCTGCATCTCTTGGGCCAGCAGCGGCTGTGCGGCCAGTGTGAGTGCCAGAAGGAGGAGTATAAAAGACGTTCTTTTCATGATATGCCCGAAAGATTCAGTCCGATGCGGGTTGAATATGCAGGATAATCCGTCGGTAGGAGGTCAGGTTTGGCGTGCCGTCGTCGGTCACTTCCAAGATGACGTGCGCGATGCCTGCGACCTGCGGTGTTACGGTGGCCGTCGCGCTGTTCGCGTCCTGAATGGTCACCCGATCGGGGAGGCGACGAAGGCCAATGGTTCGCTCCTCCGTATCCATTTCCATCAAGGTCTGGAACAGGTTGAAGCCCTCGCCCAGCACGGGCCGCCCCGGAATACCGGTCGCGGCTTCGGGATAAAAAAACCAGGTGTAGCTTAAGCCGTCGCCGTCTGGGTCGCTGGTTTCGCTAGCATCCAGGGTCACCGGGACGCCCACCTGTGCGTCGATCATCAGCGGTGCCTTTCCGTCCTGCCCGTTAACGGTTATTTCGGGGTTGTGGTTGGCCTCATTCGCGGGCTTGACGGTCCAGTCCATCCGCGCGGCGAAGTCGTTCTGGAACGCCTCGCGCCAGCGCCAGATGGTGGCCTGATCGGAGGTGTAGGTGTGGCCGTCGCGCCCGATCACGGTGTCTTTGGAGTGACCATTTCCGGGGAAGTTGTCGCCGCCCTGCGTCCAGTGGGGGCGTGTCTCGCCGTAGTACTGCCGCCAGACGTACCGCCCGCCCCAGCCGCCGAACGCGGGGCTCATCGCACTCGCCAGGCCGTTGTCGATCAGGCCCAGGAACGACGGCGTGTCGCCCTCGTGGATGCAGCACGGCTGCGGGTAATTCGCACCGAGTGGCCCCTTGCTGCGGATGTTTTCGTCGATCCAGGCATCGCTGAAAGTGGTGAAATCAGCGCCGGGGGCATTGCGGTAAAACAAATCCCCGCTGATGCCAGTCCACGTCGCATAGCCATACTCTTCGCCGTTTTGTGTGGACGGCGTGGCGATGTAGTGCAGCGTGGGGAACGTGCGGCGGAGCCAGGGGCCTGCGTCATCCTGATCCGAGATCGTGTACACGCGCAGCTTCGAGATGAACTGCTCCACCTCTTCGGACGAGCGGGTCTCTTGCACATGAAAGAGCGCCTGCGCGAGCGTGTTGGCGCCGCCCCACACCGTCACCCAGAGCGGCCGCACGTCGTCCTTGTCCGCCGCCTCAATGATCAAGGCTGCGCCGGGCGTCATTTTGTCGGAGCCGACGGCTTCCATCCCGTAGGCGGCCTGTCCCGCTCGCACCATGCTCCGCAAGGCAGCGGTGGGCGGAAATCCCTCTTCGTGCAGCAGCAGGTTCGGTTGGATCTGCTCGTACGCATCGATTACCTGTTGGATGACATCCACGCGCACGGTGTCCCGAAGCCACGTGGAGGTGGTAGCCACCAGTCCCTCTACGTCGTAGTGGTTGGCGTAGACGAGGAAGCGCACGAGCGACATCTGGTCGTCGGGCTCGTTGGCGATGTCGGTTAGAACCAGCACGCGCTGCTTGGCCTCGTACGGGTCAATTCGGGCACCGATGGAATCGAGGGGCGTCTGGGCCATGGCGATAGGAGTCCATGCACAAAAGGTCAGCACCGCCGCCAGTACAGCCACCAGCCGCGTCCAACCGACGCTGACTTCCGCCAGCGGTCGTCTTGTGCGTGTTAGGATAAGATTCATGGGGAGCATGGGTCTATTCGGGTTTTATGGGGTGACACCAAATCCGACGGTTGAGGCGCTGTTCGTCATCCCGGCCCCAGAGCCGGGATGACGCAGTCTGGCGTATGTGCTAAACTGCGCAATGCGGAATCAAACCTGGCATCACAAGGGCGAGGGGCAGGCGCCGTTTCATACACTTGGCCGGAAGCGCTTTTTGCAATCCCGACGAGCGTACCCATCCCCGTTGCCGCCCATTGCCTTCTTTGGACAATAGGTGTAATTTAGACTCGTATCCCGAGCAAGTCTACTGGCATTTCGAGGACAATATGCCGGATTCCGAGATTCTGAGTGCCCACACCTTCGACAAGCGGCGTCCGGAGCTCACCCCCTATGGGTGGACATGCGTGCGGTGGTGGCCCAGCCTCATGTCCCGCCCCGACCGGCACAACGAACTGGAACTCAACCTGCTGAGAAGTGGCACGCTCACTTACCTGCGCAATGGGGACCGCGTGACGGTGGAGCCGGGCCGCCTGACCATCTTCTGGGCACTGGAGCCACACCAAATCATCGACTTCGACGGAGAGGATTTTTACTACGTCGCCACGATTCCTTTTGCCCACTTTCTCCAGTGGCCGATGCCTCCAGCGTTTCTGAAACAGATCATGGCGGGTGCTATGCTCAAAGAAACCAACGAGCAGATTGGTCAGCTTGATGCCGCGATGTTCGACCGCTGGCTCCGTGACATCGGCTCACGGTCAACGGAGGCGGTGGAGGTCATGATGCTGGAGATGGAGGCACGGCTTCGGCGGATGGCGCTCTCGTATGAGGCGATGCGCGACACCGAAGGGGTGGCAGCCGAGCGAAGCACCAGCAAGGTCGAACAGATGGCCGTTTTTGTGGCGACCCACTACCGAGATCCTATCCTGGTACGCGAGATCGGCGAGGCCGTTGACCTGCACCCCGACTACGCCAACGTCCTCTTTCGCAATACCCTTGGCGTGACCCTCGGCGAGTACCTGCTCGACCACCGGGTTGCACATGCCCAGCGCATGCTCGCCACGACGAGCGAGACGGTCACCTCCATTGCCTATGCGTCGGGCTTCGGATCGATCAGCCGGTTCAACGCGGTTTTCAAAGCCGCTTCCAACTGTACGCCTAGTGGGTACCGACGGCAACACCGCCTCCGCGAGGGCAGCCCGCGATAACTTGGTGTCTGCGCCTACGAAGCTCATTCAGATAAACGCTTTCGAGCTTTGCCCCAACAAAAAAGGCACACCCAAACGGATGTGCCTTTTCAAAAACGAATACGCCTGCCTGCGAAATGATGCACGCCCGGCAGGACTCGAACCTGCAGCCTGCGGATTAGAAGTCCGCTGCTCTATCCGGTTGAGCTACGGGCGCAGGTACCCTTTATCTGGTCGGGGCGGCCGGATTTGAACCGACGACCTTCTGCTCCCAAAGCAGACGCGCTACCGGCCTGCGCTACGCCCCGAAGTCGCGTTCCCAGCGGAACGCATAGACGAACCTACACCTGCGCGGCTTTGAGCTCGGCTTGCAGGTTTTCGGCGTCCACCATCTTCTGGCGGAAGCTGTACTGGCCGTTTTCTTTCTTGGTGGCGGCCACAATCTTGATCATGCTGCGCTGGTTCGTGTTTTGGACACGGTTCGTGCGCTGGTTCTTACTGACTTTCTTCGCCATGATTTTCTCCGGTTGGAAGGTTCACAAGAGGCAACACGGGCGCTAGGTTGGCCGCGCGCTGCGGTTGGCGTTACTTAATTTCTTTATGCACGGTGTGCTTGCGGAGCACCGGGTTGTATTTCTTCAGCTCCAGCCGCCCCTGCGTGTTCCGACGGTTTTTCATCGTCGAGTAGCGCGAGGTGCCGGGTGCTTCGGTGCATTCCAGCGTGATCTGATGCCGTGCGTCTTTGGCTTTTTTGGCCATGAGGCTGATGGTCTACAGGGTTGCGGTGGAGGACGTCAGACCTTGACGCCGTTGCGGCGTGCTTCGGCCAACACCGCCGAGATGCCCTTCTTGTTGATCGTCTTCAGCGTGGTGGCTGAGACGCGGAGGGTCACCCAGCGGTCTTCTTCAGGAATGTAGAACCGCTTCTTCTGCAGGTTCACGTTGAAGCGACGCTTCGCTTTGTTGTGGGCGTGGGAAACATGGTTGCCCGCTACCGGACCTTTTCCCGTCAACTGATCTTTCCGAGCCATAACAATCGGTTCGTTTCCAGCGAGGACAGCGGCAACCGCCGCACGCTATGTGTTCAGACAAAAAGAGCCGCACACGCGGCCCTAGCCTTAAAATATACGGAGACGCCAGCAGGCAACGCAAGCAATACGCCCACGCCTAAACCCATTGCCGTCCGAATTCTTGATGAACAGCGGCGTTATAACAGCCGGTCCCCCGATTGTTTCTAAAGAAGCGGCGAAGGTTGAGGGACAGGAGAAAGGGAGAGCGGGGGAAAGGGAGCCTGCGTTGGCGATGGTGATACCCGTAGCGACGTGGCGCGTCGGCTGGCCACCCACAAACTAACTGCTTACTGCCTCCGGCTCGTACTCGCGCTCGATGCGGCCGTCGAGGAGTTCGATGACGCGGTTGCCGTAGGCGGCATAGTCTTCGTTGTGGGTCACCTGCACGATGGTCACGCCGTCGTCCTGAACGAGGTCGCGCAGCAGTTCCATGATGGTGTCGCCGTGGCTGGAGTGCAGGTTGCCGGTGGGTTCGTCGGCGAGGATGAGCTTGGGCTTGATGATGAGCGCCCGCGCCACGGCTACCAGTTGCTGCTGCCCCCCCGAAAGCTGGCTCGGGAAGAGGTCTTTTTTGGCCACCATGTTGAAGCGGTCCAGCATCTCGGCGACGAGGCTTTTGCGCTCGGAGCCTTTCACCTTTTTGTAGAGCAGCGGCGTCTCCAGGTTTTCGTACACCGTCAGGTCGTCAATCAGGTGGTACGCCTGAAAGACAAAGCCGATGTGCTTACGGTGCAGGTCGGTGCGGCGGCGTTCGCTGAGCTTATGCACGGGCTCGCCGAGGAATTCGTATTCGCCGCTCGACGGTTCATCCAGCATGCCCATGATGTGCAGCAGCGTGGACTTGCCCGATCCGCTCGGCCCCATGATCGAGAGGAATTCGCCTTCGCCTACGTCCAGGCTCACGTTGCGCAACACAAACGTGCGGCTGAAGCCGTGCGAGTAGGACTTGGTAATGTTGCGGAGTTTA
>JAUIDY010000079.1 GCA_030428385.1 Rhodothermia bacterium | reverse complement strand
TGACAGCCTCAATTTGATCGTCGCCCGTGCGAATCAAGCGCATCTCGAACGTGTGCTTCCAGTTGGGGCCGAGGGCGCTCTGCACACGCCCGTCGGCGTCGAGCAAGGAGGCATAATAGCGGCCAAAATGAAGGGGAAGCGGACCTCCGAGGGCCAGATCAAGGGGCTCATAAAGAAACAACTCGCCCGTAAACGTGCTCACCGGATCGTCGGTCGATCCGGCACCGCGGAAATTGTCGTCGGTAGCAACGCCCGAGGGGTCTTGCGTGGACGAAGGGAAACAGGCGACAAGGCCGTCGCCGCCGCCGTTTTCTTCGGGTTGAAAGGTGACATCGGTGTTCGTGATGGCTGGGCCGAAGCGGCTCCAACCGCCGATGTAGGAACCGCTGGCCTTCTGTGCCTGCACATCCGGGGTTCGCCCCACCCGCCAGAGGTGTACGAAATCGAAGCCCCTGGTGAGGCTCAACTGGAAGAGGTTGCCGCTATCGATTTGGGGAAATCCCTCCAACACCAGGAACGAACTGCTGGAGCAGGAGAGGTTGATAAACGAATCATCGGCATCGATGCCCCGGCACAGTTCGTCACCGACGCCGCCCAGCAAGGTCGAATAGCCGATCTCTACATGGAAGGCCTCCGATAGGGAGACCGCCATAAAGAAGGCATCGGTGTTGTCGTTGGAAAAGGGGGTTGCTTGGAGTGCTTCGGCTGTGGTGGGAAAGGCCGTCGAGGTGGTCTGGCCCGTCAGGTACAGCAGGGGGGGATTTCCGAGATCGGGGAGGGACAAGACCATCGCCAGCGTCTCATCATCACCATCCAGCATGTCTGGGTTCGCTTCGTCGAGGGGCAACAGGTTCACCTGGAGCGTAAACGGGATGGTTGAGGGTGACGGATCCCGTAAGAGATAGGCCACGTAGGGATCGGTTTGTCTTGTCTCCTGGCGTCCTTGTGTGGCCACATCATCCGAATTCGTCCCCCCTGTGATGGCAAGGTCAAGGCGGGTATCGCCATCGAAATCACCGGCAACGATCGCATTGCCTGTATCATCGCCGGAGCCACCGAGGTAGGTGGAGAAGAGCAGCGCGCCGGTGGCGCCGTCAAAGATAGCGACATACGCATCGATACCTCCCCCATGGGTGTCCTGTACCGGGTTGAGGAGGGGAAAGTTGGTGGAAGCAGTGATGCCCGAAATAAAAAAGTCGAGCGCACCGTCGTTATTAAAATCAGCGAGGGTAAGGCTTCGGCCTTCTTCGTGGTCATCGCCTCCAATGGTGTTTGAGAACAGCACCGTTCCATCTGCTGCGACCTTGGTGATGACGGCATCCTGCCCCGTTTGAGCCGTTTTTCCAGCGGCTCCCGGAAAGGTCTCGGATTGGGTTGCGCCGACGAGGTAGATATTGCCGTCAGCATCCGTGCGGACGTCTTCGAAGAAGTCGGTGCGGGTACCACCGAGATAGGTGGAAAAGTCCAGCCCACCCGTCTCCGGGTCGATTATTGTGATGAAGGCGTCAAACGCGCCGCCGAGTTCGGGCTGCGCGGCATTTTGGGTAGGGAAGTCTGTGGAGATGGTTGTGCCGACGACGAGGAGGCGGCCGTCCGCATCGGTGGTGACTCCGTTGATGCCGTCGAACTGACTGCCTCCAAGATAGGTGGCAAACGGTAGGGGGAGGGTTTCTTGGGCCGTTGTGGGCACGGCTCCGAGGAGCAAGAGCAGTACCAAGAGCAGTACCAAGAGCAAGCTACCACGTACCAGAAGCGTCTGCATACCGTGTCACCTCCAACGTCATCCAGCATACGGGGCGTCCGTTCCAACGCAGTAATACCCAATGCTTCCTGACTAAATAAGCGGGCGACGAAGAGAAACTCAAGTTTTTTTCCAATCGCGAAGGGGAAGGGATACCCATGGCGCACGACGGTGAACAAGTCGCCTATGCCGTCGGCTTCAACCATGAGTCTTCGTTCAGCCGCTCCTTTGCCAAACAGGATGGCACGCTCCCATCCGCGCTGTGCTAGCCTGGACGCGCCATTCGTCGAAACGCATGAGGGTTCCGGAGAAACCGGGCGGTGCCGCACTTGCCGCTCCTCCAGACCGGGATGTCAGTAATGAACATCGGTGATATATTACCGACTGAAAAAACCTCAACGAGCATGTTCTTCATACATACAATCCTCACCCGAACCCGCTCGTTCTAGGAAGACGATGACTACAGATGGTTCTCAGGAAAAAGCGGCAGTGTCTGGGTTTGCACCTACCATCTCCATTGTGGTGGCGGTCTATAATGGTGCCGCAACGTTGCGGGAATGCCTCGATTCGTTGCTTGCGCTCGCGTATCCGATGGAAAAAGTTGAAATTATCGTCGTGAACAATGCTTCCCGGGATAATACCGCAGCAATCTTAGCAGACTACCAGCCGGATATCAACGTGTTCAACGAGCCAAAGCGGGGACCAGCGGCGGCCCGGAATTGTGGTATTCGTCACGCATCCGGCGACGTAATCGCCCTGACCGATGTTGACTGCACCGTTTCACCACAATGGCTAAACGCGCTGGTTGCCCCGCTGGCAAATCCAGCGGTAGGCATTTCCGGAGGGAAAATTCTTTCCCGGCGCCCCCATAATTATATCGAGGCCTTTGGGGAGCAAATCCATGATCATGAACGCGCAATCACCAAGGATAAAATCCCCTACGTCATCACGATGAACTGGGCCGCCCGAAAAACGCTGCTGCGCGAAATCGGTTGTTTTGATGAATCATTCCTGCGCGGATCCGATAGCGAATTCTCCATGCGTCTGGCCCAGACCGATTATCAATTTGCCTACGCACCAGATGCCCTTATTTATCATCGCAATGAAAAAAATCTGCGTGGGCTTTTTCATGAGGGGTATATTCACGGGCGGTACGCCAATAAAATCCTCAAAAAGCATTTTTCTTTTGTTGAGAGCAGGGGGTACAAACGCTTTAATCCGAAAACATACCAACGTCTTTATCGCAGTTTCTGCGACATGTTAAGCGGCGAAAACCGTCAGCAGGCAACCTGCGAGTTTGTGTTTAATAGCGGCAAAAAAATCGGGAAAATAATCGGATCAGTTCAGTTCGGGTTTTGGGATTTCTAATAGATTGATTCGGGGCATATGAGCGATCTAGAGCGAATTTTCGCGGCACTGGAGAAACGTTCATGCCAGGCATATAGGGACAAAATCGAGAATGCCATTAAAAATAAGGCGCTGAAACTGAACCTCGGCAGTGGCAAGTATACGTTTGACGACGGCTGGATTAATCTGGATATGTCCGCCTACGATAATGATTTGATTATGCGTTTGCTTGAGGGCTTAAGGCGATTCGCGTCCGATTCTGTCCGATATTTTTATACTTCCCATTTCCTCGAACACTTATCCTACCCGGCAGAAGCAAGTCAATTGTTGCGGGAATGATATCGGGTCTTACAACCCGCCGGTGTCGTTTATTCGAGATCAAGAACTTGAAAGATCATAGATGCTGAAGATAATTACGCTCTACACCTCGTATGTGCGCAAGACCGATAACAGCATTCCCGTTCCCGTGGACATGTCGTATGGCCGATGGTTTAAAATTACCGAGGCGCTGGCCCGTGCAGGGCATCAGGTAGACATGGCTGTTTCGGATCACTTCGAACAGGTTCAATCGCCGAAAACGATTCGAAGAAAGGATGTGACGATTCGAATGATTCCGCTTTCTCAGGTCAACTGGGATGCCTACGATGTCATAAAAACGGAATTCCACGGTGGCTTTCAGACGTTGAAAAAATTTGGGGGGACGCACCATCCCTTTATCATTTCCAAACTGGGATCTGTCGTGGCATCGGAAGATCGGCCAGGCATTTATTTTTACGGTGACTACCGGAAACGCCTCTACGAAACCCAGTGTGAAATCAATAACACCAGCCGCTATGTGACCGTCCTAAATCGTTCAGCGGTGGCCTTGTGGGAAGAGTGTTTTGGGAACCGGAAAAACACCGTGGTTGTGCCGGGTGGCGTGGATCGTTTTATTCCGAACAAACAGGAAGATCCCTATCCGGCTTCCCGGGAGAAGCGCTGTCTGTTTGCTGGCAATATTTATGGTCGTGATACCCAACCGGAGGCGAACCGCACCCTGGTAAAAAAACTCAATGATCTTGGCCGATTACTCTCCCGGCAGAATATGCGTCTTTATCTGCTCGGGCGAGGCGATACCAGCGAATTAGATAAACGGTATGTGACGTATTTGGGCGTGGTGACGATGAATGCTTCCTGGCAGTATCTGTATCATGCCGATGTTGGATTGGTGGTTTGCGCGGGGAAATTTCAGCATAACAATGAAAGCTCCAAGATATACCATTACCTGCGTGCCGGCTTGCCGGTGGTGAGCGAACGCGGCTTTCCCAACGATTACGTCATCCGCTCCGCCAGACTGGGGGAAGTGGTGAAAAACGACCAGATGGAAGCGCTGGCAAAGGCCGTTGTGAAAGCGGCTTCCCGCACGGAAGAAGAACGGCAATATGCCATAGATTACATTCTTGCTCATCATACCTGGGACCAGCGGGTGCACGTCTACGATCAGGTTTTCAAGCGTGAACTAAAGCTGGCTGAATAACAGTTACCCGAAAACAAGGTGAGATCTGATAATGAGTCAATTAGGTCTGGTAACCGTTTTGATGCCCTGTAAAGATGCACACCCAGGCTATTTCGAAATCGCCTTACACTCGGTTTTTAAGCAGAGCGTGCCCTATTGGCGCCTGATGGTTATCGACGACCATAGCACCGATGCCGAGACGATAAAGAAGCTTGAAGACCTGGCAAGTACGGACGATCCACGCATTCAGGTCATAAAAAATAAGTCGAGATATATAACCGGGGCCTTAAATACGGCGATGGAGATGGTGGAAACCCCGTTCGTCTGTTCCTTACACTGCGACGATGTACTTGATGAGCATGCCATCAAGGTTCTGAACGATGCGATTAGCGCATCTCCGGAAACGGACTATTTCCATTCTGCCCGGGTTCACATCAATGATGAGGGAGCGGTCATCTCAAACGTTTATATGCCTACAGAGACCGTTACCCTGGAAGATTTTAAGCGCCGAGGCCCGGTAAAGCATCTTCATTGCTGGCGTGTAGCGCTGGCCTTGGAAATGGGGGGGATGGACGAAGAGTTAGGGCTGCATGGAGCGGATGATTATGACTTTGTCTGGTGCATGGCCGAGGCCGGTTGCCGCTTTCAGGCGATCAATGAGTGCCTGTATTATTATCGAGACCATCGTACGCACTATCGATTAACCACCCATGTGACCCGCGAAAAGCAGGTAAATGAGTTGCGGGAAATTTTTCGTAAGCATGGCATGACGGAAGCGGAAATAAGCGAAGAACTGAACAGGCGGGTCAATGCTTACCTGCAACAGGCCTTATTTGAAGATGAGAACGACCAGCAGCAAAAGGAAAAGGCGAACTTTGATCCGAAAAATGGTTGGCGAATTAAATATCCCGTAGGGGATTAGAGGAAACACGTTGGTGGTGGGATGTTGAGGGCGTGCCCTCGGGGTGAAATCCTAACGCCCGGCCCATCGTACCACAGAGCGTGATGGGAGGGCATGACGTTCTTGAGCAGACACATACGCATCGGGAGATGCCACCCTGAGCGCGCAGGCTGTACTTTCAGGTGGGCCAGCATCCGAACCGGAAGTACCGACGCCAACTCAAAGAGATAACAACGTTGCACTAGTGGTACAACAACGCTCCCATTTTCTATTGAGGGGACGCGTTGTCACGTCATGTCGCTGCATGCTGTACACATCTTCCGCATCTTTGGGTACGACCTTCTCCAGAAGAGAGATGATTGTTCTCCCAGGCTTAGCTATTTCGACGTATAGGGGGCTTTAATTGCCTATTTATCAAAACGCAAAGATTGGTAGGAAACACGTCTCGGCGCACACAGGGTATAGCTCAGCACCGTATAAAAACGTATCTTTCGGGTAGCTCCTATCAGTTAGCCTGTCCATACCTTTGGTCCACATGCAGTGCATCCATTCCTTGGCATGCTTGTGTGAACCATATCAATGGTTTCGCACCTTGCTCGTTTTGAGCTGTTTCGTGCCCCTCTCCCTTCACGCGCAGGGCGTGTCCGATAGTCTTACCGCACGACTGGCGCAAACGGAAGGCGCGGACCGATTAGACGTGCTGGAAGCCCTGGTGGAGGCCAACGTCCGCAATGCGCCTGAGGAAGCCATTACATATGGACGCGAAGCCTTGGTCCTGCTCCGTACCTATCCCAATCTGGAGCAACACATACAGATTCTTTTTATCAAGGGATGGGCGCACTACTATCTGGCCGAATACGACTCGGTGAGCACACACGCCGCAGCCCTGGCGACCCTATCCGGCCAGCAAGGCATCGGGGCAGCCCATGCGGCCCAGCTAGAAGGACAAGTGCTACGCCGCGCGGGCGACTATGAGGACGCGCTCCGGGCGTATGAACGGGCCTATACCCAGTACGAAGCCCTGGGCGACTCCCTCAAAATGGCAGATCTGCTTAGCTTCTCCGCGATCACCCATCGCGTGAAAGGCGACTATGATACGACCCTCCAGTTCTACCATGAGGCGCTCAGCCTGTATGAACAGATCGGAGACCAACTCGGGATGGCACGGGTGCTGAATGGGATCGGCACGACGTACCGTCGGCAAGGTGACTTCGAGGCGGCCCTTCCCATCCTGAATCGTTCGCTGGCTCTTCGGGAAGCAGTGGGCGACGTACGGGGCGCTTCGTCGACGCTCAACTCCATCGGGCTCGTGCATGAAAACCAGGGCGATTTCGCTGCTGCCTTGGAAACGTATGGCCGTTCCCTTACCCTCGCAGAATCCATCAATGATAAAATTGGCATCGGTAACCTGCTCAATAACATCGCTGACATTTACCTTGACCAGGGGCTCTACGACGATGCGCGCACCTATTTTGAACGCGCCCTCACCCTTCGCGAGGAACTGGGTCTCTCCACCTCTATCGCCGCGTCGCTGAACAACCTCGGGCTGGTGGAGCAGCGCACAGGAAATCTGGAGGCTGCGCTCGATTACTACACGCGCTCGCTCACGATCAAGGAAGAAATTGGCAACCGCCTGGCCATGGGCAACACGTTGCTCAACATCGGCAGCGTGCATCAAGAGCAAGAGAACTACACCGAGGCGACGGACTATTTCCGGCAGGCCCTGGGTTTGTACGAGGACGTGGGGTACAGTGAAGGCATCGTTAATGCCCAGCTTAACCTGGGCCAGGCGTACCTCGCCGAAGGCCAACTCGATGAGGCCTTGCGGTTCACGACAGAGGCTACGGTGGTGGCCGATTCAATTGGTGTGCTTCCTCGTTTACGAACAGCGTATGAGCAACGCGCGGAGATTCTGAAAGGGATGAGCCGGTTTGAAGAGGCGCTGGCAGCGTATGAGGCTTTTAAAGCAGTCGATGATTCGCTTTTCAACAGCGAAAGCCAGGGCGTGATCGCCGAACTGGCGGCGCAATATCGCACCCGGGAGCAGCGGCAACGCATCGAACTCTTGGAAAGCAACCGAAAGCAACAGCGCCTCTGGATGGCCCTGCTACTCGGTGGCGTGGGGGTGCTCGTGATTATCGTTGCGATGCAGGTCGGACGCATGCGCCTGCGCCGACGGGCGTTGGCCGCCATTGAAGAAGCCCAGGCGGCCACCGAAGAAAAAGCGACCGAGCTACAGCAGAAGACGATAGAACTTGAACAGGCGAACGAGATGCAAAGCCGCTTCCTGGCCAACATCTCGCACGAGTTTCGCACCCCGCTCACACTCACCTTCGGGCCTCTTGACGACGCCTTGCAGGGGCGATTTGGCTCGTTTGACGAAGCACGTCCCCACTTCGAAAGTGCCCGGCGTAATGGCGGACGGCTCCTCCGGCTCATCAATCAACTGCTCGACCTCTCCAAGCTGGACGCTGGGGCTTTGCTGCTCCAAACTCGTACTCACGACCTCGCCGCTCATCTACGTAGCCTCACCGCGCTCTTCGACTCCATCGCCCAGAACCGACAGATCGACTTTACCGTCCAGATCCCCGATGGGGAGGTGGTGCATGTCTACGACAACGACAAGATCGAGAAGGTAGTGATCAACCTGCTCTCGAACGCTTTCAAGTTCACCGATCCGGGTGGTAAGATTTCGCTGAAGTTATCGCAAAAGGCCGACGGCACGGCGTGTATCGAGGTGGCCGATACCGGCAAAGGGATCGCCGAAGAACACCTGGCCCATCTGTTCGATCGGTTTTATCAGGCCGACAGTGACACGACCCGTATGCACGAAGGAACAGGTATTGGGCTTGCGCTGGTGAAAGAACTTGTCGAACTGCACGAGGGCACCATTACGGTGCAAAGTACCGTTGGCTTTGGCACCCAGTTTTGGGTGCAGCTGCCGCCGCTTACAATAGCTGATACGGGAGTGTCGCCTACGGACCCAGCGGAGCAGGCTAATGACATAAAATCTGGCACCCTCGGCGATGGGGCGGCGCAGTCGATTACGGGCTCGCTTACGATTCCCTTGGACCTTCGCGAAGACGCTGAAGCTAAGGATCCTGCCGCCTCCGAAGAGGAGGCAGCCGACGAAACGGTCGTCCTTATTGTGGAGGATAATGCGGACATGCGCGCTTACATTCGGCGGCATTTGGAAGACATTGCGAGCGTGGTGGAAGCGGAGAACGGACGCCTTGGGGTAGAGCGTGCTGTGGAGACGGTGCCGGATCTCATCCTGAGTGATGTGATGATGCCAGAAATGGACGGGCTGGAACTCTGCGCCACCGTGAAGAAGGACAAGCGCACGAGCCATATCCCGGTGGTGCTTTTGACCGCGAAGGCACAGGTAGAGGACCGCATTGCAGGGTATGAATCGGGGGCGGATGCGTATTTGCCGAAGCCGTTTAATGCCGAAGAGCTTCAGGTGCGCGTGCAAACCCTCGTTGAAGAACGGCGGCGCTTACGGGCTGCGTTTCGGGGTCTCGCGCCCGCCGAAGATTCCGATGACGCTTCTGTGTTCGAGGGATTGCCTCCGGGTGAGGCGGCGTTCCTTGAGCAGGTATACGCCCACATTGAAGACAAACTAGGCGATTCCAGTTTCGGGGCCGAACAGCTTGCCGAAGCCTTCCACATGAGCCTGCGCCAATTCCACCGCAAACTGAAGGCGCTCTGCGATGAAACCCCCGCCGCGCTGATCCGACGACTTCGGCTAGAACGTGCAGCCAAACTGCTGCTGCAAGGCGAGATGGCTGTGAAAGAGGTGGCTTACACAGTGGGGTATGTCAGCAACAGCAGCTTTAGCCGACTCTTCCAGAAAACGTACGGTGTTCCACCCACCGAATACACCGATCAGCATACCGCTCCTCCCAATCGTGGCTAACACAACAGACCACGAGACTCCTTTCTTTTCTTCCCGCCGCTACGTTTCTCAACGTGTTTAGCCTTTAACGAAGGCGCGACGCCAAAACAGCTTTTTTGGGCTGAATTGGATGGAATTGTCAGAAATGAATACCTGCATGTCAGGTCTGGACATGCGTTGGCATAGGTAGCTATGCACATGTCCGACGTCGCACACAAGGCATTGCCCATCTTTTAACCAGCAACACAACGGGGCCTTCCGCCCCTCGCTTTTCGACCTGCTGGTTATGACTAAAAACACCAACCCCGAGTCCGCCAACACCCCGCCCGCTGAGGGCACGGCGGATAAAAATAGCCCGTCGGACACGGCCCAGCTTGAACTGGACGCCCTGCGGGCCATGCTTGGGATTCGAAGCAACCGCCAGCCAGCCCAACCACCTCGCCCGACGCAGGACGAGGACACGGATCAATAATCCCTCGATGATTACCCCCAACGTTTGTAAACCGCTCCGCACCATGAAAACGCTCCTTCGCTCCTCGTTCGTTGCCGCGCTGCTCGTCGGCTTCTTGTGCCTACTGACCGCTACGCCTGCGCTGGCCCAGACCACGTACACCGTCACCACCACCTCCGACGCCGTCGGTGTGGATAATCAGTGTTCGCTACGTGATGCGCTGCAAAAGGCAACCGGTATCGGTGGCGGGGGAACGTGCAACGGAACGGGCTCGGGCCTGCCGTTCATCATCGAGTTCGACATCGCGGGCGGCGGCCCCCACGTGATCCAGCCGCAGACGCCGTACGTCACCCTGGACCGGCCTATCATCATCGACGGCTCGACCGAAACCAACAACGCGGGTGTCTGCACAACCGCGATCCCGAATCGCCCCATTTATCAGGTCATCATCGACGGATCGAGCCTCAGCGCGGGCGACGACGGGTTCGTCATCGACCTCCCCGCCGCGTTTGCATCGGACGGGATCACGATCCGGGGCCTCAACATTCGCAATTTCCCCGACCGCGCCATCTCCATCGGGCGCGGCGAGGCGAACGTCAACATCGCGTGTAACTTCATTGGCACCGACGAGACGGGCCAGACGGACCAGGGCAACGGGACTGGCATCTATTTCAGCCAAGTTGGTGGCGGTGGAAACGGCAGCACCATCGGTGGGACCACCACGGGCGCGGGCAACCTGATCTCGGGCAACGGCACGGGCATTCTCCTGTCGCAGTCACAGCGCCCGCTCATTCAGGGCAACTACATCGGGACCAAAAAGAACGGGACCGAAACCCTCGGCAATAGCAACGACGGCATCCGGTTCGAAAATACCCGCCTGGGCACCATCGGCGGCGGCACCGCCGGGGGCGAGAACGTGGTCGCGGGCAACGGCCGCCACGGCATCTTCCTGACCGGAGGCAACTCCTTCGACAACATTATCCGGGACAACTTTATCGGGACCGATATCGGAGCCTCGCTCGACCTGGGCAACGCCGCCGACGGCATCCGCGTGGAGGACCGCAGCAATACGATTGGCGGGACGGGCACCAACCAACCCAACACGATCGCCCATAACGGAGGCAATGGGGTCACGGTGAACACGTTGGCAGGCGACCTTGCCGTACCTGTTCGACGCAACCGGATCTTCTCGAATGACGGGCTGGGCATCGACCTGGGTGGCAACGGCGCGACGGCCAACGACGCGGGCGATGGCGACGACGGCCCGAACAAGCTCCAGAACACGCCGGTCCTCACGGTGGCCGGTGCAGGAGGCGGGACGATGACGGTGAGCTTCCGCGTCGAGTCGGCCCCCGGCAACCAGAGCTACCCGCTCACGGTCGAGTTCTTCCTGGCCGACAGCGACAGCGAGGAAGGGATGACCTACCTCGGCAGCACCAGCTACACCCTAGCCGAAGCGCAGACCGACGTCCTCCGCAACATCTCCATCGCGGCGGCGGCGATGGACGGCGACCAGATCGTGGCGACGGCGACCGACGCCGCTGGCAACACCTCCGAGTTCTCCGCCCCCGTGACCCTTGGGGCACAGGGCACGCTCGTGGTCAACTCGACCGACGACGACGGCGACGCGACACCGGGCGACGGCGTCTGTGAGACGGCGACGGCCAACGAGTGTACGCTCCGCGCGGCGATCCAAGAAGCGAATGCCTTCGCCGGGGGCAACGAGGTCGCTTTCGCCCTCACGGGCAACGCGTCGGGTGTGCCTTACGTGATCCAGCCGCAGACGGCGCTCCCCACGATCACCGACCCGCTCACCATCAACGGCTCGACGCAGGCCGGCAACGAAGGCGTCTGCACGACGGCCCTCGCCAGCCGCCCCACCTACCAGGTCGTCCTCGACGGCTCGGCCCTGCCCAACGGCACGAACGGCCTCGTTTTCTCAACGGGCAACTCGGCGGTGCGCGGGCTCAACGTTCGCCACTTCCCCGAGGCAGCCCTTCTCTTCGATGGTGATGGCGCAGCGGTGGAAGACATCGTCGTGGCATGCAACTTCATCGGCACCGACGAAACCGGACTCACCGCCGCCGCCAACGGCGTAGCCGTGGACGTGAACGACGTGGGGGCACCCGGTGCTTCATCGGCGACGATGCGGATCGGCGGAACCGCCCTCCAGGACGCCAACCTCATCTCTGGCAACCAGCGGGCGCTGCGCTTGCTCAACACCCACTGGACGCTCATTCGAGGCAACTACATCGGCCTGAAAAAGAACGGCACCGAGGCGCTCGGCAACCAGTTTGATGGTATTCAATTCGACGATGGCAGCTCGTTCAACACCGTCGGTGGCTCCACGGCTGGAGCGGGCAACGTGATCTCGGCCAACAGGAACGGGGTAGACTTCAATGACTTTAGCGGTACCCAAGCGGGCAGAGGCAACGTCGTCGTGGGCAACCTCATCGGCACCGCAGCCGATGGCACGACAGATATGGGCAACAGAGGCGTTGGCGTCCGCATCGCGGCGGCCGAGAGCGGCCAGACCATCGGTCGCGCGGGCGCGGGCAACGTCATCGCCTACAACGAGATCGGCGTTCAGGTTGGGACTACAGCAACGACCAACATCACGGGCATCGTGATTCGGGAGAACCAGATCTTCGCCAACACCGCGCTCGGCATCGACCTGGGCAACAACGGCGTAACCGACAATGACGCGGACACGGGCGACGACGACACCGGCCCGAACAAGCTCCAGAACTTCCCTGTTATGACGGCAGCGTCTGTGGCGGGCAACAGCCTTGAGGTACGCTTCATCGTGCCCTCCGCCCCAGCCAACCAGCGCTACCCGATCACGGTCGAGTTCTTCCTGGCCGATGGGGACAGCGAGGAGGGGATGACCTTCCTCGGGAGCACCAGCTACACCCAGGGCCAGGCCCAGACCGATGTCCTCCGCACCATCCCGCTCTCGACGACGGTAGTGGACGGCGACGACCTCGTGGCGACGGCGACCGACGCCGATGGCAACACCTCCGAGTTCTCCACGCCGTTCACCGTCGGGACGGATTGCCTGATGGTGACGACGGACGCCGATAATGGCGCGGGGTCGCTGCGTGCAGCCATCGACTGTGCGAACCTCCTCGCCGGGGCCGACCAGATCACGTTCGCCATCCCCGGCGATGGCCCGCACGTCATCCAGCCTACCTCGCAACTGCCGACCATCACCGAGGCGGTCACCATCGACGGCGCGACGCAGACCGGCAATGCAGCCGTATGTATCAATCCCATTGACGAGCGCGTCGAATACCAGATCGTGCTCGATGGCTCCGACCCTGCCATGCCGAGTGGGGCCAACGGCCTGATCGTCACGGCGAGCTACGTAACGGTGCGCGGGCTCAACATTCGCAACTTCGGCGGAAGCGGCCTTCGCTTCAACGCACCCAGTTCGGGCGAGACGCTTGACAACATCAGCGTCGCGTGTAACTTCATCGGCACCGACGAGACCGGGCTCACTGCCGCTGCCAACGGCTTGGGCCTGAGCGCGAGCGGCGTGGGGACGCCCGACGGATCCTCGCCCTCAATGGTGATCGATGGTAACCTCATCTCCGGCAATGCGCGGGGCGTGCGGCTGTTCGGCACGCACCAGGCGCTCGTCCAGGGCAACGTCATCGGCCTGAAGAAGAACGGCACCGAGGCGCTCGGCAACGCCTTCGAGGGTGTCCAACTCGGCGACGGCGCGTCGTTCAACACGATTGGCGGGACCGAGGCAGGCGCGGCGAACGTGATCGCAGCCAACCGCGAGGGCGTGGATTTCACTGGCTCCGCAACCACCACCACCGGGGCCGGCAACGTCATCGCGGGCAACTTCATCGGCACCGCAGCGGATGGCACGACCGCGTTCGGCAACACCGAGGCGGGCATCATCATCACGGCGACTGAGAGCAATCAGACCATCGGTGGCCTGGGAGCGGGCAACGTCATCGCCTACAACGGCGTCGGCGTGCAGGTGAGCGACGCCGACATCACGGGCGTCGTGATGCGGGACAACCAGATCTTTGGCAATACGGCGCTCGGCATCGACCTCGTGGGTGGCACCGAAGATGCCGACGGGGTGACAGAGAACGACGCGGGCGATGGCGACGCCGACACCGGCCCCAACAACCTCCAGAACTATCCCGTGCTGCAGAGTGTCAAGGAGATAGGCTCTGTCTTGTCTTTCAGGTTCCGCGTACCCACGTCCCCGAGCAACCATGCGTACCCGCTCACCTTGGACTTCTACGTGGCGGACAGCGACGGGCAGGAAGGCCAGACGTACCTCGGTAGCTACAGCCTTCCAGAGGGCGAGGCGTTCGATCAAGTCGTCAGAAGCATCACGCCCGTTGCCGATGTCGGCGAGGGCGACCAGATTGTGGCGACCGCCACCGACGCCGACGGCAACACGAGCGAATTCTCGGCACCGGTGCTCCTCGGCGGACCCTGCCTGACGGTAACCGCGTTGGGTAACGCCGGACCGGGAACGCTGCGCGATGCTATCGTTTGTGCCAACATCGTTGCCGGGGCCGATACGATCCGGTTCAACATCCCCGGCGACGGGCCGCATGTGCTCGATCCGACGCAGGCGCTACCGACCATCACCGATGCACTTACGATTGACGGCTCGACGCAGCCCGGCAACGAGGCCGTCTGCACCGAGGCCATCCCCGACCGTCCGGCCTATCAGGTCGTCCTCGACGGCTTTCGTTTGCCGGATGGTGCAAGTGGTCTAGTCGCCAATGCGCGCAACGTTACGATACGTGGGCTCAACATCCGCAACGTTCCCGACTATGGCCTGCGTTTCATCTCGCCGTCAGATGATATAACCGACCACATCATCCAGTGCAACTTCATCGGCACGAATGAGACCGGGCTCGAAGCAGCCGGGAATTATTATGGCATCGGAACGAATACCCTAGCCTCGCCCGATGGGTCGTCGCCCTCCATGCTGATCGGCGGGACCGACCCGGAGGATGCCAACCTCCTTTCTGGCAACGCATTTGGGATCTATCTTTTCAACTCGGAGCACGTGCTGGTTCAAGGCAACTACATCGGCGTGAAGAAGAACGGCACCGAGGCGCTCGGCAATCAATTTGCTGGCATACGCTTGGATGGCGTCGGCGGGTACAACACGATTGGCGGGACCGCGCCCGGAGCGGCGAACGTGATCTCCGGCAACGGGAGAGAAGGCATACATTTTCGCGGAGCCTCATTCAGTGACAACCCCGTAGGACCGGGCAACGTCATCGCTGGCAACCTTATCGGCGTGGGGGCCGACGGTACGACCGCCCTCGGCAATAAGGATGAAGGTATTCTCTTCACGGGGGCCGAGAGCGGTCAGACGATCGGCGGCGCGGGCGCGGGCAACATCATCGCCCACAACGAGGTCGGCATTTACATCAGCGAGACCAACCCCGGCTTCACGATCCAGGAAAACCAGATCTACGACAACGTCGGGCTTGGCATCGACCTCGTCGGCGGCACCGAGGACAGCGACGGCATGACCGCTAATGACACGGGCGACGCCGACATCGGCCCCAACCACCTCCAGAACTACCCCGAGTTGGCAGAGGCCATCGTGGTAGGCAACGTCCTCGAGGTGCGCTTCACGGTGCCCTCCGCACCGGCCAACCAGCCCTATCCGCTCACGGTCGAGTTCTTCGCCGCCGACAGCAACGGGCAGGAAGGCCAGACCTACCTCGGCAGCATCACCTACGAAGAAGCCGATGCGCAAACGGAGGTCCTCGAGACCCTCACGCCGCTCTCGCCAGTGAGCGCAGGCGACCAGGTCGTCGCCACCGCCACCGACGCCAACGGCAGCACGAGCGAGTTCTCGGCGCCGGTGACCGCTACCTCGGTTGCGTTAGACTGCCTGACCGTGATCACGACGGCGGACAGCGGCGAGGGCTCGCTGCGCGAAGCCATTGATTGCGCCAACGCCACGCCCGAGCACGACACCATCACCTTCTTCATCCCCGGCGAAGGGCCGCACGCCATCACCATGGCAAACCCGCCGCTGATGATCACCGCCCCGGTCACCATCGACGGCACCACGCAGCCGGGCAACGAGAATCTCTGCACCACGGCCATCCCCGACCGTGGCACCTACCAGGTCGCTATCGGCGGTCCCTTCTACGGCTTCTGGCTCCGTGCGGGCTCCGACGGCTCCACCATCCGCGGCCTCAACATCCGCGATGTCGCCACCGGGATCCAGTCCGAGAACAGCTCAGGCCACACCATCGAGTGCAACTTCCTCGGCACCGACGAGACCGGCCTCGTGGACCGGGCCACCAACGGCCTTGGTAGCGGCGTCCACCTCAGCGGCGGCGCGGGCCACACCATCGGTGGCACCGACGCCGGACTCGGCAACCTCATCGCGGGCAACGAAGAAGACTACGGCGTCTTCCTCGACGACGGCACGAGCGAGGCGCTGGTGCAGCACAACTTCGTTGGCACCGACAAGACCGGCGCGGCGGCCATCGCCAACCGGATTGGCATCGCAGTGGGCGTCCAGACGATCTCCGACATCGAGACCGATGCGCGCCTCCTCGACAACCTCGTCTCCGGCAACGTGAGCCACGGCATTCAGCTTCGGCTCTCCTCCGGCGCTGTGGTAGCGCGTAACCTCATCGGCACCGACACCACCGGCACGCTGGATGTGGGCAACGGCGGTGCGGGCCTCTACGCCCAGGATCTGGCGACCTCCACAGTGGGGGGCACCGATACTGCGGATGGCAACACGGTCGCCTTCAACGGCGGCGACGGCATCGCCATCGTGGGCGACGCGGCGCAGGTGGCCGTGCTGGGCAACAGCGTCTTCGACAACACGGGCGAAGGCATCGACTTGGCGAGCAACGGCGCAACCACCAACGACGCAGGCGACCCCGACGACGGCCCGAACAACCTACAGAACACGCCCGCCGTGGCCGAGGCCATCATCAACGGGATCGACTTGGAAGTGACCTACGCGGTGGATACGGCTCCGGCGAACGCGACCTATCCGCTGCGCATCGAGTTCTTCCTTCCTGGCAGCGGTAATGAAGAAGGACATACCTTCGTCTTCGCCGACACCTACACCGAGGACGACTACGACGGCTGCGGCACCGCGCCATGCGAGAAAGAAGTCATCCTCGACGATGCGGCCTTGACGTACGGCACCTCGTTCTACCTCACCGCGACGGCCACCGACGCCGACGGCCACACGAGTGAGTTCTCGGGCGCGGCCTTGGCGAGCGTCTCCTGCACGTCGGTCACGACGACGGCCGACAGTGGCACCGGTTCGCTGCGGGCGGCCATCACCTGCGCCAACGCCGAGGCCGGGCTCGACTTGATCAAGTTCAACATCGCAGGCGCTGGGCCGCACGTCATCACGCCTGCCACGAACCTACCTCCGATCACCGATGCGGTCGTGATCGACGCCTCAACGCAGCCCGGCAACGAGACGGTTTGCACGAGCCCCATTAACGCGCGCGGCACCTACGCCGTCGCACTCGACGGGGGCGGCGCGACCATCGACGGACTCACGCTTGATGCAGGCTCCGATGGCTCGGCGATCCGCGGCCTGAACATCCGCGACTTCCGCATCGGCGTCTTTTTCAACGCGGGCAGTGCGGGCAGCACGGTGCAGTGCAGCTTCATCGGCACGAATGAAGTGGGCACCACCGCCGACGGCAACAACGCGGGGATCTCGTTCTTCAACAGCAGTGGCCACACGATTGGTGGCACCGCGCCGGAGGACGGCAACCTGATCTCGGGCAACAGCCTGGGTATCGAATTGGTGGGCAGTAGCACAACGGGCAACGTGGTACAGGGCAACTACATCGGTGCGCGGAAGACGGGCACGACAGCCATCCCCAACACGACGGACGGCATCGGCTTCTTCTTTGGCGCGTCGGGCAACACGATCGGCGGGACCACGGAAGGCGCAGGCAACCTGATCGCCTTCAATGCGGGAGTGGGCGTGAATGTGGGCCCAAACGTGACGGAGGTGAGCATCCGGGGTAACGCCTTTTTTGAGAACACGGGTTTGGGCATCGACCTGGGCGGTGACGGCATGACAGCGAACGACGACGGCGATGGCGATAGTGATACCGGTGCCAACAAGCTCCAGAACACGCCGGTCATCGTAGGAGCCGCCACAGAGTCGGATATCCTGTCGGTGAGCTACCGTGTGGGTACGTCGGTGGCCCATGCCACCTACCCGCTGGCGGTGGATTTCTACCTCGCCGATGCAGCCGGAGAAGAAGGGCTGACGTACCTCGGCACGTTGAGCTACGCGGCGGGCGATGCGCAGACGGAGGTGATGCAGGGCCTGGTGGTGACCGCGCCGGTAAGCGATGGCGATATAATCGTGGCGACGGCGACCGATGCCGACGGCAACACGTCCGAGTTCTCCGGCTCCGCAACGGTCGGTGCCCTCGTCGTAGGTCCCCTCGTTGTCACCACGGCTGCCGATGTCGTCGATGGCGACGTCTCCTCTAACGCTGCGCTCCAGACATTCCCTGGGGCGGACGGCGCGATCAGTCTCCGCGAGGCCGTGAGCGCTGCCAACAACACGCCCGGCCAGGACGAGATCCTGTTCGACGCCGCGCTCGACGGCACGCCGATCCTGCTCGACATCCCGGACACGAATGAAAGCGCCAACGCCGATGGCGACCTCGACGTGTCCGATCCCGACGGCCTCGTCATCACCGGCAACGGCGAAGCGGCGACCATCCTGGACGGCGCAGCGGATGGCCGCGTGCTATACATCAGAGCGGGCGACATCACGCTCACCGGCCTCACCATCCAGAACGGAAACGCCCGCTCGGGTGCTGGATTTTATGTCAACACAAGTGCAGGTGATCTGATCTTGGACCGGGTCACCGTCGCCGACAACGTCTCGACGAGATTCGCGGCAGGGTTGTACTTCATCCCGACGGGCGGCACGGCCACGCTGACGAACTGCGCCTTTACCAATAACATGGCGCTGGATGGGTCCGGCGGCGGCATGTACATCAATGCGACGAATGGCACGTTCATCATGGACAACTGCACGATCGCGGGGAACACCTCTACCCAAGACGGCGCAGGCATCGACCTCGCCATCTCGACGGGGACGGGGACCTCGATGATCTCCAACAGCCTCATCGCTGACAACGTCACGCAAACAGACGGTGGCGGTCTGGACTTCAATGCCTCTGACACACGCCTGACGATCGTGAACAGCACGTTCTCCGGCAATGAGGCCGTCGGTCGTGGTGGCGGCATAAGCCACGACGCGAGCGGCGATGGCGACCCGACGACGGCGACGCTCATCCTCGACTTCGTCACGATCACCGACAACACGGCTGGCACCGGCAGCGGCATCGACTTCACCGAGACGAACATGACGCCCGTGCCCGGCTTCGAGATCACGAGCACGATCATCCAGGGCAACACGGGCGACGACTGCGCCAACACGGGCGGCAACCCCATCACGTCCGGTGGCGGCAATGTCTTCGGCACGGGCTGCCCCGTCACCGCGGACGACACGACTGGTCCGGCCAACCTCGGCCCGCTCGCCGACAACGGCGGCCCGACGTTCACGCACGCCCTCCTCGCGGGAAGCGCGGCGCTCGACTTCGCCACCTGCGACGGTACCACGACCGACCAGCGCGGCAAGCCCCGCGACGCCGGTGCCTGTGATGCCGGTGCTTTCGAGTCGGATCTGGAAGGTAGTGGGCTCACCGTGGCCGTGAGCCTCTGGCTCGAAGGCCCCTGGAACGGCTCGGACATGGATGTCAACCTTTCTGATGTGCTTCCCGAGATCGATCCTTATTTCTCCGCCGAATCTGTCTCCAGCGACTTCTTCACCACCGATGCCAACGGACAAAACGTCATCGATTGGGTCTGGCTCGAACTCCGCTCCGACGAAACGACGACCGTAGTCACCACTGCGGCGCTGCTCATGGCCGACGGCTCGGTCAAAGCCACCGATGCCACCAGCGATGTGGCGTTCATGGGTCTTAGCGCGGGCAGCTACTTCCTCGTCGTCGGGCACCGCACCTCGCTCGCGGTGATGAGCGCTAGCGCCGTGGACTGCTCCGGCGGCACGTGCACCTACGACTTCCGCACGGCGATGACGCAGGCCTACGGCACCAATGCGATGATCGATCTATCCGGCGGCGGCAGCGGACCGTATGCGCTGGTGACGGGCGATGCGGACCGGAACGGTCAGGTGCAGGCGTCAGACAAGAACGCCTATTTCAACGCGCAGGTGGGGCAGAGCGGCTACCGGGAGGCCGACTTCGATCTGAACGGCGAAGTGCAGGCGTCAGACAAGAACGCGTACTTCACCAAGAATGTAGGCAGAGGCACGCAGGTGCCCACGGCGGGTGCGTCTGCAAAAACGGTGGAGGTTGCTCCGAGCCCAACGCCAAAAGGGGCGATCTCTGACCGGTAATCCGTGTGACGGTCGCCCTGTATCTAGGTCAAGCGCAGGCGAAAAGACCTGCATGAAACCGGGTCGGGTGTGTATATTGTTTGGTTGTGTGCTGGAGGGGCGCGGCTTTTTCGTGCCCCTCCGGCCTTGCTCCTCTTCATGGCATGCCTCCCTGCGTCATGCGCTGGTTTTTTCTCGCCCTGCTTTTTGTGTGCGTGGTGCCCTCGCTGTGGGCACAAGGACGCGCAGACAGCCTCGCGGAGCGGCTCGCCGAAACAACCGGTGCCGAGCGGGTGGCGGTGCTGGCAGAAATCGTCGAAGCAACCTACCGGTATGAGCCAGCGGGGGCCTTTCGTGCCGGAGCGGAAGCCCTGCAACTGCTGGAACACCACCCCGATAGCAACCGCCAGCGGCAGGTGCGCCTCAACATGGGCCGGGCGTATTATCATACCGAGCAGTACGACTCCCTCCACGTTTATGTCGAGCGCTTGATGAACGAGGGATCGCCGCAGGCGGCCGCCCATGCCGACCAGTTGCGCGGCTATGCCTTGCATGGTCAAGGCCAGTATGATGCGGCGCAGGCGATCTTGTTGACCGCTCGGGAACGGTATGAAGGCCTCCGCGACCCGCGCGGGCTGGCGGACGTCAACCTGATGCTGGGCGTCACCTCCCGCGACCAGAACGACTACGATGCCGCGCTGGATTTCTTCGCGCAGGCGCTTCGCGGCTATGAGCAAATCGGCGATCCGAGCCATACGGCGTATGCGCTGTTTAACATCGGGATCATTCATCGTCGCCAGAGCAACCATGAGACCGCGCTGGACTATTACCTGCAAGCCCTTCGGATCGGTGAAGCGCTGGGTGAACGACATAGCATGGCCCGTTCGCTGAACAACATCGGATCTGTTTATCGCAGCCTGGGCAACTACGACGCGGCCCTGGAAGCCCTCAACCGCGCGCGCGCCATCCGGGAGGAAATCGGCGACCGACAGGGGTTGACCGTCACGCTGAATAGCATGGGCCTCGTTTATGAGGCGCAGGGCGACTACGATGCGGCCTTGACCGCCTTTACCCAGTCGCTGGAAGAAAAAGAGGCGCTCGGTGATCGTCGAGGCATGGCCGTTCCCCTGAGCAACATGGGCGACATTTACCGGGACCAGGGAGATCTGGTTGCGGCACGAAGCGCAACCGAGCGCTCGTTGGCCATCACGGAGGAGTTGGGCGATGCCCGGGGTATTGCCATCGCGCTGAACAACCTCGGCCTGATTGCCCAGGAACAAGGACAGCTGGACGAAGCCCTGGCGCATTTCACCCGTTCGCTGGTGCTTAAGGAGGAGATGGGGTACGCGGAGGGAGCCGTAAATTCCCTGCTCAACATCGGTAGCATTCATCAACTGCGCGGGGATTGGGAAGAAGCCGAGGCGTTTTTCACGCGCTCGCTGACGATGAACGAGGCGATGGGTGATGCCGAGGGGATTGTGATTGCGCTCACAAGCCTGGGCCGCGTTCACCAGGAAGCGGGGGATCTGGAGGAAGCCGCCAACCTCACAACACGGGCCGTCGTTCTGGCCGACTCGATCCGGGTGTTGCCGAAGTTGCGCAATGCCTACGCGCTGCAAGCCGACATTTTTGAGGCCCAGGGTCGCCATGCCGAGGCCCTGGCGGCCTTCCGCGCCTACAAAGCCGTCGATGATTCCCTTTTTAATACCGAAAGCCACGGCGTCATCGCCGAGCTACAGGCCCAGTACCGCGCCAACGAGCAACGCCAGCGTATCGAACTGCTGGAAAGCAACCGACGGCAGCAGCAACTGTGGGTGGCGTTGTTGCTCGGGGGTGTCGGGGTCCTCTTCGTCATCGTCGCCATGCAAATCGGGCGGATGCGCCTGCGCAGGCGGGCCCTCGCGGCCATCGAAGAAGCCCAGGAGGCCACCGAGGGGAAAGCCCGTGAACTGGAACGCGCCAATGCGCAGTTGCAGCAGGCGAACGGGAAATTGCAGCAGGCGAATGAACTCAAAAGCCGCTTCCTGGCGAACATCTCGCACGAGTTTCGCACGCCGCTCACGCTTACCTTTGGGCCGCTCGACGATGCACTCGAAGGACGCTTTGGCTCGTTCGACGAAGCACGCCCGCACTTCGAGAGCGCCCGGCGCAACGGCGGGCGGCTGCTGCGTCTGATCAACCAACTGCTCGACCTCTCGAAGCTCGACGCGGGGGCGTTGCTTTTGCATACCCGCTCCCAGGATCTTGCCGCGCACCTGCAAAGCCTCGCCGCCCTGTTCGAGTCTATCGCCGAGAACCGGCGCATCACGTTCACCACCCACCTGCCCGAGGTGCCCCTGCCCCACGTCTACGACGGCGACAAGATCGAAAAGGTGGTGATCAACCTGCTCTCGAACGCCTTTAAATTTACCGAGCCCGGCGGTAAGATCTCGCTCTCGCTGGAGCCGGAGACCGACGGAACGGTTTGCATTGAGGTGGCCGACACGGGTCCCGGCATCGCCGAAACGCATCTGTCTCATCTGTTCGACCGGTTCTATCAGGTGGAGAGCGACACGCGGCGGTCGCACGAGGGCACCGGCATCGGGCTGGCGCTAGTCAAGGAACTGGTGGAACTGCACGACGGCACGATCACGGTCAATAGCAGGGAGGGCTTCGGGACGACCTTCACCATTCATTTGCCGCCGAGGGTTGTCTCCGATGCCTCCGAAATAGAAGAGGTCACAGCAGACGTGGAGGAAGCCGAGCCGGTGCCGGGAGATGGCGCGGCACAGTCCATCACTGGCTCGTTGACCATTCCAGCAGACCTGCTCCCCGCGCTGCCGCCAGAAACGCCCGAGCAAGCCACCGTCGTGCTGGTGGTAGAAGACAACGCCGACATGCGGGCCTACATCCGCAGCCACCTCGACGACGTTTTTGTCGTCATTGAGGCTGAAAATGGGCGCGCCGGGGTGACGCAGGCCGTGGAGGCCGTGCCCGATCTGGTGCTGACCGATGTCATGATGCCCGAAATGGATGGGCTGGAGTTGTGTGCCGCGCTCAAGGCCGACGAGCGCACGAGCCACATCCCAGTAGTGCTGCTCACGGCGCGGGCGCAGGTGGAGCACCGGATTGCGGGCTTTGAGTCAGGGGCCGATGCGTATTTGCCCAAGCCTTTTAATGCGGAGGAATTGCGCGTGCGCGTGCAGGGCCTGATCGCCGAGCGTCGGCGGCTGCGTCGGCGGTTTGCGGGGCTTGCCCCGACGCCGGAGGAGGCCGGCGCGACGCTAGAGGCCAAGGCGCTCCCGCCCCGCGAGGCGGCCTTCGTGGCCAAGGTCGAAGCGATCATCTCCGAGCGACTAGACGACATGCAGTTCGGGGTGGAGCCTCTGGCAGAGGAACTGTTCCTGAGTCGTCGGCAGTTGTTTCGCAAGCTGGGCGCGTTAACCGAGGAGACCCCGGCGTCGCTGATTCGGCGGCTGCGAATGGAGCGGGCTGCTGCGATGTTAAAAGAGGGCACATATTCGGTGAAGGAGGTAGCCCATGCGGTGGGTTTCCGCAGCCATTCGTCCTTTACCAAGGCCTTCCAGCAGGGGTATGGGGTGCCGCCTTCGGCTTATCACGACGAAGAAGCAGGCTCCTGAGTAGGGCGGCGGGACGACAGGGTACGTACGAAGGTCACGGCCTCCCCGCGGTAAAAAAGGCGCTGGGGAGGCTTTTTTGTGGGATTGGCACGTCTTGACAAACAAAACGGCACGTTTGCACAAAGCTTGGCACCGCTTTGCAACGGAATGGCATACGTGAACCAGAAAGAACAGGGTACCATGAAGCAGTCACGCAGCAAGGGGCCGTGCGCCGCTGCTGTTCCTGTTTCACTTTGCTCCTGTGCCGCCCGTGAGCCGTGCCGCCCGCCCCGATGCAGACGACCAATCCGGCGCTTCTCGCCCTGCGTCTCCCGACGAGGCGGCGAAGAAAAAGCAGACGCCCGCCGACGCGGCACGCCTGGAGATCGATGCCCTCTGGGCCATGCTCGGGCGGGCGGCGGCATCGGCGGTCACACCTTCTCCCGATCCGGAGCCGGACGACGATTAGGCGGCTTCGTTTGGCTTACCCCCTCAACCTGGAAATCCAACCCTTTCGAGGCTTAACCATGACCTACAAATTCCTCCCTCTCTTACTCCTGCTCGCAGCCACCACGACGGTCCAGGCGCAGGACAAAATGGAAGTCAAAGACGCCGAGAGTAACCTGCTCATGCAGGTCAACGACGAAGGCGCGGCGGGCTCGCTGACGCTGCCGGGTCTGGCGGCCGTCCCGGTCGTCTTTACCGACAAGCTCTACAGCATCGGCGGTGAACTTTATTTCAACGGCGTGAAGCTCGGCAGCGGCGGCGGCAGCGACAACCTGGGCAACCACACCGCGACGCAGAACCTGCAACTCGGCAGCCACTGGTTGTCGGGTGACGGCGATGCGGAGGGCGTGTTTGTCGATGGCAACGGCCATGTCGGCATCGGCACCACCAACCCTTCTGAAGTGTTCGAGGTGATGGTCGACCAGAGTGCCAATGGTTTCGGCGGTATGCGCATCGAAAACGTGAACCCCACCGCCAATAGCGAGCGCACCGTGCTCCTCGATCTTGTTAACAACGATGCGTCATCCGGCAGAACCTACCGGCTACAAAATATCGGTAATGCCACCGACCGATCAGGAAACTTCGAAATCTTCTCGGCGGGCAAAACCCGATTTTCCATTACACCCAACGGCAATGTCGGCATTGGTACCGGCACCCCTGCGGCCTCGTTGGACGTGCGGGGCGATGATGGGCTCTTGTTTGGCGGTACCTTCGGGACCGGGACACTAACAGCCAGCGGGGCGGGTACCCGCCTGATGTGGTATCCCGGCAAAGCGGCCTTTCGGGCCGGTACGGTGAACAGCAACCAGTGGGATGACGCCAATATTGGTCTGTTTTCTGTAGCCCTCGGTGCTGGCAACACCGCCAGCCGCGACGGTGCTACGGTCAGTGGGGGGCAGGACAACACCGCCAGTGGCCAGTTTACCACCATTGCAGGTGGTTATCTTAACATCGCCAGTGGCCATATCGCCACCGTCGCAGGTGGTTTTTTTAACAACGCCGGGGGAGATTATAGCTTTGCCGCTGGCCGATTGGCAAAGATTGATGCTGCCCATGATGGTACGTTTCTGTTCTCTGATCAGAATAACATTGAATTTCACTCCGCCGCTGCCAACGAGTTTGCTGCCCGTGCAACCGGCGGCGTGCGGTTTGTCACCAGCATCGACGGTTCCGGCAACCCCACGGCTGGCGTGAGACTCGCCCCCAACGGCAGCGCCTGGACGGACCTCAACGGCAATCCCGTTGGCGGCGATAACATGGGCAACCACACCGCCACGCAAAACCTTCAACTCGACGGTAACTGGCTTTCCCATGATGGCGATGCGGAAGGCATCCTAATCGACAATACCGGCGGGGTGTTGTTGGGCGGTGCGTTTGGCACCGGCACGCTCGCAGCGAGCGGCGTCGGCACGCGCCTGCTGTGGTATCCAGGCAAAGCAGCCTTCCGGGCGGGCTATGTCGATGGAGACCATTGGAATGACGCGAACATCGGTGATTATTCCGTGGCCCTCGGATATGCCAGCACCGCCAGCGAACAATACACCACGGTGGGTGGTGGACAGCGGAACACAGCTTCTGCCGATTATGCGACGGTGGCCGGGGGAAGACTCAACAGCGCCGAAGCGCCCCATGGGACGGTAGCCGGGGGGAGAAACAATGGAGCCTATAGCGAGAATGCCACCGTGGGCGGGGGAAGCTATAACGCCGCCGAAGGTGTGGGTTCGACGATTGCAGGCGGCACCCTCAACCGCGTCGCAGGCGATTATAGCTTTGCAACGGGCCATAGCGCCATCATCGATGCCGCGCATGATGGTACGTTTCTGTTCTCGGATCAGGAGGGCTCCGAGTTTCACTCTGCCGCCGCCAACGAGTTTGCCGCCCGTGCGACCGGCGGGGTTCGGTTTGTCACCAGCATCGACGGTTCCGGCAACCCCAATGCTGGCGTGAGACTCGCTCCCGACGGCAGCGCGTGGACGGACCTCGACGGTAATCCCATTGGCGTCGGGGATGACCTCGGCAACCACACCGCCACGCAGGCGCTTGACCTCGGCGGCCATGATATCACCAATGCCGGAACGGTGAACGCCACAGCTTTTGTAGGCGACGGCTCCGGGTTGACCGGCACCCCCGGCGACAACCTCGGCAGTCACATCGCCACGCAGCCGCTCAACCTCAACGGCAACGACCTCTCCAACGGCGGCACGGTCACGGCCTCGGCCTTCGTCGGCGATGGCTCTGGCCTGACTGGTATCGCTGGCGACAATTTGGGCAATCACACAGCCGCACAAACGCTCAATCTCAATGGCAACACGATCTCCAATGCTGGTAGCCTGGTCGTCAACGGCACCGTTCAAATCAAAGGCGGCAGCCCGCTGCGTGGCAGGGTGCTTACTTCAGACGATCTGGGCAATGCAACATGGCAGGAGCACATTGTCCCGCAACCGCTGTATGCCAAATTCAGGGATGTCACCAGTTTTTCCTTGGATGACAACTGGCAGGACATCACGCCTTCGACGCAGGTGGGAAATCCGTTACATGTCCGGCAACAGATCTACAAGCTGGAAGGCTCGATTACGGCCAGACTGACCGGTGGCAGCGGCATCGATTTTTTCGAGATCCGGGTAGAGGCCAATTGCAACGGGATTACGTCGTACTCCGATGTGCATACGTTTCAGCCCCAGGAAGACGAAAACCATGACAACTTTCAGGAGATCGGCTATCTCGATTATATCGACGCGCCGTGTTTATCCGGGAACATCAGCTTTCGCCTCCAGGCCCGCAATACCGGCGATGACGCCTGGGAGGCCAGAAACCGGGTGCTTTTCGTCACCGGCTATTGATTGGAATCGCACGAAAAGCAGGAGTAGACCATGAAACGATTACCGCTTATACTCGCCGTGCTGCTCGCGCTGTGTGTTCCCGCCGCGCAGGCCCAGGTCTCGCTCGAAGCCAGTGCCGGACTCACGACGGAGGTCTCTGGCCGCCTCGAAATCACGCTTGATGGCGACTGGACCCACCTCGGCACCTTCAACCCGGACAGCAGCACCGTCACGCTCAACGGCGGCAGCCCGCAGGCCATCTTCAACGCCGCCGGGGCGTTCCATCACCTCACCCTCAACAAAACAGGCGGCGACGCCCGGGCCGACGGCGACTTCACCGTCGAGGGGGCAATGACGCTCACCAGCGGCGACCTCGACCTCAACGGTCACGTCGTCACGCTGGGCCCCACGGCGCGGCTGGCAGAGACGCCGGGTCACACCGTCAAAGGCACCGATGGCACCATCCAGACCACCCGCTCCTACGCGGCGGGCCTCACCGACGAGAACATCGCCGGGCTCGGCTTCGAGATTACGACCACGCAGGCGCTTGGCGCGGTGACGGTCGCACGCGGGCACGCCGCTCAGACTGGCGGCATCGAAAGCATCACGCGCTACTGGGACGTTAGCGCCGATACCGCGAGCGGACTCGGGGCGACGCTTCGCCTCCACTACGACGAGAGCGAACTCGGTGGCCAGGAAGAAGCTGCGTTGCAACTCTTCCGCTCGGCGGACAGCGGCAGCAGTTGGTCGCCCGAGGGCGGCACAGTCGATGGCGACGCCAACACAATCACACAAAGCGGCATCGACGCGTTCTCGCGCTGGACGGCGGGGCAGGCCCTGACGTGCCCGGGTGACATCACGCTCGCGTCGCAAGCCGAGGTCGATGCCTTTGCCTGTGCTATAGTTACCGGCAACCTGACCATCAGCGGCAGCGATATCACCAACCTTGCAGG
>JAUIDY010000078.1 GCA_030428385.1 Rhodothermia bacterium | reverse complement strand
TCCTGTAATCCCTATCTTGAAGGAGGATTTTCGCGACGTTTCTCCTTCTTCTTATGCGCTGGTTCAGTTTTGTATGTCTGACCTTGTTCTTGTGCACTCAAGCAACAGCACAGAGCCACGACTTTTCATTTCTCACGACACGGGCCGAGGCGACAGAATTTGCTGAGACGTCGTCCTATCAAGAAGTGATTGCATTCACGGAGGTCGTTTCCAACGCTTCGGATTTGCTCGTGCGGTCGACCTTCGGGTACACCACAGAAGGCCGGGCACTTCCGCTCGTTGTTTTTAGTGATCTGGATGATGTTTCTGCGGAGACAGTACGTGCAAGTGACAAAACCCGTGTGTTGGTGTTAGCAAACATCCATGCCGGAGAAGTATGTGGAAAAGAAGCGTCGCTGATGCTGCTGCGAGCACTGGCAGCCGGGCAGCATCCTGAATGGACAGACTCGCTCGTCGTCCTGTTTGCCCCGATTTATAATGCTGATGGCAACGAACGCGTAAAACTTACCAACCGTCCCTTGCAATGGGGACCCGTCGGGGGCATGGGCCAACGGCCCAACGCCAACGGCCTTGATTTGAATCGCGATTTTATGAAGGCTGATGCCTCAGAAACCCGTTCGCTGCTCCGCTTGCTCCAAGATTATGATCCCCATGCCCTCATCGACCTCCATACAACCAACGGGTCTTATCATGGGTACCACCTCACGTATGCGCCGCCACTTCATCCGAATACACCGCCGCAGATTAACACGCAGCTGCGAGAGCATTGGCTGCCTGCGGTGACCAGCGCGATCAAGGAAAAATACGGCTGGGATTATTATTACTACGGCAATGTACCGCCTGAAAGGATGAACGTTGAAAGGGGGTGGTACACCTTTGACCATCGCCCCCGCTTTGGTACGAACTATACAGGATTGCGGAACCGATTCGGCATACTGAGTGAAGCCTATTCGTATGCCAGCTTCGAAGACCGGGTGTTGGGCACGTATTATTTCGTGGAGGAAGTGCTGGAATATGCGCATCGCCATGCCTCGCGGATAAAAAACTACACCCTATTGGCAGATACCACGACGCTTATCGGAAAACCCCTCGCCTTGGCTGCTACGTACGACATTGCAGGCGCCCCAACCACCGATATTCTCATGGGTGCCGTTGAGTCCGAACCCCATCCATATACGGGGGCGCCCCTCTTAAAAAGAACGGAACCCTTTGAGTCGGAATCCATGCGTGAATTTGGTACGTTCGTACCCACGCAAACGGAGGTCGTCCCCACGGCCTACTATGTCCCCGATAGCCTCCATGCAGTATTGGATCGTTTGGATGTTCATGGTATCCGTTATGAGCCTGTGCCTTCGCCGAATGAGTTAATGTTGGAGTCGTTTGTTATTGATTCAACGAATGTGGCTGAGACGGAGTATCAAGGCCACCACGCTGTATCACTTTTTGGTGCGTACGAGGAGTCACAACAAACAGTGACATCAGAAATGGTGCGTATTCCGCTTGATCAGCCGCTCGGGCGTCTCGCTTTTTATCTGCTAGAGCCGGAGTCTGATGACGGCCTGGTACGGTGGGGCTTCGTCCCAGCAGATGGGGAACGGTATCCAATCATCCGGCAACGATAGGCCCAATCGCACGGAGGAGCAAGAAACCCGGTACCCAGACAGTGGTACTGCTCGCAATCGCCAAGTTTTTTCCATTCAGAATCTATACTTCATGCGTGGTTTAGCCGCTGTGAGCTTTTTGCTGATACTGCTCTTCGGGCCGCAAGATGTGAGGGCGCAGGAAGCCGTTATCCGGCCCGTGACCTATGACGCTTTATTGTCTGAAATAAAGGACACCGATGCGGAAGTGACCGTGGTTAATTTTTGGGCGACTTGGTGTGGCCCCTGTCGAGAAGAATTTCCCGCCTTTGTTCAACTTGGCAAGGACTTTGAATCAGAAGGAGTCCGTGTACTCTTTGTATCAATGGACTTTGACGATGAAGTGCCTGAAGTTGCTGCCTTCCTTGCAGAGCAGAGTTGGGATCGCCCGTCGTACCTGCGAACGGGCAACGACCATGAGTTTATTTCTGCCCTGCATGATGAATGGTCCGGGGTTCTCCCGGCGACGATGGTTTATCGTCAGGAAGGAGAACTGGTAGACTTCTGGCAAGGGGAGCCCGTTACCTTTGAAGAGTTGCACACCCGCGTACTAGACGCGGTTCGCTGAAAGCAAACTGACCACAAGCTGTCATGAATAGATTCACTCGTATCACACTCCTTGTTGTTGCGCTCGTCAGCACAACAACAACGGCCAAAGCTCAGGAGCTTCCGCTTGGAAGTGCCCTCCCTATGGCCGACCAACAAGTAACGCTCTCTGATGGGTCGCAAGCAGCACTACAGAGTCTGGGCGGCATCAATGGGATGGTGGTTGCTTTTTGGAGCAACCAGTGCCCGTGGGTGGACAAATATGAGGAGCGGTTTCAGGCATTGCAAAACGACTTTGCGGCACAAGGGATCGGATTCGTGCTGGTGAATTCCAATGACCCAACGGCTTTCCCGCAAGAATCTGCCTCGGAAAGCGATAAGAAGGCCCAAGCACTGGGTATTCCGTACATCATGGATCAAGGGGCGATACTTGCCACGGCCTTCGGGGCGTCGCGCGCACCGCACATCTATTCCTTCGACAATACCAGAACGCTGGTCTATTTAGGCTCCATTGACGACAGCCCTGGCGACCCTGCGAGCGTCCAAAACAGCTACTTGAGAGACGTGTTAACGGCCTTGGTGGCGGGCTCGTCGTCATCGGTTCCGCAAACAAAAGCGTTTGGATGTCGCCTAAAAACCGAGGGATAAGCGCCCATAACTCTTAGAAACCCGCTTCATTGTTAACGTGAGGCGGGTTTTTTTCTGAATATGCCTCATGAACTCAACGGAAACCGATAAAAAAATCCAGGCACTCGTAGAAACGGCAGAACGGTGGCGTGATCCAGACTACGGCCCACGTGCTGAGGCAGAGCGGTTGACCCTGGAAGCAGAGAATCATTTTGTCGAGGCATCCCTTGCTTTTGCCATCAACCACATGATGAGCCAACTTACCCATGAGACGTTGGCTAGATGGGGTGCATCGCGTCCAGATAACCCCGCGGTTGCGATACTTGATGATAGAGAAGTTCCATTTGCGTTGCTCCCTGATGTTGTGAGTGAATGGCTTCGCGGGAGAGAAGTGCATGTGTTACTCCCTGTTCATTCGCCCCACCTACTCCCACTTTTTTTTGCCGACATCGAACATCGTGGGCTGATGCCTCAGTGGCATCAGGAAATGGCGCACATTGGACAGGCTGCAACACACGTCAGGTATTCGTGGGGGGCTGAAGATCCCGATGAACATCGGTTGGCACTCCTTGGAGGTTGTACGGTGGAGCATTTTCCTGATACGTTTGCGGTGGCTGTTCTTTCAGGAGGAGAACGGGCAGAAGAGCAAGATGGACTGGCTGAAGATGTGCTGCTGTATGAAGGCCGTGGCAACCGCAGTATCCGTTTGGTATGGGCACCACGTGGCATAGATGCCGATCCCTATTTTCAAGCATTTGCTGAGTTTAGGAGCATGGTGCCGATTCATCCAAAAACCGCGGGTCGATTGCGGATGCAACGGGCTTTTCTCGCTGCTCATGACGTCCCGCATGCCTATGCTGAAGGAAGTGAATTCCTTGTAAGCCGAAGTACGCCTGAACCCCAGCCTCCTGGTCACCTTCGATGGGTTGAATACGATGCGTTTGACGAAGTGGAAAGCTGGCTACACGAAAATGCTTCGCGACTAGAAGCAATAGTCTGTCAACCTCGGATGCCATTAAAGATACCAGCAAAAACAGCGAAATTGGCCTTTGGTGAAGTTCATCGAGCGAAACTTGATCAACTCAGAAGGAGAATACCGTAACAAAAGGCAAGGCGCTGCACACTCTTCGTGCTTCATTGTGGGATCGCGATGCATCGTACATGATTGATCTACTTGCAATGTCGCTCTAATACGGCTTCTACTTCCCGTTGTAGTTTTTTCCAGCGTGCTTCTGGATGTTTAGTTACGGTGAGAAAGTCAGAGAGGAAAAACACGTTTGTGACTCCTTCGATTTGAAAAAGGGCAGCCGCTACAGGATGTTCAGATGCTTCCAGCGCCGAATTAAACGACGCCATTCCTGAGGAAATGAAGGGGATCCCGTCAGTTCGGGTTATTTTTAGGCTATTGGGATTGGGTGTAGAATGGAAATTGAAAAGCGACATTGGTGCGATAGGAGGTGAGGGAATGACAAAAAAAGGAAGGAAGCCGAGTTCTTTTCGATCTTCGGGTGATGAGAATCGTAAAATATCGTATCCTCCGTCCCCACTGTCTTTTTGACGACGCATGAACGAACTACCGGATCATACCACCGATTCTCTTGAACCGCTTGCTCCCCAGAAGGTCTCATCCTCTCTTCCTGCAAAGACGGGTAAAGAGAAACTTGACCGAATAACTACAGAGTCGAAAGGATTGGTCGACGACGTAAAGGCCTGGGTAGACCTGCGGATCAAGCTAGTTAAGACGGAGGTGGAACAGGAAGTAAAAGAACAGGCCAATGAAGCTATTCAAGATGTGATTCCTGTGGCTATACCTGCCGTGATTGGCATCCTCGGGGCTTTATTTGCGTTGGTCACAACAGCGCTTGGCATTGGGTGGTGGTTGGGACGACCGTTCTGGGGCTTTCTCGCGGTAACCCTTATACTTCTGTTCGGCGCGCTGCTTACCCGCCGCATCTTGGTGAGGAAACAACAGCGGCGAAAGAAAAAACGTATTGAAGCGTCCGTATAAGGCGCATTGGATAGATTCAAATGTCTGATCTGGCAAAAAAAAGACAACAGTTAGAGGCACAGCTCGAGGCCAAGTCCGAAGAGATAAAAGGCCGGATGAGTGCCATCCAGCAAGAAGTTGCTACGCTTGGAGATTCGGCCAAAGAAGCGGTGCTCAAAAATCCCCTGTTAGGCGTAAGCGGTGCTGTGGTGGCGGGTGTCGTGCTCGTTTGGTTGTTAGGCAGTCGAAGAAAAAGAAAGCTCAAGAAGCACCGCGCGCTCGTGGAACGATATGTGGAAGTGCTTCTGCAAAAGGCGGATCGGGAAGTAAAAAAAGGGAAAGATCCAACCTTGGCTTTACAGGACGTGCTCCACGAACGTATTCCGATGATTGTTTCAGACCGCCCTGCTGAGGAACAAGGCGGGGTGATCCGCAACAGCCTGGGGTTACTTGTGCAATCAGTTATGGGTATCGTCATCACCATGGCGGCTGATCGGTTGCTGGGCGACTGGCTGGGCGCCGTCGAAGGAGGGGAGGATTCTGGCCCGCCCCACCATTCTGATGTTCGGGTTCAGTGAATTTCTAGGCTTGTGGGACAGAACATTCTATGCCATGGAAGCATAATGATTTGATAAGGGTAGGCATGCAAGCCGAGCATTTTTTCCAATGGAATTCTGCCTTGTGTTGACCCACAAGGTTTCACGATAGAGTCCGGTGCGGTTCTCATAGAGGGGACGGCATCAGACAAAACCAACCGACGCGTTACAATGCGCATTGCATTTTTTGGACCGCCAGGGGCTGGGAAAGGAACACAGGCCCTGATGCTGGCGGATAAAACCAAACACAAGCATATTTCGACCGGGGCCATGATTCGCGATGCGATGAAGGCCAAAACGCCCATTGGAGAAGCGGCTCGCACGTACATGGATGAAGGGGTGCTCGTCCCCGATCACCTTGTTCAGCAACTGGCCCAACTCGCCATCGAAGAGAACCAGTTGGACTGCTTCATCCTGGATGGTTTCCCGCGCACGTTGCCGCAGGCCCGATGGCTTAACGCCTTTCTTGCAGAACATGGCACACCCTTGCATGCCATTCTGAGTCTGGTGGTCCCGGATGAAATCATTATCGACCGTCTATCCAAGCGGCGGGTTCATGCAGAAACGGGGGTGAACTATCACCTTGATTTTAAGCCGCCGCCAAAGGACATCGACCCCTCCTTGATAATCCAACGGCCAGACGACAAACCCGAAGCGATTCGGAAACGGCTCGCGGTTTACCATCAGCAGACGGAACCGATCGAGTCGTATTTCCGGGATATCGGGCTTCTGATCGAGGTGGATGGTGTTGGCACTTTCGATGAAGTACAGCATCGTATAGATGTTGCCATCGAAAAGGCGCGGGAACGCTATTATGCAGCCCTAGAACGGTAAGGGATGAGTTTGCATTCGGCTGACCTTACGGCTGACGACCACGAAGCACATGTGGCCTACCTAAGGCAGGAGGTCGATGAAGCGTTAGGTGCACTTGTGCCAGTAACGGAGCCGGAACGTCTCTATGCGCCCGTCCGCTATGTGCTTGCGGGGAAAGGCAAGCGGCTTCGTCCAGCGTTTCTCTTGCTAAGTGCTGCCTTGTTTGACGTCCCGTCAGAACGGGCGATGCCGGCTGCGCTTGCGGTGGAAGTATTTCACAATTTTACGCTGGTGCATGACGATATAATGGATCATGCGGCCGAGCGAAGAGGACGCCCAACGGTACACACCAGATGGGATACCGATACCGCCATCCTGTGTGGCGATTTTATGATGGGCCTCGCCTACGAACTGCTTGCGGGTGTAGAGCCAACAATATTGCCCCAAGCCATGACGGTATTTAGCCGAATGGTGACGCGACTTTGTGAGGGACAAACCCTGGATAAGGCCTTTGAAAGTCAGGATCACGTCTCCGTTGCGGATTATCTACACATGATCGATTGCAAAACGGGGGCGCTGCTGGAAGCCGTGTTGGAATTGGGTGGAATCCTCGGTCTCGCTTCAGATGAACAGCGGAAGCAGTTACGTCTTGTGGGGCATCATGTCGGGCGTGCGTTCCAGATTCAGGACGACCTGCTTGATTTGACTGCTCAGGACGCCCGATGGGGGAAAAAAGTAGGAGGCGATTTAGTGGAAGGAAAAAAAACGTTTCTGCTGCTTCGGGCGCTAGAATGTGCCCCCGGATCAGAAAAGGCGTGGTTCTCTCAGATCATCGAAAACGGTGGCTTGCCCTCCGAATTAGTGCCGGAAGCGGAACGAAAAATGGAAGCGCTTGGCGTTTTGGACGAGGCACACACGGAAGTGGTGAGACACACCGAGCATGCCCTTTCCGCACTGGCCAGCTTCGGCGGTGGAAAAGCACAAAACACCCTTTCGTGGCTCATCAATCGGATGGGAGCCCGATTATATTGATCGGCATACACACATCGATCCTTTTTTCGAAATTCCGCTGGCTTGCAGCAAGTACGTTCCTTATCGTAGTTTTGCGCACGTACGTCCAATGTCACCCCTAGGCTTATGGTATCCCGAGAAGTAACAGTCACCAATCGTGCAGGGCTTCACACCCGGCCTGCGTCCATGATTGTGCGCACGGCTTCCCGTTTTGGATCGGAGTTTTATATCCAAAAGGATGGCTATGAGATTAATGGGAAAAGTATTATTGGGGTGATGACCCTTGCTGCTGAACAGGGGGCAACACTGACGCTTGTCTTTGAAGGAGAGGATGAAGAGGCGGCGGCCGATGCCGTGGCTCAACTGTTTGCCGACGGGTTTGGTGAAGTAAAATAACTGCGTGTGGTTTTCTGGCCCCTCAAGAATGATGCGTTACGAACCTAAACAATTAGATTCATCAATAGATATCGATTCGGATTCAACGGAATCGAATGGCCAGCGCATGCAGTCTTTTAAAGGGGTCGGGGTGGCATCGGGCATAGCGATTGGTCCCGTATACCTTTACGAACGTACGTCTCATGAGGTTGAACTGCGGGCCATTGATCCCAACCTGGTAACGACGGAGGTTCAGCGTTTTCGGCTGGCTGTGGAACGAGCCGAGCGGGACCTAAAAAAGATAATCTCTATCACCCGGGAAAAACTGGGAGACGAAAGTGCGGGGATATTCGAGGCTCAGGTGCTCATGCTGCACGATGTAGCTCTGCTAGACCCAGTCATCGAATGTATCAACAAAGAGCGCTGCAATGCCAGTTATGCTGTAAAGGCCGTCATGGAAGCGCACCGCCAGCGCCTTCAGGCGAGCTCGAGTGAATACCTGAGGGAACGGAGCAACGACTTACTCGATGTGCAAGATCGAATTATATCGCACCTGCGCCGAGAAAAACTCCTTTCGTCGATTGATACAAATGCAATTGTGGTTGCCGAAAATCTTACAGCTGCTGATATAATCCTGTTCAGTCGGCGTGGAATTTTGGGGTGTGCACTCGATTTTGGTGGCGCGACGTCTCATGTTTCCATCATGGCTCGTGCCCTGGGGGTACCGGCCGTGATGAGTTTGCATGGAATGACAAAGCAGGTGAAGCGCGGAGACATGCTCATTTTAGATGGTTTCAAGGGTGAGGTATTCATAAACCCGGATCCCACGACACTTCGCGGCTATCAGGAAAAACAATCTCGCTATATCGACTTACTGAGCGCCCAAAAAGCGCTGGCACCGATGCCGTCTGTCACTAAAGATGGACACGATGTAGTATTGCGGGGTAACTTGGAGCTCATCGAAGAACTGGATTTGTTAGAGGAGCATGGGGCCACAGGGATTGGCCTTTTTCGTACAGAAATGCTTTTTTTGATGCGAGGAAGGCTTGATTACACGGAAGACGAACAGTTAGAGGTCTATCGCCGCATCGTGGAACGAGTGGCACCTGAGATTACGACGTTCCGTTTGCTTGATTTAGGCGGGGATAAGATGCTGCCGGTCGCACATCGCGAGCACAACCCGTTTCTTGGTTGGCGCGGCATTCGGATTTTGCTCGACCGCCCAGAGGTATTGCTCCCACAACTCCGAGCCATTTATCGTGCCAGCGCGTTTGGCCCCCTGCGTATTCTGGTCCCTATGGTTTCCAATCTCCGCGAGGTGACGGAGTTCTATTCGCTGCTCGATCTCGTCAAAGAAGAACTGATCGAACGGGGAGAACCATTTGATCCAGACATTCCCATTGGCATCATGGTCGAAGTGCCCGCTGTCGCGCTTATGGCCGAGCGATTCGCTGCACGAGTCGATTTCTTTTCGATTGGGACCAACGATTTGACGCAATATGCCCTTGCGGTAGATCGTGGAAATGACCTGGTGGCAGACCGGTACCATGAATTACATCCGGGCGTGTTGGCGCTGATCAAACGCACCGTCGATGCAGCCCGCCAGCATAACATCCCCGTCAGCCTGTGTGGTGAAATGGCATCGAAGCCTAGGGCCACACCGATTCTTGTTGGTCTAGGGGTCCACGAATTAAGTGCTGCACCCACCTACCTGCCGGAGGTAAAACGTGTCATTCGTGCGATGCGCCTCGAAGAAGCAGAAGCCTTGGCTGAAAAGGCGCTTTGCGCTGCAGATGCTGAGGAAATAACAACCATGCTGGATACGTGGCTGGATGCGCACGACTGTGGACTGAGTCATTTCTTGAAATTCAGTGAATCTGCGCCTGCTGTCTCCGCCTCTTAACCGGCAGTCACGTACCTTAGCGCTTCTTGTTTTCCTCCCGTCCCCGGCTAACTATGTCTTCCCCTTATCATGCGCTCGATCGTGAGCAGATGTTCGAAACGATTGCCGCCTTTCCTGAACAATGGCGGATCGGACGCGAACGTGCCCTTGAGACATCCCTCCATGGATTAGGCTTATCTGGTATCAATCATGTGGTAATATTAGGGATGGGAGGCTCTGCCATCGGGGGCGATCTATTGCGAACACTCGCGCTGGACACGGCCGTCGTTCCTGTGAGTGTATTTCGTGGATACACCCTGCCTGCGTGGGTAAGTAGTAAAACCCTGGTTGTTGCTTCGAGCTATTCGGGAAATACGGAAGAAACACTCTCTGCGCTGCAGGATGCCGTCGCCCGCGGAGCACGCATTGCCTGTATCACTTCGGGAGGAACCCTGCTTGAATGGGCGGAAAAAAACCAGTGGCCAGCTATTAAACTTATCGGCGGATTGCAGCCCCGGGCTGCATTGAGCTATTCGTTGACGGCGGTACTCACCTTGGCCGAAAAGATCGGGTTGCTCACATTTGGCCACGCAGCGTGGCAGGAGTCGCAGCGGATGCTGGAAGACCAAGCACACGAATTCTCGCAACCAAGGAACCGGGCCCGAGCGCTGGCCGACTCGATCCAGGGTCATCTTCCGGTGGTATATGCGGGTGCAGGATTGCTAGAAGCCGTTGCGATGCGTTGGCAAACACAACTCCATGAAAACAGCAAATCACTGGCATATGGCAACCTGTTCCCTGAACTGAATCATAACGAGATTATGGGTTGGGAACGCCCTGATTCCATCCATAGCCAACTCGCGATTCTTGTCTTGCGCGACCGAGATGATCATCCCCAGGTGCTCCGTCGTATGGAAGTAACCGAAGCCCTGGTAGGCAACCAAGCCCATGCTTGGCATACGTTGGATAGCGAAGGGGAGAGTCCGCTCTCTCGCGTCATATCGCTGATTAACCTGGGCGATTGGGTTAGTTTTTACCTTGCTGTCAACTATGATGTAGATCCAACACCCGTTAAGTTAATCAGTCGGCTCAAAGAGACGCTGGCCCAATAAAAGCCCGCAACCACTCACCCCGGGTTTTACTCCATTCGCTCCCTTTTTTGTGCAGTGCCCCACAAGTGCCTTTACTTTCTTCCGGTGGAGGCGAGACTTTAAGCAAGCCCGATAAGGTGTCATTCCCTTTGCCCTCTCGGAACGTGCGTTGATTGACCACGTTTTTGTCAAGATATTGAGAAGGAAAGCCCCGCTCTCTTTCTTTCTCTTCCCCAGACGCTCTAGGTTGGCCTCCGTAACCGACACCTGTTGTCATTTTCTTGCTGTGCGATGGTTTCCCAACGTTGGTTCTTCGTTTTAGTCTTGTTACTTGTCGTATTACCTGTTCCGCTACAGGCGCAATACGGCTATCATTTTGGGCGAAACAAGATTCAGTACGAGGACTTCGACTGGCATGTCTTAAAGACGGAGCATTTCGATATTTATTATTACCCCGAAATGCAGGAATTGGCTGAAAACGGGGCACATTTTGCCGAGGAGGTATACGACGAGTTAGAAAATAAATTCAGCTTTTCTCTCAATCACCGCGTTCCGCTAATCTTTTACTCGTCGAATCTGCATTTTAAACAGACCAATGTAACCCAAGGCTTTATTCCCGATGGCGTTGGCGGTTTTTTTGAATTCCTGAAAGGGCGGGTAGTGGTTCCTGCCAATGGGAATATTCATCGGTTCCGCCGGGTGATTCGTCATGAGTTGGTCCATGTGTTCACCTTTAATAAGCTGTCGCGGATCATGCGCGATCATCGGGTTCCAGCTGACCGGTTTTTACCGCTCTGGTTTACGGAAGGGTTGGCGGAATACTGGTCGGGTGAGCCCGATTACCAGCATGAAATGATCATGCGGGATGCCGTTTTTTCGAATTACCTGGTGCCACTCGAGAACATGTACCGTATCCGGGGTTCGTACCTGATGTACAAAGAGGGAGAGGCGGTCTTTCGGTTTATTTCTGAAGTGTATGGGGAGGAAAAAATCCTTGACCTCATGGATAACTTTTGGAAAGAGCGGGACTTCCGAAAGGTAATGGCGCTGACGCTCAACGAAGATTTCCAAGTTGTCAGTGACCGGTGGGATGAATGGCTAAAAGCTAAGTATTATCCTGAACTTGAAGAGAGCGATGCCGCAACGCTGATTGCCGATGCCGTAGCTGCAGGAGGGTTCAACGCCAAGCCTGTGTATTACCAGTTTAACGACGGACGCCGCAAGGTATATTATGTAGGTAATAAAACGGGCTATTCCAATGTGTATGAGACCGAAGTAGATGAACACTATCGGCCCATCGATAAACCCCGCGTCCTTATTCCTGGGGAGCGAAACGACAAATTTGAGGCGTTCCATTTATTTGAGAGTCGCCTGAGTGTGTCGCAAGACGGCCAGTTGGCCTTCGTAACGAAGAGCGGGCAGCACGATGTCGTCCATGTTTATGATCTTGAAGCCGATGAGTTGGGACACACGTATTCATTTGATGGGTTGGTGGCTGTTTATTCGCCAGCCTGGAGTCCAGATGGCACCAAGATCACGTTCTCATCGATCGATAAAAGTGGGTTTGCTGACCTGTACCTCTACGACATCGAATCATCTGCGCTTTCTCGTTTGACGAATGACGCATATGACGACCGCGACCCCAGTTGGAGCCCCGATGGCCGCTACATCGCGTATTCCTCAGATCGCACTTCTGTCGGCCAGGGAGATCACTACAATCTGTTTACCTACCACCTCGATTCCGGGACCATCCAGTATGTGACTTATGGGGAGCACCACGACTTTGCGCCGAACTGGAGTCCCGATGGGTCCCAGCTAATTTTTACGAGTGCACGCCGGGATGAAGATGGAAAATACGGGGGACAGGATATTTGGATTGCAGACGTAGAACTTACGCCCGATCCCTCTCCAGAGGTGGCTTCCGTTGCCCCCGTCTCCATGCCTCTTCGCCCGGCTTCGCAACGGGAATTTCGCAGACTTACACGGCTTACCTCGGCCTCCTTTGATCCCGTTTGGACAGAAGATAACCGCATCGTTTTTACCAGCTTCGAGAACTACCGGTTCACGATCCGTCAGCTGGATGGACTAGACTCATTGTTGGCTGCGCCTCGTCAGCGCTCGGTCGTAGATCTGTCTCAGGCTTCAGGGAAGCACTGGAATTTTGCACGGGTGGGGTTGGATGAAGGGGCTGAGCGAATCCCTTACAGGCGGCAATACAATCTGGACATTGCACAGGGACAGGTAAGTAATAATCCAGTTTGGGGGACAACCGGTGGTGCTGCCATGGCATTCTCGGACATGCTCGGCGATGATTATTGGTATGTCACGCTTTATAACACCTCGCAGACGCAGGATGAGTTTTTGCGCAGTATGAATGTGGCCGTTTCTCGTGTTCAGCTTCATCGTCGAGCCAACATCGGATACGGACTCTATCGGTTTGGCGGGTTGCGTTATGATATCACTGATCCAGACGCAGCCACCGAATTCCCTGTCTTTTTCGAGACGATCTATGGCGGTTTTGGTGCCATCAGTTATCCAATCTCCATGTTCCGACGTGTGGAGTTAAATACGTCGCTAAACTGGAGCGACAAAGAAGTGGCCATTCGGAACGTGCAGCGAGAAGCCTTACTGCTTTCGAACGCAATCTCGTTGGTGCATGATAATTCGTTGTACGGAATGAACGGCCCAATGGATGGGTGGCGGGCTAAATTTACAGCGGCATACACCACCGATATCTTGTACTCAAACGTGAATTACTTCACCCTGAGTGCAGATGTACGGCACTACTTTAGAATTTGGAACGATGTCACCTTGGCATCCTGGGGGCTTGTCCGGGCGAATGAGGGACGAGAGGCGCGACTGTTTTTCCTCGGCGGCAGTTGGGATTTGCGCGGTCATCGGTTGTTTAGCATCCGGGGGCAAAAGATGTGGTTTACGTCCCATGAACTTCGGGTTCCTCTCCTTCGGGCTCCTTCCTTGTATCTGCCTATCCTGGCTCCATTCGGCGTTGCCAATTTGCGGGGTGCGGCCTTCTTTGATGCTGCCCATACCTGGAACGAAGATTATTATGATACCGCCGTCTCTTCGCAACGCCGGGCCCAACTGGGAACGGGGGAGACGTTAGGAGCAGTAGGGGCAGGTCTCCGCGTAAATCTATTCGGCGGTTTTGTGCTCCGTTATGATGTAGGCTACCGGTATAGCAACGGATTCCGAGACCGGGATGATAAACTGTTCAAACAATTCTTCTTCGGCTGGGACTTTTAACGATTGCTGCAAACCCTACGATTGATGAATAAATTGCACTTGGTTGGTATCGGACTTCTTGCCCTCACCCTGTTTGGGTGCCGGGGATTAAAGGTTGATAATGCCCGGATTGCCTCGCAAGATGATTGGGTGACTGAAGGAGACTCACCGTTGCGTCAACATTTGTCGGACGTGCAGTTACAGCCTCCACTGCAGGAAAGATGGCAATACAATGCTGGGGCAGGGTTCGGTCCGGGGTCCCCGTTGATTTTGGGGAATGTGGTTCTTGTGGCAACCCGAAAAGGGGAATTGCACGCCATCAATCTTGAATCGGGTAAGCGGGTAGGATTTGATAATTTTGGCGACGCCCTGGAGGGCACCCCTGTCATCAATGATGGGTTTTTATATATACCTGTAGGGTGGGGGAAACGGGTGCTGTATGCCTATGACCTTGCAAATGCACGAACCCATTGGACGAAGCGAGGAATCCCGATCGAAGCGGGATTGCTCGCCACAGAACAGGGCATTGTTGCTGTTGATACCGAAGGAGTCATAACCGTCTACAATCCTGAAACAGGCGATGTTTTTTGGTCGCAAAGTTTTGGAGAGAGCGTATTGGTGAAGTCTACTCCTTTGTTGTCTGCCGGAAATCTCGTGGTGGTAGACACTAAAGGGCATGTGCTTGCCTTGCACCCCGAGGACGGAGCCATCAAATGGACCCAGCAACTGGAAGCTCCCGTCTATTCTTCAATGAGTTCGAACGAGGAAGTGCTTGTCGTGCCGACGACACGAGGTATCCTGTATGGGTTGGATGCGACGGGGGGAGGCATGAGGTGGAATGTGGCATTACCCGACACGACCGTCCGCTTTTCGGCTCCTGCAACTGACAATGAAACAGTGTACGTAGCTGCCACGGATGGTGTTTTTCGAGCCCTTGATATTCGGACGGGAGCCGAAAAGTGGACCTTTGAAATTGACGCTGCCTTTGCGGCGCCTCCGCTTCTCACACCTGACGTAGTGTATATTGGCAGTCTGGGAAATGAGTTGTTCGGCTTGGACCGATCCACTGGGCGGCTGTTGTGGGAGACCGAGCTAAAGGGACGGGTCAAATCGGCGATGGCTACAAAAGAAAATAAATTGGTTGTCCTAACCGAACCGCGCTTTGTCTATCTTTTCGAAACCGTGGAGGGAGGTCCGTATGCAGCAACGCCCTAACGTTTTTGCAATCCTTACTGGTTGTTTGCTCAGCTTTTTTCTGCTTACTCCTGCAGGAATGGCACAAGCTCCAGTGATGGTTCACGTAGAGACAAATGTTGAAGAGGGGACGTTGTATGCTGATGACAACTGGCTGGGTGTTGTGTCGGATGCTCCCTTTTCTATTTCTCCAGATACGAAAGAATTACGCCTGTTGCTTGCTGGTGTAGACACGTGGACGGTTGCTCCTGTAGTGGCTCCGCTTGATGCATCACCGGGTGATACGGTTACGGTAAAACTTCAGGCGCCCTATTACTACAAGGTAGAGTCGGTACCTTTCGGTGCGCCGGTTTACCTCGAAAATATGGACGGGCGAATCCGGCTGGGACAGACGCCGCTCCTGTACGCCAGTCCACAACCACTCGAAGGGACCATCGTGGTGGATGAAAACGAGTATATGACGGAGCGGATGCAAGCTGGAACAGAGATATGGAACCGATACGTGGTGGTTCTCGAACCAGCACGCCGTGCCGAACCCCTGATCCCCGCTTCTGAAGTGGCTTGGACGCCACCAAGGCAGCGACGTCGGTGGATCGATGTGACCGCTGGTGCTGTGGCGGTAGCAGCGGGGGCGTATTCCATCCATCAAAAGTTTAAGGCGGACGACCTTTTTGATGACTACCAAACCTCCCGCGATCCGATGCTTCGTGAGGAAATCCGTGCCCATGATAACCGAGCCCTTCTTGGTCTGGGGGTCATGCAAGCAGGAGTCGGCGTGATTGCCGTACGCTTCATTCTACGCTAGTTCACCTTTCACCTCGAGTCAGTACCTTTCAGCCCGTTCCATTTTCTTGTGGGACGGGCTTTTTATCTTTCCTCTTGAATCATCAGACGAGATGGGTCATTTTTTACTTCCAAACTATCACACATACTGTGCAGAACCATGATAGAGCAATTGCAAGAGGACCTCAAAGCTGCTATGCGGGCCAAAGACAAAGATAGGCTCCGAACCATCCGTTCAATAAGAGCGGCCCTGCTTGAGCGGGAAATCGAATTGCGCGCTACGGGCGAAGCGGTGCTTACGAACGATGAAGCCCTGACCGTCCTGCAGAAACAAGCCAAGAAAAGACGTGATGCCATTGATCAATATGTGGCTGCCGGGCGGGACGACTTGGCGCACACCGAGCAGGTAGAACTAGACATCATTACGGCCTATTTGCCTGCCCAAGCGTCCGACGCGGAAATTGAGACACACGTTCAGGACATTATTAGGAAAACAGGCGCGCAGTCACTTGCAGATATGGGTAAAGTCATGGGAGTGGCCATGCAAGCATTAAAAGGAAAAGCGGACGGTAAGAGAATAAGCACAGTGGTGAAAGAGATGCTTCGATCAAAGCAATGAAGCAAATCGGGATTCCTTCCGTAGGCTCAAACCTCACATATTTTGTCATTTTCGGGTCACTCGATGAACCTCCTTGATCTCGTCATTTTGATCGTCCTAGCCGGTGGACTTGCTTTGGGTCTTCGCTCGGGAATGGTAAAGCAGATTGCGAGCATCGTTGGGCTTGTTCTCGCTTTTATTCTAGGTGTCCAATTTATGGGGCCCGTGGGAGACGTGGCTGCGCAAAGCTTGGGCATTTCTGCAACGATTGCACCGCTCATCGGATTTGGGCTGGTTTTTCTTGCCATTCAGGTTGGTATCATGTTGGGCGTGAGGGCCATTGAAGGGCTTATCGGTGCGCTGAAACTTACGTTTCTAAATCGACTATTGGGCGGTGTGGTTGGCATGTTTAAGGGAGCGCTGGCGCTTAGTATCGCCTTCCTGGCTCTTATCCCTTTTGGTCTTCCTGCGGAATACAGCCGTTCCGCATCTTCTCTTTACGGACCTGTCATGCAAACCCTGCCTGGTGCATGGAACTACATGTCGGAGCGGTTTCCTGATGTCCAAAACCTATCTGAATATTTTCGCCAACCGGCTGAAGACAATCTGCCTCCTTCTGAACCGGATGCTTCTCCCTCGTCGGCCGACTCGACTGATACTCCAGCAACGCAAGAGGTGCCTGCTACGGTAGAAGGCACGACCATTTAATGTTTGAAGTAGAATACATGAACCTGTTTTCGGGCAATCGAGTTTAGCTGCACGTCATTCTTTCGCCCACTTCAGGTTGTACCATGATTCCCGTTGCGCTGCGCCTGCAAAACTTCATGAGTTATGGCACAGATGCGCCTGTCTTAGACTTTGAGCAGTTTCAGGTAGCCTGCCTCTCGGGACGAAATGGCCAGGGAAAATCTGCCTTGCTCGACGCGATCACCTGGGCGTTATGGGGAGAAGCACGCAAATCTAGCGGCCCGGGGAAACCGGATGATGGACTACTTCGCATCGGGCAGCGAGATATGCAGGTGGAGTTCACGTTCGATGTGGAAGGGGAGCGGTACCGGGTGGTCCGTTCGTATATAAGGTCGGCAACAGGGAAGACCAGCCGGTCAAACCTGGAACTAACGGTATATGAGGCAGAGGGAGACCACCACAGACCCCTCACGAGTGGCTCCATGCGCGAGACCCAGCAGCACATCGACCGGGTCGTCGGGCTGGATTACGAGACTTTTATCAACTCCTCCTTCTTGTTGCAGGGCCGCTCAGATGAGTTTACAAAAAAGTCGCCAATGGACCGTAAAGCGGTCCTGGCAAAGGTGCTCAATTTGAGCAGGTATGATCGGTTGTCGGACCTTGCTGCTGAGCGAGAACGAACGGCCCGTCAGCAGAAAGAGTTAGCAGATCAGGAGATCATCCGTCTGCAAGAAGCATTGGAAGATGAGCCACATTGGAAGGCGCAACACGCAGAGATTGCGGCCCAAATAGCTGAACAACAAACACTGGTGACCCAATTCCGAGCAGAAGAGCGCGATTTGGCCCAACAACGGACGAAATATGAAGTAACCGAGCGCGAAACGGAAGCCATTCAGCGAGAATTAGCCGATTTGTCGGAACGGTTAGGGCGGCATCAGCAGATAAGCTCAACGTGGCGCTCCCGTATACAACAGGCAGAGGCCATCCTCGTCCAACGGGATAGCATCCAACGTGATTTTGAGCGCTACCAGATGTTGCAACAGGAGCGGAACACGCTTGATGGCAAAAACGAGCTTTTCCGAGGGCTCGAAAAACAGGTGGAGCGTGTAGAACGTGATCTACACACTTACAAAAATGACCTGGAACGCCAGCTTGACAAGGCCACGCTTGAAGGAAGAACGTCTCGGGAGGCGTTGGCCCAGTGCGAAATTCAGTTAAAAGAGCGAAGGGGCCTTTCTATGAAGCTTGAAAAAGCTGAAGAGGCCCAGTCTTCTTTGCGCACCCAAAATGAGGTGAGGCATAAACGGGAGGCCATTCAGAATGAAATGGACCAGCTGGAGCGCTCACTACATGGACAGAAGGAGGCACTCACCAGTCAGTATGAGTTATTAAACGTTCAGCTAGAAAGAGAGCGAAAGGCGCTCCCTAACCTTGCATTAATGCAAGCCGAGCGGTCTGAATTGGAGGCACGAGGCAAGGAACGCGAGAGCCTAGTCGAAAAACTCGCGTCCGTAGAAGTTAGGGGAAAAGACATTGCCGAACGAATGCGAGAGCAAGCGGCATTATTGGCAACAAAAAGTGAAGACTTAGCCCGTCTCCAGACCCAGCAAGCGAATATCGGAGAGGGCATCGATGGCACAATTTGTCCAACATGTGGCTCTCCTCTGGATGAGGTTCATCGAGCGAAGGCGGCCCAGCATTTTGAAACAGCAATCGTAGCATTGGAGCGTGTACGCAGCCAACTTGAGAGAGAACTGGAGCATCTGAAGAAGGATCGCGATGCCTTCAGAGAACAATACAAAGCACTCCTTTCTACCCTGAAGCCTTATGAATCTGTCCCAGAACAGTTATCGCGCCTGGCGGAGCAATTGCGGCAAGGTCATGAACGGAAAGCGCGCCTTGAAGAGGACACGGTGCGCCTGAATGCGCTACAAGAACAGATTGAAGGGAAGACTTTTGGAGAATTGGAGCGGTCTCGGTTTTTGTCCTTGAAAGCCGAATTATCCCGGTGGCCTTTTGATGAGGAGGTGTATTCTCAGGTCCTACGGGAAGCCTCTCAAGTGGATCGGTTTAAAGAAGAATTGCGTCGTCTTGAAGAAGTCGCAGGAAGAAAAGAACAACTGCAAAATAAAGCAGAGCGGGCGGACCTGGATGCATCTAATCTCCGCGAGCTGTTAGAACGTGGCGATCATCTTCGGGCATTGCAAGCTCAAATTACCCGCCTGCAGCTGCAAATCCAGCAGGTAGGATTTAATCCGGCTCGCTTCCGTGAAGTGCGGAAGGCCCTTGATGAGTTAAGAGCAGCGCCAGAGCGTATGACAGGACTGGTGAATGCGCAGCAAAACCATGTGGAATGGCAAGGACAACTCGAAGAAAACGAGGTGCAAGTCAAGGCCCTCACTATCAGTTGCGGAGAGAAGGAGCAACGGTTAAGCGAATTAAATCGGTTGATGGAGGGACGCGATACACTTGAGCAGGACTTTCTTCGGAAAGGGCAACAATGCTTGGATGCTGAGCATCGATTGCAAATCCTGCAAAAGCAGGCAGGCCAGGTGGGTGAAAAATTGGAACAGGCAGGGCGAGATCGAAAGGCCCTTCACTTAGCACGAAGGAATCGCAAACAAACAGAGCAAGAACGTACATTATACAAGCATCTCCGCGGGGCATTTGGAAAACATGGTATTCCTTCCCTCATCATCGAGCAAACGCTCCCTGAAATCGAAGATCGAACCAACGAACTGCTTGAACGACTTACCGACGGACGGATGCACATCCGTTTAGAAACGTTGAAAGACAAAAAAACAGGCGGTACGAAAGAAACGCTGGAAATCCAGATCACCGATGAGCAGGGGGTTTCCAGGCCCTATGAGACGTTTTCCGGGGGCGAAGCCTTTCGGGTGAACTTCGCCCTACGTGTGGCTCTTGCGCAACTCCTGGCCGAACGAAGTGGGGTGCGGATTCGTACGTTGGTCGTGGATGAGGGATTTGGAACGCAAGATGATCAAGGTGTTCAAAACCTGGTGGAAGCCATCAATCTGGTTCAGGATGATTTTGATAAAATCCTTGTCATCACACACCTCAAAGAATTAAAAGAAGCCTTTCCTGTCCGTATCGAGGTGGAGAAAGACCCTGCCGTTGGATCGCGGTTCGAAGTGCTTGGCGTTTAAGGAAGGTCTACAAGTTCTGACTTATTTACTTCCAGCGAATCAGAAAAAAAATTTAAGTGATCGATTCTGAGAGCACGTAGACCTGGGTAGCAAACGTCTTGGAATTAAAAAAAAGCAACCCCTCGTCGGTTGGGTTGAGTTGAGCAAGGCATTCTCCCTGTATATCCCAAACAGCCGATTGGCCCGCAGCAATGAAGTCATCAGCCGGACCGACACTGTTCACCATCAATGCAGGCACCTGATTGGTACGCGCAATTTCTTGCAATCGTTTTTTTGCCTGTTGTACGCCATTCTCCGTTTTGGCTACACTCGAAAGGTATATTTCGGCATGGTGAGACATTGCCTCGTTCACATGGGAGGGGATGGATAGCTCATAACAGATCGCAAATGCCAGATTTCTCCCATCGATGCACAGTGTGGCTTTTTGTGTTCCCGCTATAAAAAAGGGGCGTTCATCATCGTGTAAATATTGCTTCGAATAGGTATACCGGGGGCGTTGGGGTTGAAACAAAATTAAACTAATACAAACCCCTTTCTCCGCCCGAGTGGGCACTCCTATGCCAACAGTGACTCCGTGTGAATCAGAGATGGATTGAAAAATATTAAAACGTGGATCTTGCGGAGTCATGCCCAAGGCCTCAGCCATGGAAGGTTCGTATCCGGTGATAGACAGTTCAGGAAAAACAATTAGCGATGGCTCAAATGGGAGGGCACGGTGAATGAGCCGGAGATGCGAGTCGATATTGCGTGGTATGTCTCCGGCATGGGAAGAAATTTGAGCAAGGCAAATGTTCATTCCTAGTGCAGCATGATCCCTTGAAAGTCAACAATAGAAATATGCATCAGATAAGGCAGAGCGCACGAGAAGAAATGGATCGCAACTAGAACAGGAAAAATAGACCTGATCAACCACACGAACAAGTGAAAATCTGCTTTATCAAAAAGAAGCAGGCAGGTCTATTTTCTAGCTTATCAGTCCTGTAATTCACGAAGGCGAAGAATAATAACTTGCTCTTTTTCCTGGAGACGATTTTCGGCTGTTATCCGAAACCATTTCCATCGTCCTGTCCCCGTTAAAAGCCGGGCCAGCCAAAACGATTGGGTTTTGCGTCCGCGTTGCATAGAGGACAAGTCGCTCAAAACCTGCCGCATATTTTTACTATGAATCATCGACGTGAAGGCGGGACCGATAAACTGGGAAGGACGAAACCCCAGGAGTTTGCGAGCGGCCCCAGCTACGTGTGCAATGGTACCATCTTCATTTAACAAGAGAAGTGGAAGATGGGAACTGAATTTACCTTGGAAGCGCTTCCGATTGTCAGGAGTGGTAACTTCGCCTGTAGAGGAGGAAATCGTATTCATAGCAGAAAAAGGCTTAGAGAGAGATAAGATGCAACCAGATTTGCAAAAACGGCGCAGAAGGCGGACAAGGGGACAGCATCATTTGTGCAAGGGATAGGCATGTCCTGGAAGCGCTACCAATATACTCCGGGGGGTTGTTAATGGCAAACAGCAAACTAGAAGCATTGGAGACGCGGTCCCGTGACATATTACCAAGCGCAAAAGCCGATAGAAGCAGAACAAGTGCTTCAAAAGGAACGGGTTATTTGAAAGAGGAGGGAACGGGGCGGAGCGAGAATGGCGGGACGTTCCACATAGTAATAATCGAAGATATTCCGGGCAAAAAGCGCGATTCGATAGCGGGATACGTGGGCCGCGATGCGTACGTCTACGACTTGTATTGGTGAAACCACATCAGCATCCGGGACAAAGCGGGCGAAGTCGGTATCTACTCTTTCGAATTCACTGGCAAAACGGGCGTCGATGCCCAGTTCAATCGGGCCTACGAGTTGAGATGAAATCCCCGCTTTGAGTAAGTGCTTGGATCGAAAAACGAGGGCGCGGTTTGTCTCACGATCCACCGCATCCAACAAGGTGTACCCAGCGTGAATCTGAAGGCGGTCATTAAAAGCGGTGAATGCAACCTCTGCTTCTAATCCCTTGATCCGTGCCCGGATTAAGTTGACAAATTGGAATGCTCTTTCTTCGGGGACAAAGGTCGGTTCAACCAAGCGGCGGTAGTTGGTTGAAAATGCTGCCACATCTAGGGTCACTATGCCCCATGAAGAAATTGTTGTATTGCCTCGCACTCCAACCTCATACCCCTCACTTAGCTCTGGCTGAAGGTCCAGGTTGAGGACAATAGGGAAAAAAGACTGATTGTTAATAAATCGCTCCGCAAGGCTAGGCACCCTGAATCCTTGCCCGTACGATCCCCGGAGCGCCAGTCGTTCAGATAAGGAGTAAGCCACATTGAGTTTAGGGCTCACCTTTTGCTCTGTGTTTCCTGCATCGATCTGATACACATCGTAGCGAACGCCCGCAACAAGATTTAAGGAGCTTCCCAGCATTTGCTCCCACTGTGCAAAGGCACCCGCCTCCGGTTGACTCCGGATCAACGGCGGTGCATCAGCTTCTTGAAAGAAGCTGGATTGTGTGGCGAGGGCATCGCCGGAGAAACCAGCGGTTAAAAATTGATCAGAAGAGGGGGACCAGTTTAACTGGACTTCGCCCCCATACCGGAATCCAAGGGTCCCATCGTCTACCGAACGTGGTTCTTTTTCTTCATCCAGCGGGCGGATCAACGCACTAAAAATCCGACCCTTCACGCTGTAAAAAAACGAAGGATGCACAACGTGTGAGACCCCGAGGTGAAGCATCACCCGATCGGTCAGGTTATCATTTGTCCCATTGGGGCTATCATTTGACGTGTTATCGGCGAATCCAAGATTTCCTGGATTTAGCGGATCATCGAGTCCGTTCCAGTACAAAAAGGCATCTGCCTTGCGCCGTGTCCAGCCCGAAAGCGTTGTGAGATGGAGGGATGGAGAGAGTCTCCACCTAAACTTGGCGTATATGTCTGTGCTTCGCTCCTGCTTAAAATTGAGATGTCCCGCATCATATCGGTGTGCCACGTTCAGCCAGTACCCAAACTGGTCCGAAAGCTGGTGGGCATACGTGACGTTGGCTCCTCCAATCGGCCGTGGAATATCTGCATCATTCCATGTGCGCCGCCAAGATTGGTACCGCACGGGCATATAGACTCCGCCAAACATTCGAATATCAAGCTCAGGCTCCGAGGGGAAGTCTTTGGTGATTACATTAATCACTCCCCCCAAAGCACTACTTCCGTAGAGCGCCGATCCGGGGCCTTTTACCACTTCTACCCGCTCAATTTGGGCAAGAGGCAGCGACTCGTAAGAGATACTTTCCGAGTCGGGGCTCAGGAGCGACATGCCGTCAAGCAATAGCAAAACCCGACTGCCAGTGTTATACGAAAAACCGGATGAGCCTCGAATGTTAACCTGATTATCTGCCATCTGAACGCCGGAGACATAGCGGAGGGCATCATCAAGCGAAATAATGGGACGTGCTTCGAGGGCCTCAGCCGGAAGTACACTGAGACTGAGTGGCACACTTTGAAGAAGCTGTTCCCGACGTGCAGCAGTTATCACCACTTCATCCGTCGAAAGTGTCTGCGGGGTGAGGACCAAGTTAACACGTACAGTATCCGCGGCTCGCACGAGGATACTTGCTGCTTCGGCGTGATACCCGATGGCCGTAGCGAGAACGCGTTGCGGCCCCGCCGCTACGTTGTTTATTTCAAAGTATCCCGCAATGTTAGTGGCTGCCCCCCGGGTTGTCCCTTCTATGATTACATTCACCCCGGGCAATGGGCCTCCGTCCCGCTCAACGACCGTCCCGATCACCGTTCCGGACTGGGCGTGCACCGATGCAGCAAGCCAGCAACCCCATACAAGCAAAAACAGGGATCTGTACATGGGTCCTTAGGGTGGTGGAGGGAAGGGGGGGAGGACGTTGAAGTCCACGATCACTTCGATCTGCGTCGTTTCATTCGGACGAACGAGAAAGATGCCTCCGTTGTCCTCATATAAACCTACGGGTCGCCAATCGAGTAATCCGGGCCCGAATTGCTGGGCGACGCCATTATAAACGTATGTTCCTACGTTTACCTGTGCAATCTGAAAGGTATCCGTTGCAACCCCGAGACGGAGACCGGGGCTAATCACCAATGCATTGAGGTCGCTCAGCAAATCGGTGGAATCACGTGGGACAAAAGGAAGGGCGACAAAGCGCAAGTCGAAGAATGTGTCAGCAGGAGGCCAAGACGCTATGTTATAGTGGATAACACCTTCGATGCTACCAACGGCGGGTTCATCAGGAGGAGCGAGTCCGTGATCACAACCCACGATGTTGAACAATACAACGCAGAGAATAAAGCATCGAAAAGGAGTTGCCATGGCTCCTAGAACCGTCTCTTGAGCGGAAACGGACACTTTCTGTGAATTAGAACGGAAAGGCACGGTGCAGCCGACAAACAAAGGGGTTCTGGTTTGGAGCAGGCCACAAACCAATGTATATTCTCCGGCCTTAAGCCGCTCGCTCAACGCACGCAAACGCGTGTTTGGTTGGTAGTGTGCAAGGAGCCTGAAGCCGAAGTAACCGAAGATTTATGAAGCTCTCCGATTTTATTTTTGAATTTCCCAAGCCTCTCATTGCGAAATATCCTGCTGAGCCCCGGGACAGTGCCCGATTGATGGTTCTCAACCGTGAAAAGAAAACCATTGAGCACCGCAAGTTTCATGACATCATCGAGTATTTCAACCCGGGCGATGTGTTGGTGGTGAACGACACCAAAGTATTTCCTGCCCGTCTATTTGGCAATAAAGAAAAGACAGGCGCTCGGATTGAAGTGTTTTTGCTTCGGGAGTTAAATCCAGAGAGTCGACTGTGGGATGTTATCGTGGATCCTGCGCGGAAGATTCGAATTGGCAACAAACTGTATTTCGAAAACGGTCTTGTCGCTGAGGTCATTGATAACACAACCTCGCGTGGGCGAACCATCCGCTTTGCCTTTGATGGTACCAACGAAGAGCTTTATCAAAAGATAGACGAGATTGGCGAAACCCCGCTTCCCCCGTATATCAAGCGGGAGGTAGAAGAGGCAGACCGGGATCGTTATCAGACCATGTTTGCCGAGAACCGGGGGGCCGTTGCAGCCCCGACGGCGGGGCTGCATTTCACTCCCTCGCTGCTATCGGCGCTGAAGGAAAAGGGGGTATCTCTCGTTCCGGTCACCCTGCACGTTGGGCTCGGGACGTTTCGTCCGGTGGAAGTGGAAGACCTGACCAAACACCGCATGGATTCGGAGAATTATTACATTCCGTACGCCACGGCCGAGCAGGTCAATAAGGCCTTGAAGTCATCGACCAATAAAGTGACGGCGGTAGGGACAACGGTGGTGCGGGCATTGGAAACCAGCCTTTCGGCATCGAATACCTTAAAGGCCAGCCAGGGATGGACGGATAAATTTATCTACCCCCCTTATGATTTTCAGATTACAGAGCAGCTAATCACAAATTTCCATATGCCGAAAAGCACCTTGCTGATGCTGGTCGCTTCTTATATGGGGTATGAGTTCATGATGGAAGCCTATCAGGAAGCCATCCGTGAAAAGTACCGCCTCTTTTCCTTCGGCGACGCCATGTTAATTTGTTAGAGAAACGGGTTGATGAGGGGCTTTCATGAACGAGGAATCTACCGGTGCCGTTGCTGTTCTTGTCCCCGCTGCCGGTCAAGGTACCCGGTTGGGGGGGGCACGTAAGCAGTTTCGAAGCCTCGGTGGTCAGCCCCTTTTGGTACAGACGCTCCGTATTTTTGAGGCACATGAGCAAGTGCAATACTTGCTTGTTGCGGCGCCAAAGGAAACCATTGCTCCGCTCGAGAACGAATTACATGGGGCCGGGCTCGACAAATTGGTCGCCGTGGTTCCGGGTGGGCAAACCCGACAGGCTTCCGTTCGCGCCGCCTTAAGCGTGGTTCCTGAAGAAGTTTCAGTCATTCTTGTTCATGACGCTGTTCGCCCATTTGTTGAGCCCGATCACATTGCCCAAGTAATAGCCACTGTGCGGATTGAGGGGGCTGCGTCGCTTGCCGTTCCTGTGGCTGACACGTTGCGGATGGCTGTAGGGAGTCATTTTGGGGAGACAATACCACGGGAAAGCCTTTATCGCATGCAGACCCCACAAGGGTTTAGAAGGGATTGGTTCGAAGCGGCACATGAACTGGCGATTCAGCAAGGGTTTTTTGCCACAGATGACGTTGAACTGGTTCAACGACTTGGGAAGAACATCCGTATTGTCCCGGGGAGTCCACAAAATGTAAAGATTACGACTCCAGCAGATTGGGCGTTTGCACTCCGGTTGTGGAATGAAGGGACCGAGGAAAAAGGGAGATGAATAACCAATCTCAAGAAAACGCCCAGGAGAGCTTTCGCTACCGATAAGTATAAGCCATCTCCTTTTAGCTGGAATAATGTCGCCTAGCCGACTCAGAGGAGGGGAACGGAAGGGATGAACACCCTGCGTTATTTACCTCAAAGCGAAATAAGTATTGGAGTAGTCCATGATGCGTATTGGGTATGGATATGACGTTCATCAATTGGTAGTTGGCCGGCCTCTTATTTTAGGTGGTGTGCGCATTCCATTTGAGAAGGGACTAGCGGGACATTCCGATGCGGATGTATTAACTCATGCCATCATTGATGCCCTTTTGGGGGCGGCTGCATTAGGGGACATCGGAACGCTTTTTCCGGATACAGACGAAACCTGGCGTGGAGCTGACAGCATGGAACTCTTGCGGCACGTAATGGGACGCCTACAGCGCGAAAAGTATACTGTTGGAAATGTTGATGCGACCATTGTGTTGGAACGGCCTAAATTGCGTCCCTATATCGAGCCGATGCAACACGCTCTTGCTTCTGTTCTTGAGGTTCTTCCCAAACAAGTGTCTGTGAAAGCAACGACGAGTGAGAATATGGGGTTTGTGGGGAGAGGGGAAGGAGCCGCGGCCTATGCTGTGTGTTTGCTGGTAAGCCGCTAGCCATCGGGTGCTTAAATGGAATCTGCTCTGTATGACTTCACCCAATGGATGTTATCCATCCCGCCCTTGGGTGCCTATGTGGTCGTTTTGATGATTGCCTACGGAGAAAACCTGCTTCCTCCCATTCCTGGCGATTTAATTGTTGTATTCGGCGGGTATCTAGCCGGATTGGGTCAATTGGGTCTTGTGTGGGTGGTTTTGCTTTCGACGCTTGGAGGGACCCTCGGATTTATGACGATGTTTGTGATCGGGCGACGCGTTGGAGACGCCGTCTTCGATCCAGATCGTCTCAAATGGGTGCCCAAGCGTCAGATCAAACGCGTGAGTATCTGGCTTCGGAAGTACGGATTCGGGGTGGTTCTCGCAAATCGGTTCTTAAGCGGTGCCCGTTCTGTCATTTCACTAACCGTGGGAATGGCCCAGATGCATGTAGGGAAAACGACGCTATTTTCCGCCATTAGTGCATTTGTATGGTGTTCCCTCATTGCATATGGGGGATATGCCTTGGGAGAGAATTGGGAGCGTGTGGGGGACTATTTGCAGACCTACGGTCACATCTTCCTTGCCCTAATGGGGGGCGGCACCGTGTTTCTTGTGCTTCGGTTTTGGTGGAAGAAGAAGAGCGCACGAAATCTAATAAAGGATGGGCACGGAAGGAATTGACAAGCGTTGGTCCGGTTCATAAATTGCTTGTCTGTGCATCAGGCGTGCATGGCTTGCTGGCGTAGCTCAACTGGTAGAGCAGCGCACTTGTAATGCGCAGGTTGGGGGTTCAAGTCCCTTCGCCAGCTCTTCATTTGAAATTCGAGGGCTTCGAAGGCACTAATGCCCACGTTCTTTCCTATAATGACGCCGATTTTTTTGGGTAGGTACCGAAGCGGTTAAACGGGCCGGACTGTAAATCCGGTGGCTCAGCCTTCGCTGGTTCGAATCCAGCCCTGCCCACTCCAGAATGTCGGAAATTCAGGTGTCGGTTCCGGGTCGTATTCCGGGCTGCTCCAAACAGCACCGTTTTTTTCGCCATTCCCATTGCGGGAGTAGCTCAGTTGGCTAGAGCATCAGCCTTCCAAGCTGAGGGTCGCGGGTTCGAATCCCGTCTCCCGCTCGCAACGGTTGATAACCGAGTGGTTCACTCCATTTGGGATTATCCAGCCGCATGGCCTCCTTAGCTCAGCGGTAGAGCACTTCCATGGTAAGGAAGGGGTCCCCGGTTCAAGTCCGGGAGGAGGCTCTTGCAAGAGCGTGTCCTGGTGATTAACTAGGACGCGTTTTTCGTATTTGCGAAGTAAGCAGCCGTCTCGGCTGCTCGTCCGTAATCCAAAACGATCAATACCACAAAGCACTATGGCGAAGGAGACGTTTCAACGCACGAAGCCGCACGTCAACGTGGGCACCATCGGCCACGTCGACCACGGCAAAACTACCCTCACGGCCGCTATCACGATGGTC
>JAUIDY010000077.1 GCA_030428385.1 Rhodothermia bacterium | reverse complement strand
CGTGCGAAGCGGCACGGCTTTTCGGACGTGCAGATCGCGTTCCTTGTGCAGGACAACGTGACGGAAGAAGACGTTCGTGCCTACCGCAAATCGCTCGACGTGTTGCCAACGTTCCAGCTTGTCGACACCTGTGCAGGCGAGTTTCCGGCGCAGACGCCGTATTTCTACTCGTCGTATGAAACCGACAGTGAGAGCGAAGTCAGCGACCGCGAAAAGGTCATCATCCTCGGCAGCGGCCCCAACCGCATCGGGCAGGGCGTGGAGTTCGACTACTCGTGCGTCCACGCCGTGAAGGCATCGAAGGAGATGGGCTACGAAGCCATCATGATCAACTGCAACCCCGAGACCGTGTCCACCGACTTCGACGTGGCCGACAAGCTCTACTTCGAGCCGGTGTTCTGGGAGAAAGTGTTCGACATCATTGAGTACGAAAAGCCTCTTGGGCTCGTCTTGCAGATGGGTGGGCAGACGGCGCTGAAGCTGGCAAACAAGCTGGTTGAGAACAACGTCGGCATCCTCGGCACGCCGTACGAAAAGATGGACCTGGCTGAGGACCGGGGGAAATTCTCGCAGGTGCTGAAGGAGTTGGAGATCCCGTTCCCGCCGTACGGCGTGGCGCGGACGCCCCTTGAAGCCGTGGCCGTGGCAGAAAAAATTGGCTATCCGATTCTGGTGCGTCCGAGCTACGTGCTGGGCGGGCAGGGCATGCGTATCGCCATCAACAAGGAAGAGGTGGAGCAGTACGTCGGCGACATCCTCAAGCTGTTGCCCAACAACCAGATCCTGCTCGACCTCTACCTCGAAAACGCCATCGAGATCGACGCTGACGCAGTGCGCGACGCCGACGGCGACATCTGGATCAGCGGCATCATGCAGCACATCGAACCGGCGGGTGTCCACTCAGGCGATTCCACCGCTGTGCTGCCGCCCTACTCGCTGTCCGACACCGTCATCAACACCATCCGCCGCTACGTTACCGACATCGCCAACCGCCTCGAAGTGGTCGGCCTGATCAACGTGCAGCTTGCGGTGAAGGGCGAAACGGTGTACGTCATCGAAGCCAACCCGCGTGCGTCGCGGACGGTGCCGTTTGTGGCCAAAGCCATCGGCGTGCCCGTCGCCGGAATTGCCACCAAGATCATGCTCGGCGAAAAACTGAAGACGTTCCGCGACCGCGGCGACCTCGAATCCAAGCTGGTAGGCTACGCGATCAAAGAGCCCGTCTTCTCGTGGGACAAATTCCCCGAGGTACCCAAGGAACTCGGCCCCGAAATGAAGGCCACCGGCGAAGCCATCGTTTTTGTGGACACCCTCACCGACGAACACTTCCAGCGCCCCTACGAGATGCGCAACCTGTACCTGAGCCGGTAGTTGGATTTTCATGTCCCAGCCGCTTCAAGAGGATGGCATCATGGAAGAAGTAGTAGACGACGTTCGACTTAAGCGGCGGCTGACCGTTGATGAATATCACGTCATGGCAGAAGCTGGTATTCTTAAGCAAGAAGACCGTGTCGAATTAATTGCAGGCTGCATCGTCGAAAAGTCCCCCATTGGTCCCCTTCATTTTCACACGGTTAACCGCATTACACAGCTCCTCACGCTGCAAGCCCATTCACACGCCATCGTCAGCGTGCAAAACCCGGTGCGACTCGGCCCGTATAGCGAACCGGAGCCGGACCTCGCGCTCCTGAAACGCGACCTCGACACAACCCGCATCGCGGGAGCCGCCGACGTGTTGCTCCTAATCGAAGTAGCCGACAGCACCCTTGCACATGATCGCGCCGTCAAGCTGCCTCTTTATGCCGAAGCGGAAATTCCGGAAGTGTGGATTTTGGCCCTGCCCGAGCATACGCTGGAAGTGTACCGCCAGCCACACGAAGGACGCTATAAACAAGCCCTCTTTTTAAGCGCAGGCGACACCGTTACTATTGAAGCCCTGCCCGATGTGGGCGATTTCGCCGTAGCCGACTTCCTTGGTTAAACTCTATCGCTATCTTAATGCGATAGTGGAAGCATTTTCTTGTACTGCGTGGAGTTGTGTCAAGGCGTCTTTCACCTGCCGCGTCATGCGGTGTTCTTCGCCGCGTTCGTGTTGCATGGTGGCATGTGCCTGAACGAGCAGGGCTTCGGCTGCGTCGTATTGCCCCTGGTCGGTCAGGCATTTCCCAAGCGCGGCCTGAGCATAGGCGGTTTGCCAATTGTCTCCCCCCAATACCTGCGTACGGATCTGGATAGCTTCCCGCAACAGCGTTTCCGCCTCACCGAGTTGTCCGCTTTTGTGCAGCACCCGTCCCAGTTGAAGCGCCACGGCCGCCACCCGATGGTCATCCGGGCCGTAGTGGTTTCGGTGCCGGGCCAACACGTCGCGCAGGACCTCTTCCGCAGCGGGATAGTCTTCGCGTGACAGCTTGGTGCGGCCCAGGTTAAACAGCACGGTTGCCACATGCGGGTGTTCATCGCCCAATTGATCGCGATAGATGGCGATGGCTTCGGTATAGCCTGCTTCGGCTTCGTGGAATGCCCCGGTAACGGTGTGCAGCATGGCAAGGCTGTTGAGTTGTGCCGCCAGTTGGATGTGGTTTTCTGGATAATGAATCCGCTTGATACGCAACGCTTCTTGGAGCAACGGCTTGGCTTCGTCGAACGCGCGTTGCCGACGCAACAACCCGGCGAGGCTGTTGAGCGTCACCGCCAGGCTTTTGTCGTCGGGAGCCAGCGTTTGGCGTTGAAGCGCCAGCGCCTCACGCAGCAGCGTTTCTGCCGTGTCTTCCTTTCCTTTGTCTTCCAGCAAGACATGCGCGAGGGTGACCATGGCCTTTAGCGTCAGGGGGTGGGCGGCTCCCAACCGTTGGGTACTGAGAAGGTGGGCTTCTTCTAACAACGACACGGCCTCGTTAATATCGCCCTGGCTGCGCCGCACCAGTGCCAGCGCCAGCAGGCTACTCACGACATCGGGCTCGACCGCACCCGGCAACGTACGCCGGAGCGCGAGGGCCTGCCGCGTCAGGGCTTCCGCCTCCTGATAACGCCCCAGGTTGCGATATGCTCGACCGACAACCTCTAGCATGCGGGCCTGCACGGCGGGCTGGTTGCTCAGTTCGTTCGTGATCCGTGCAGCCCCTCGCTCCAGCAAGTCATGGGCTGCCAGCGTGGTCTCGTTCGAGCGCATTGGATCTGCTGTTTCAAATAATTCAACTACATACTCGACCACTTCCTCCGCCTTGTCTCGCTCCATCGCCAGATGGGCCGCCTGCTGCTGGACGGCCTGCACCTGCCACGCCGTGACGACGCTAAAACCAACGAGCAACACCACAAACGCCGCCACCGCCGTCACCCCCCACCGATGGCGACGGACAAACGTACGGGCGCGATAGGCGAGGGTGTCGGGCTGCGCCTCCACCGGCAACCCGGCAAGGTGTCGGCGGATGTCTTCGGACAAAGCCTGGGCGGAAGCATACCGCCGCGAAGGCTGCTTGCGCAATGCTTTCAAGACGATGTTATCTAGATCTCCCCGCAGCCGCAGGCGTAACCAATCGGGTGAAATCGCATCGTTCTCCTCCCCCTCAGCACACGCGGAAGGGGGCACAGGCTCCTTCGTGGCGATGACCTGTTCGATCTCGGTGCGTGACAAGCCACGGAGTTGGTACGGACGGCAGCCCGTCAGCAGTTCGTAGAGCAGCACCCCCAGCGCATACACGTCCGATGCCGTCGTCACCGTTTGGCCCAACACCTGCTCGGGCGAGGCATACGCCGGCGTCATCAATCGCAACGCTGCATGCGTTCGGGTCAGTGGTGGGGCGTCTTGCTCTGGATCCAGCAGCTTGGCAATGCCAAAATCGAGGAGTTTTACTTCGGCATCAGCCGGTGCGCCCGACGCAGCAGGCACCACCAAAATATTTTCCGGCTTGAGGTCGCGATGGATCACGAGGTTTTGGTGGGCGGAGTGAACAGCCCGGCAGACCTGCTGAAACAACACCAGCCGCTGCGACAACGTAAGCCGATACGTATTGCAGAATCGCGTGATGGGTTGGCCTTCAATGTATTCCATCACGAGATAGGGGCGCCCGTCGGGCAAGGCCCCGCCATCCAGCAGCCGGGCAATGTTGGGATGGCTCAGGTTGGCCAGAATCTGCCGTTCGGCCTCGAAACGACGCAGCACATCTTCGGTGTCGAGCCCGCGCCGAATGACTTTCAGCGCCACCGTCTGTGAAAACGGGGCCAACCGCTCCGCCCGATACACCTGTCCCATTCCGCCCCGCCCGATGGGCCTGTCGATGCGATAAACCCCCACCGGTGTCCCCTCCGGCAACAGGGTGTCCCCGGCGGCAGGCAGCAGATCTGCTGGATCACCGTCGAAGAACGGGATGTCGTGGGCGTTCAGCAGGCTTTTCAACTCGTTCCTCAAATCGGCGTCGTGGGCACTGGCCTCGTCCAGAAACGCTTGCTGTTCGGCGAGGGATTGTTCGAGGTAGGCGGCGTAGAGCGCGTCGATTTGTTGCCAGCGTTGGGGTGTCATCGTGTCGAGGGGAAATATGAAATAGTGGCTTCAGGCTGCCGGAGCCAGCACATCGGTGCCGTTTAGTTCGCGGCTGAGCCACATCTTGGCCAGCGCCCACGCACGGCGCACGGTGATCACGGAGATGCCCATTACGTCGGCGATCTCGGCGTAGGTCATGCCGCCAAAAAAATGGTATTCCACTACCCGGCAGCCCCGCTCGTTGAAGACCGCAAGTCGCGTCATGGCCTCATCGAGGGAGAGCAGCGTCTCGGGGGCGAGGCCATTGGTGAGAAGCACCGCTTCATCGTGCGCCTCGTCGAGCGGCACCTGTTCCATCCGCCCGCCGCGCTTCACGGCGTTGTGTTTGCGGGCATAACTCACCAGAATGCGGCGCATGGCCTGGGCGGCAATGGCAAAAAAGTGTCCCCGGTTGGCCAGCTGCACCCAGTGCTGATCAGCAAGACGCAGGTAGGCTTCATGCACCAGTGCCGTGGTGTTGAGCGTGTGGCTTGCCCGCTCGCGCCGCAGCTTGCCATGGGCGATGCGCCGTAGTTCCTCATACACCTGCGGCATCAGATGGTCGAGCGCCTCGGTTTGTCCCTCGCGCAGGGCGTGCAGCAGCCGGGTGATGTCCCCTGACGCCCCGTTGGCGTGAGGAAGGACGACGGGCGATGTGTTTATGTCTGGCATGGCGATTCGAAGCACTCAATGACGGATACGGCACCAGCATACCGTGCCTCGGTGTTCACCCACCAGATCACTTTGCGCTCACTTCCCATTCATTTCCTGCCCATTCGTCAGAAAAAGCCTCTTTCGGGGTGATTTCTGGTGCGTTCCACCGCAGCGTTCTCCCTTTCAATGATCACTTCTCCGACCAACCTGCGCGTTGCCTTTCAGCCCGTCGTTTGGCCTTGTCCACGACGTGGTCGTGTCGCATCCTCCTTCGCCTTGTTCCGGCAACCGTCATGCAGTATCGTTTCGCCCTTCGCAGCCTTTCTCTTCTTGTCGCCTTTTTCTGTGGAGCTTCTCCCCTCTTCGCACAGGTTACGTGGGATGGCGGCGGCGACGGCACATCATGGAGCGACCCGCTCAACTGGAGCACCGATGCTGTGCCTACCGGCTCCGATGATGTCGCTCTTACCACGGCGGTTACCATCAATCTCGATATCCCAGCGACGGTCCACGACCTAACCCTGAGCAGTACCACGCTCGAAGGGAACCAAGACCTGACCATCGACGGACGGTTCATGTGGGACGGCGGGACGCTGCGCGGCAGCGGCACGGTAGCGGCCCTTGGTGGGATTGATTTCGACTCCGCCAGCTTCAAAAACCTGACGGGACGGACGCTGAACATAACCGGAGACGCGGAGTGGCGGAACGGCAACATTCTGCTCGGGGATGGGGCCGTGTTTAACATGGCCAACGGCAGCACCCTCAGTGTCGACCTTGCCAACAACCGCGCTTTTCTCCGCACCGGCTCCATCTCCACCGAGCCTGTGCTCAACATAGACGGCACCCTGCTTATCCTGGCTTCTTCGGCCCTGCCCTCGCTGGACGTCACGGTCAACATCAGCAACACCGTGTTCGTGGAAGACGGGGCCCAGCTTGACATGGGTTTTGGCAGTAGCCTTACAGGTGGCGGGATCTACCTGGCAGGCGAGGCACAGGTGGAATTCGACGGCGGCACGCACGACCTCGCCGGGCAACTGGGTGGCACACCGGGAGTCTTCAAGCCGCTCGACGGAGACGGTCTGGGCAACGCGCTGGTGGGCAATAATGCCACGGTCAACTTCAACCCCGGCGTGGACCCGCAGGCCAACCTGCAAAACAACGGCGGCGACCTTTTCCTCAACGACACCCTCACCTTGCCGAACTATGCGGGCAATGGCGGAACGTTTGGGGCCAACGTAGACGCCTCCGTGACCGGCGCTATGAACCTTCAAGGCTCAAACAACACCATCTCGGTCGGTTCTGGCGCAACGCTGACGACTGACGAGATCATTGCTGACGGCGTCAATACCCGCTTTTCGGGCACCGGCACGCTGGAGGGCGTCTACACCATTCAGCAGCCTACCACCGCCGATGGCACCCAGATGATATGGGAAGATGGCTCGCTGCTTAACGCCCCCATCGGATTCACCAACGACGCCACCGCCACCATCCCCCCTAACACCACCACCGAAGTCTTCACCGACCTCGTCAATGATGACGGAAAAGTCATTGTGGATGGGCAGTTGAGAGCCATCCTGAAAACCCGCTTCAATATCCTCGTGGCCATCAAAGATGGGGGAGTGATGTATATCGAGGGCGATGAAACGGTGCTCACCAACACAGAGGTAAACGGGACCGTGCAGGTTGACCCCGGCGCTTCCGTTGAGTTGCGCGGCGGCGGCACCCACCTATTTAACGATGGCGCGACCTTCCTGGGCGATGTGCTGTTCACCAAAGGCGATGATCCGCTCATCCCCGTGGCCAACACCAACGGCGATGTCACCTTCGAGAACCTGACCGTTGATTCCGGCAACCTGTTCGTGGATGGCACACTCACGGTCACCGACAACTTCACGTTTCAGCGCGGCTTTAATTCGCCCCGCCTCATCGGCGATGGCGACGACGACATGATCGTCCAAGGCTCTTCTCTTTTTTCCTCCACCAGTCAGGTGGGCAGCCTCGAAGACATCAACCTCACCCTTGCAGGCGAGACCAACCACCAGAGTGGGACGCTGCAATTTGTAGGCTCCTCTACCATCACCATTCCAGAAAGCGGCACCTACACGGCGAGCCTCGACGAAGGCCCGGGCGGGTGGCTAGGAGAGGATGCTCTGGGAAATGTGGTGAATGCCGAAGGACAAATTGTGTTTGCGGGGTCGCCGAACCTATTCCTTGCCCAACAAGTGGGCTTACATGTCAAGGCGGGCGGTACAGCCTCGTTGGAAAATGGGAATCCAACGCTTGATGATTTCACCCAGGATTCGGGCGGCACCCTTACCTACACCGTCAACGATCCGCCCTCCACGTTCACGGCAACAACCGCCAACCTCGGCGGCACCCTAAACGCCACCGTTCCTGATGGCGGTGAGGTGCAACCCGGCGATGAATACATCGTGATCATCACCACAAACGGTATTTCCGGCACCTGGGAAGACGTGAACCTGATAGGTGGCGGAGAAAACACCATTGCCGCGGCTTATGAAGACGGGGCTGCGACCATCACGGTGATCACTCCCGCCGGTTCGATTAGCGGCATCGTGTTTAACGACATTACCGCAAACAACATCTTTGATCCGGGAGAACCTGGGTTGCCCAATGCCTCTGTTTTTCTGCTCAGCGAAGCGGGCGAAGTGCTTCAAACCACCACCACCGATACAAACGGAGCGTACCTTTTCTCAGACCTCCAGCCTGGTGAATACGCACTGAGTGCTGCCGCCCCTGACGGGTTTACCATTTCTTTTCCGATTGGAAATATTTTCCCTGTTTCCCTCCCTCAGGGAGAGGCCGTTAGTGGTGTCAACTTTGCGGCCCTTCCCTATCGCCTCACCGGTCGAAAATTTAATGATCTTAATGGAAATGGACAGTTCGATGCCGGAGAACCTGGCCTGGAGGGCTGGCTCATCCAACTTGAACAAAATGGCGAGTTGGTGTCGGTCGATTTCACCGATGCATCGGGGGACTACGGCTTCGATGTTATGACGGGCGAATATGTTGTTCGTGAAGTGCAACAAGCCGGGTGGATACAAACCTTCCCGGAAGCGGTCAGCCATACCGTAGAGGTCACGCCAGAAAACTCATCCATTGGGGAATTGGACTTTGGCAACACCCAAGCCTTCAGCCGGTTGAGCGGGGTCAAGTTTGAAGATCTCAACGGCAACGGACAGCGTGACGAAGGAGAACCCGGCATCGAAGGGTGGATGATCACCATCACGGACTTGAATGAAGATGCGGTGGTGGTCGCTACTGGGGCGGACGGTGCGTTTGAATTGGACGTATCACCGGGTACCTATACCATCGAAGAAGAACAAATCCCGAACTGGGCGCAGACCTTTCCCTTGACCAACAACGGCATTTACGCCCTCAACCTTTCCGGGGGCGAAATTGTGGAAAATCTCGACTTTGGAAACGCCAAGTTGGTTGAGATTGGCGGCACCAAGTTCCACGACGACAACCGGAACGGCCTCCGCGATGCGGGCGAGTTGGTGCTTTCCGGCTGGACCTTCGTGCTCGAAAATAATGGAGAAGTGATCGCTTCCGCGACCAGTGGTGATAATGGGATTTACTTTTTTGAAGACCAGTTACCGGGCACGTACACCATCCGCGAGGTTCCACAAATCGGATGGGTGCAGACCTTCCCCATCGATAACAACGGAGCCTATACCGTCACCCTTATCTCCGACGATGAAGTGGCGCTCGACTTTGGCAACGACCGCCTGGAAGGGCAACGCATCACCGGCACCAAATTCAACGATATCAACGGCAATAAGCAGCGTGATACTGGGGAGCCGGGTATGGAAGGCTGGACGATCGAACTGCTGCAAGAGGAGCAAGTCATCGCCACGGCGGTGACCGATGGTAACGGCACCTACGCCTTTTCCGAGTTAAGCACGGGGACCTATACGGTACGCGAAGTGCAACAACAAGGATGGTCCCAGACGTTCCCGGAGATCGACCATGTGATCAACCTCGGTGCAGGCGATGTTCGAGATGGGGTTGATTTTGGTAACGTCCGAACGGGTACCATTTCTGGTATTAAGTTTAATGACCTTAATGCCAATGGTCTGCGCGACGTTGGAGAACCGGGGATGCTTTGGTCATTCTTTTTGAGAAAAGAAGGCAAGTTGGCAGGTTTTTTCTTTTCTGACACCACCGGGGCGTTCTCGATTGCTTTGCCTCCGGGGACCTATCAGGTTGCAGAAGACCCCATGTCACAATTTGGCTGGATGCCGACCTTCCCTAACACCGAGGGTATCTATCGAAGCGTAACGGTGGAATCCGGCCAATTCATTGACGGCCTCCTATTTGGCAATAGCAAAGGGGCAGGACATCTTCGGGGCCTCAAATACAATGACCTTAATGCCAATGGGCAGCGTGATGAAGGCGAACCGCCGCTGGGCGGCTGGCAGATTGAGGTGTTTGATATAAATGGCAACCTTGTGAGAACAGCCGTCACAGCAGGCCCGGATGACCCCTTGTATGCCGAAGGAGCCTATGCCATTCCCCTCCCACCCGGCCCCTTCACGGTGCGCGAAGTGCAGCAGGATGCCTGGGTGCAAACCGATCCTCCAAGCGGCGCTCACCTTGTTGAAATAACGTCAGGAGAAACCATTAACGACATCAACTTTGGCAACACGCAGGACCTCGTACCCGTGAGCGGGGTCAAGTTTGAAGACCTCAATGGCAACGGGCAGCGGGATGAAGGGGAGCCCGGCATCGCAGGATGGGTTATCACGGCCACAGATATTGCCGAACGATCTGTCTCGGACACCACCGATGCAAACGGAGCATACAGGCTGGGCCTACCGCGCAGGTTACATGTCATCGAAGAAGAACAGCGCGACGGATGGCGGCAGACTTCCCCGACGAGCAACAATGGCGTCTATGAGGTGATCCCCGTTTCCGGCGAACCGATTTCCAACCTCGACTTTGGCAACGCCCGGCCCGGCCTCGTCGGCGGGTTCAAATTTAATGATCAGAACGGAAATGGCATCTTCGATACGGGCGAACCCACGATGCCTGGCTGGACCATCCAACTAGAACAAAATGGGCAAACCATTGCCACAACAACGACCAACGATGATGGGGCTTATGCCTTTACGGATTTGCTCCCGGGCACCTATTTCGTCCGCGAGGTTCAGCAACCGGGCTGGGTGCAGACCTTTCCCTCCGATAACGACGGCGTACACCAGATAGCCGTGACCTCGGGCATCGCCTCCGAAGGCGTCCACTTTGGCAACACCAACACGCTAGGCCTGATTGCGGGCACGAAGTTTAACGACCTCAATGGCAACGGCATCCGTGATGACGGCGAGCCGGGACTGGCTGGCTGGACCATCACGGCTTCTGGCAACGGGCTATTCCTCACCACCACCACCGCCCCTGATGGCTCCTACGCCCTTGAGGTGCCACCCGGCACGTTTAACGTGTTTGAAACCCAACAGGACGGCTGGGTTGCGACCGTGCCGAATACCGACCCCAGCGGCTTCCTCCCTATCTATCGTAACATCACCGTTGAACCCAGCGGCTTTGTGGACGGGCTGGACTTCGGCAACAGCCAGGCCGTGGGGCGCATCGAAGGCTTCGTCTTCAACGACCGCAACGCCAACCAACAACGCGAGCAAGACGAACCAGGCCTAGGCGGCTGGCAAATCGAGGTGGTAGACAGCCAACTTAACGTCGTGGCTACCCGCCTCTCTAGCCCCGACGAACCCGTGGTGGGAAGCTACGGCGTGGTACTGCCGCCCGGCACCTACACCGTACGCGAAGTGCTCCAGCCGAACTGGGTGCTTACGTTCCCCAACAACGACCGGGGCGATTATCAGATTGAATTGGTCGCAGGTCAGGTTCTCGATGGGCTGGACTTCGGCAACGCACAAACCGTGGGGCAAATTAGTGGTTTTGTCTATAACGACGTGAATGCCAACGGCATGCTGGATGACAACGATGGCGCGCTGGAAGGCTGGACGGTAGAATTGCTCACGCTGGAAGGCACCCTGGTGGCTACTACCCTTACCAATGCCGATGGGGTGTACACCTTTGCCTCCGTGCCCGCCGATCAGTCTTATGTGATACGCACACCAAAGCGGTTGGGATGGCTACAAACCGTCCCCACCGACAATGAAGGATGCCACTTGGTATCTGTTGTAGCAGGCACCCAGTATTTCTGTGACTTTGGCCACACGCAAGCCCTCGGCATGGTCCAGGGGCGGGTGTTTAACGACCTCAACGGCGACGGCGTGCAGAACGACGCAGAGCCCTACCTCACTGACCAGATCATTGAAGTACTAAACGAAGAACGCCAAGTCATCGCTCAGACCACCACCAATTCCGTGGGGTCTTATCAGGTTACCCTCCCAGTGGGCATCTATTTCCTCCAAACGATGCTTCCCAGCAATTTTGCCCAAACCACCCCCTTGGGAAATGGGAAACGTCACCCGGTATCCATCGGAGGGGGCGATGTGTATGAGGACCTTGATTTTGGCCTGCGCAAGCAGATCATCATCAACGTGGACAACCTGGCGGATGCCGGCACCGGCTCCCTCCGCGATGCCATCGACCGCATCAACGAGGGAAATGCTGATGTGATTGAGTTTAACGTGCCGCCCGGCAGCAAGCTCGACGTGTTGTCGCCCCTGCCCCCCTTACAACGTCCGTTCATCGTGCGTCTCTCCGATGAGGGCAACAAGCAAGACGGATTATTTGTGCTTGATGGGAGCAACTGCGCCGCACCCTGCGATGGCCTCACGGTGACGGGCGGCGGAAGCAGCGTCCAACATCTGCACCTGCAACACTTCCCGGGCTATGGACTGGTGGTCGATGCCTCTGGCAACAACACCATTACGAGCAACATCCTGGATTCGAATATAGCAGGCGGTTTGCTGCTAGCGGGAGGATTCGGAAACAAGATAGGCAGTGTCACCTCCGATGCTTCCAATATCATCATCAACAATGGCGGCCCCGGCGTGGAGGTGCGTGGCGGCACAGGCCACCGCATCGTCGGCAACGAAATTACTGACAACGCCGGGCCGGGCATCGACCTGGGTGGGGATGGTCCCACCCCGAATGACAACCAGGACCTCGATGAGGGCCCCAACGGTCTGCAAAACACGCCGGTCCTCACTGCTGTCACCAACGCACGCATCGAAGGAACGCTGCACAGCAAATCGCAAACGGCGTTCGAAGTAGCATTTTTCGCCAATGACGCCTGTCGTACCAACGGGCTCGAAGAAGGCATGCAGTTCCTCGGTACGACCATCGCCGAAACCGATGCTTTGGGCAATGCCGCGTTCTTGTTCGATGCACCAGAAAACGCGGAAGCTGTGACCGCGCTCGTCACCGCGCCCGATGGCTCGACCTCCGAGTTCGCGACGTGCTTGGGAGCAACGCCGACGGCTACGGACATAAACGAGAGCCCTGGTGGCTACCAACTCGAGCAAAACTACCCCAACCCTTTTAACCCGCAGACAACAATCCGCTTTGCCTTGCCAGAGCGCCAGTTTGTACGGCTAGAGGTCATCGACCTGCTCGGCCGTGTGGTGGCAGTCGTAGCGCTGCAAGACTATACAGCGGGCGAACATTCGGTGACGTGGAAGGGGCAGGACCGCTCTGGCAGGCTCGTTCCGAGCGGGATTTACCTGTACCGGATGCAAGCCGGTGCCTTCACACAAACGCGACGCATGACCCTGATCAAATAACCCGTCTTTTACTCGCGGCACACCTTCAACGCACCGGGCTTCCTCTTGGAGGTCCGGTGCTATTTTCGTCTGGCCATGTAATTCCGCCTCCTATCTGCTATTATCTTGTATGGTTGGATGCCCTTGATGCGGCATCCTTTTTGAGCGTTCCGTTTTCCTACCTTCGCCCGAGAAACAGGCCTCTCTCTGAATGGGAAACGCTTCATCACCGGGTGGCGCAATGGGTTTGACCAGAGCCCCTACTCTTCTGACCTACCATCAAATGTATGAGGAACCGTGATGGAACATGGCTATCGCCTATTGCAAGGGGTTGTCTTGGCTGTCTTGCTTCCTCTTTATCTCCTTCTAACCAGTCCGGCTGCCTATGCGCAGGGTGACCCGTTTACCTGTGCCAACGATGAGTATTTCCTCGGGCGATACGAAGGGGGAACTACGCCGCCCTATACCGGCTCGCAACTCAGTTCGATTGACCCCAATGGGATGCCGCTTACCAATACCACCATCGGCCCCCTCGCGCCCGTGGCCTACAATGGGATGGGGTTAAATCCTGTGGACGGATACATGTACGCCACCGTTGAGCGGGTAGAGGTTAGTCCAGGTGTGGCGCACGGAACCGTCTACCGCATCGCTTCAGATGGGACGGTGACGAGCCTCGGCGTACCCCAGACGGGCGGCACACCGCTCGCCAATGTCCGGGGTTGGTTTATTGGCGCCTTCGCTTCCGACGGCACCTACACGATTGGCAATGGCAGTACCCGCGTGATGGCCCACGTTGACGTCACCACGACACCACCGACCATTCTTAGCCAGTTTGCGATGACGCTGCCCCCTGGTGTCAACCGTATTGTGGCAGATTGGGACTACAACCCGGCCGATGGGATGCTTTATGGCTGGGCCAACGTGCCCCGCCACCCCGTGGTTATCAACCCTGCGACTGGTGTCTTTTCGGACCTCTGCGGGGGAGCCAACCTTGGACTCACGATGGTAGGGGGCGCTTTTTTCAACGCATCCGGCGAATTTATCGTCTATAGCAATGCGGGCGGCACACTATATGAAGTAGACCTTACTCTCCCCTGCTCGGTAACCCTGGTTGGTACGTTTCCTCCGGGCAACCTGTCGAGCAGCGACGCCGCAGCTTGCCAGGCCAACTTCCTCCCGGTGGAGTTGACGCAGTTTGAGGCGATCCTTGATGGGCAAGCACTCAACTTGGTATGGGAAACCGCCTCGGAAACCAACAACGCCGGGTTTGAAGTGCAGCGTTTGGCCGAATTCGGGAACGTCGGCTGGGAAGCCCTTGGTTTTGTCGAGGGACACGGCACAACCATTCAACCGCAGCATTACGCCTTCCGGGTGGAGAACATGACGACCGGGCGCTATCGGTTCCGGCTGAAGCAGGTGGATTATGATGGCTCCTTCGAATACAGCCCTGAGGTGGAAGTGGCCGTAGACCTCCCATCGGCCTATCACCTCACGCAGGCATACCCCAACCCGTTCAACCCACAGACGCAGTTCTCGCTGTCGGTGGCGCAACGGCAACACGTAGCCGTCACCATCCATGATCAGACGGGGCGACAGGTGGCCTCCTTGTTTGACGGCGTCCTGGAAGCCCAAACAACACGCGCCTTTACGTTCCGCGCTGAGGCCTTGCCTAGCGGGGTATATGTGGTCCGCGTGGTAGGCGAGCGCGTCCTGGCTAACCAGACCATTACCCTGATCAAATAATTCCGGCCTTCCGGTCCGCATCATTCCAGCACCGGGCTCCTTGTTGTGGCGTCCGGTGCTTTTTTGCAGGGCCATGCATTTCCGAACCAAAACTGCTATTATCTCCTGCGTCCGGCGACCCATTTGGGGAATCCGACCGCTCGCCCCTCCCGCTCACCCCACCGTGCACACATGATGACCCCTTCTGCACCGGTCCCGTCTCCCCATACCTTGCCATGAATGCTCCACCGCGCACCATCACCGAGCGGCTGGACGCCATCAATGAGTTCGACCGCGAGCCTGTATCCAACGACCGCCTGCAGGGACCGGGCAACTTCATCGGGCTCTACGCAGGCGAGCATGTGGCGGGCACTGAGTTTGTCATCGGGCCGCTGTTTGTGGCGCATGGCGTAGCCGCCGCCGACCTGGTGCTGGGCCTGCTGGTGGGCAACCTGCTGGCCGTGCTTTCCTGGGCATTTCTCACAGCACCCATCGCCACGCGCACGCGCCTCAACATGTACTGGATGCTCCGCAAAATCTCGGGGCCGTGGTTGCTGATCGCCTACAACGTGGTTAATGCCGCCATGTTTTGCTTCCTCGCCGGGAGTATGATCTCGGTGGCAGCGACGGCGGTGGGGCTACCGTTTAACATGCCGATGCCGGCGCTCAGCGACCTGTATCCGAACAGCCTCGCGTGGGTCGTGGTGGTGATCCTTGTCGGGTCGGTGGTGACGGTGCTAGCGATCCTCGGCTTCGAAAAAATCGCCCAGTTCTCCAAAATCGCGGCGCCGTGGATGTTTCTGGTGTTTGTGGCCTGCGGCGTGGCGGTGCTGCCCCAACTCGGCGTGCAGTCGGCGGGCGACTTCTGGAGCGTCGCCAACGAGGTGATCTGGACCGGCGTGCCGCTCGAAGGACGGGTGCATTTCTCCTTCTGGCATGTCATGTTCTTCGCGTGGTTCTGCAACATGGCGATGCACATCGGCATGGCCGACCTGACCATCCTGCGCTATGCCAAAAAATGGACCTACGGCTTTGCGAGCGCCTTCGGCATGTACCTCGGGCACTTCGTGGCATGGATCGCTGCCAGCATCCTGTATGCCCTGGCGCTGCAACAGGGCAACGACTCGCCCGCCCCGGGACCCATTGCCTACCTTGGCGCGGGCTACGCGGGTGTCATCGCTGTGGTGGTGGCGGGATGGACGACGGCCAACCCCACGATCTACCGCGCCGGGCTGGCCTTGCAAACCATCACCCCGAACTGGAAACGCTGGAAAGTCACGCTGGCTGTGGGTGGCATCACCACCATCGCCGCGCTGTTTCCCGCGCTGATGATGCGGCTGCTCGACTTTGTGGCTCTCTATGGCCTCCTCCTGATGCCAATGGGCGCGGTTCTTTTTGCCGACTTCTGGCTGCTGCCCAAGCTGGGCCGCCGGTCGAACTACGCCGAATGGAAGCAACTCCTCATTAGCTGGCCTGCGGCATTGGCCTGGTTTGGCGCGCTGGCGGCATGCTGGGGTATCAACGCGGTGTGGGGCGTGCAGATCTTTTTCCTCGGGCTGCCGGGCTGGTTCATCGCCACGGCGCTTTATCTGGGCGGCAGCATGGTGCAACAACGGGGTGCAACCCAAGACGACGGAGGTAACGCATGAGCCTACTCACCAAACTTGCCTCCGCCGTCGGCCTGGGCCTGACGATAGTCCCTGCCTTTCTGGTCTTCGCAGGCTCGGTGCCGTGGGAAACACACGCCACGCTCATGCTCACGGGCACCGTGTTGTGGTTCGTCACCGCGCCGTTGTGGATGGGCAAGGGGAAAGACAAGTCATAGGCTTCGTTCAGAGGATGGCACAACACGAACTCCTCCCTTGAGGGAGGGGGCCCAACGAGCCGGAGGGTGTAATTGCTGCTAACCACGAGCTTGTTATTCGATCGTTTGCTCGCCTCCTTCCAACGGTATCGCTCGCCCATTCACAATCATCGTCCCGTTGAGAGTCGAGGGCAAAGTCACGGTGCCGGTTAGCCCGTCGTCCGTCCGCTCAAGCTGAAGGTCGATAAAGCCATCCGGGTGCGGCAGGCGGCAGTCGATGTCGTTCAGCGGCCCCAGCGCAGGGGCAATGTGGACGGTCTTAAATCCCGGCGAAGCAGGCAAAATGCCGCAGACTGTGGCGAGGAAGTCATAGTTGGGGCTTGAACTCCAGGCATGGGCATCGGAGCGGGTCGGTTCCGAGCGCTCGGCGAAGGTGGTAAGACCCAAGTCCAACATGTCGCGCCACGGACCGAGGCGGTGCAGGTACGTCTCGCCCAGCCCCGCCTTGTGCATGGCGCGGTCCAGGTAGAAGCGGTAGTAGTACGACACCGGCGTCAGGTCGTCGGCAGCCAGCATTCGGTTGAGTAGTGGCGTTTGTTCCTCCGTGGGCACCAGATCCACCAGCACCGCCATCACGTTGGTGTGTTCACTGAAGACAGCTTGAGCGGGCGTATCGGCAAAGAGGCCGCGTTCCTCATTCCAGCACAGACGACGGAGGGTGTCTTTCAACTTGGCAGAACGCTGGCGGTACGTGGCGGCTTCATCGGTGCGACCAAACGCTTCCGCCATCTCGGCGGCGTAATCAAGGGCATAGATGTATTGCAGCGCGATCAGGGCCGATTGCCCCTCATCACCGCCGGGCGGTACGCCTCGCTGGAACGACCAGTCGGCGTAGTTCCACCACGGAGTCGGCTTAAACAAACCGTCGGGGTCGCGGAGGTTGTCGTACCAGTCCAGCACGCCGCGGATGCCACCAAGAAACCCTTCGATATAGGCAGGGTCATCGCGGTGCATCCAGTAGTCGTACACCATCGCGACCCAGAAGAGCGAATACGGCGGGATGATCTGGCGCGAATACGACGGATAGCGGCTTTGGGTAAGCCCCTCGGGAATACGCGAGACATCAAACGCGGTGAGCGCCTGTCGCATGAGCCGGTCGTCGCCGGAAACATAAAGCGAGATCAGTGCCTGCACGCGGGTATCGCCTGCGTACTGGAGTTGTTCGTAGTAGGGACAGTCAAAATACGTCTCCCCTGCGCAGAGCCGTGCGGTGCGCCACCCTACTTGCCAGATGGCATTCAGCGTGGTGTCGCTGGCGGCAAAGCGGGCATTGTCCGAGAACGGATAGGCCGTAAACACACCCTGAATGTCGTCGATGGCAAGGGCCTCGTCCGCCGTGGTGATATCGAGTTGGAGGTAGCGATACGTGCGCCACCAGAGCGTGCTAAACACCCGTCCGGCCTCGCCATCAGGCAGGAAGCGATCCTTGATGCCGCGAATTGTTTTGCCGTCGATCTCGTCGCGGTTGCCCTTCTGACCATCGGCATCAAAGAGGGCTTCGGCATACGTCAAGGTGATGGTGGCACCCGCTCCTCCGCTGGCTGCGAGGACAGGATAGGCGGTGGTGAGAAACGTCTGATCCAGCAAAACCGTCGCCGTGGTGTTCGGCGAAATAACAAGCGGGGCGATGCCATCCACAAACCCATCGGGCACGGTCACCCCTTCGCTGCGGGCAACGCGGGCGATGCGCTGCGGGGTTTCCTCGGGGAGCGGAATAGCTCGGGGCGTGAGCCGCCAGCCGGTGAAGTCGCCATAGTTTGGTCCCCATTCCTGCCGGGCATTCCGCACATTGGCAACGCCGTCCCATTCGCTGTCATCAAAGTTCGCCCGCTCCCAACCCCACGGATAGGCGGCGGCCTCCACGGTCTCGCCGGGTCCCACAACGATGTACGTATAGTTCAGCGCGGCGCGGTCCACGGGCAACGGGGCATAGGCCGCATTTTGTAGCACGCGCCACCCCTCCGATGAATCGGCTTCGCTGGTATTCACGATGGCTTCCTGCTCCGTGTCGCCCTGCACAATAAACGCTGTGCGAAAACTATGCTGCGCCATCGGTCGCAGCTCCCCGAAGTTCCACACCACGGCTGCCAGCACATTGCTTCCTGCCTGTAAGTAGGGCGCAAGATCGATGCTCTCGAAGGCCCATGTCGCCAGATCGCTGCGGGCGGGCCCGCTTGATACCGACGTGCCATTTATGAACAGCCGGTACCGGTTGTCCGCCGAGACATGCACCACAAATGTCTCCGGCACCGAGTCGAGGTCAAACGTGCGGCGGAAATGATACACGCCAAAATCGGACGGAGACGCCGTGGGATGCGCCACCCACTGCGCGGCCCACGGCTCATGCAGCAAATCCGGATTGATGGACTGATGGGGATATTGGGCCAGTGCAGCAGTGACCGACAGTTGCAGGAGCAGCAAGCAGGTCAGAAAGGAGAAACGGGGCATAGTTGCAAGAAGCCAATAAGCATTAGCGGAAGGAGGGCGCGGACGGAGGGATCAGGTGATGCGCCCCTGTGCCACGGCCTCGCCGCAAACTACGATGTCCTTTTGGTTTGCACAATGTGACGGCCCGTTTTTAGAAATCGCCCTCCCAACATCCCCCTTTCTCTGAGCGCATCTTACCGCTTCTCCGCCCCGTAGCATGACGATGCCTTAGGTTTTTACCCAAAGTGGCGACGCAGAGGTTATTTTTTTGACGTTTTTGTGTCTAAAAGATGAACCTGTGTTGGTCATTCGAAGCGCTCCCGGTGTAGTATTATTACCCGCTCGCTGTTGTTGCGTTGTAGATTGCAAGCGATTTATGCCCGTCCCCCTTTCCAGTCACGTTGTTCTTGTCAGCAGCCGGTTCCGTTTTCCGGAGCAGCGGCTCCTGTTTCCTAAGGCGCGGTTGTTTCTCGACCGCATCGAGCTTTCCGGGTGGAAGCTCCAAAAAAAGGTCTTTCAAGAGATTCACCTGCATCAGGTGACACAGGTGGACTGGCACATGGACGACGACACGGCTTTTGATGTCGCACTGCACCTCGACGACGGCGAAACGGTGCGGCTGGCACTTCCGGAAGCTACGACGTGGAAACACACCCTGGAAGAACGCCTTCGCTGGAGCGCTCCAGACCGTACGACGGTCTCCACGACGTGGCCGCAGCCCGATCTCCCGCTGGATGAGCTGGTGACGTATACCACGTCGCTCGGGTAACGTAGCTTTTTCAGATCATGACGAGGACCGCCCTTTCGGTGGTCCTTTTTTTATGGGCACCGGGTGCCAAGGACAAGGCGTTTTGCTACCTTGCAGCGCCCGCGTCTGCCCACTCACCCCATCCCCGCTGTGACTGACCGTTCGACTGCTTCCCGGACCGTGTGGTCGTGGGCGCTCTACGACTTCGCCAATTCCTCGTTCACGACGCTCGTCGTCACGTTTGTCTACGCCACGTATTTCACGCAAGGCATCGCCGAAAACGAAATCACGGGCACGGCGCAGTGGTCGCTGGCGGTCACCATCACCGCCATCACGGTGGCGTTGCTCTCTCCGTACCTCGGAGCCATTGCCGACCGGGGCGGCTATCGCAAACGGTTTCTGCTCATCACCACGGTGGTATGTGTGGCCGGAACCGTGGCGCTGTTTTTCCCGCAACGCGGCGAGGTGCTGCTGGCGCTCACGCTCTTCACCATCGCCAACATCGCCTTCGAGATGGCGAATGTGTTCTACAACGCCTATTTGCCCGACATCGCCTCACCGGAAAAGATCGGGCGTATCTCCGGTTATGGCTGGGGCCTGGGCTATTTCGGCGGCTTGTTGTGCCTGGTGGTGGCGCTGTTTGCGTTTATCCAGACCGAGACGCCCCTCTTTGGCTTCTCCACCGAGGGCGGCGAGAACATACGGGCGACCCTGCTACTCGTAGCGGCGTGGTTTGCCCTCTTCGCCATCCCGATGTTTTTGTTTGTGAACGACAAACCCGTACCCGCCGCCGAACGCAGCGGCAATATATTGCAGCAGGCCAATCAGCAGTTCGTCAACACGTTCAACGAGATTCGCCAGCAGTACCGGCAGGTGTTTCGGTTCCTCGTGGCGCGGCTGCTCTACAACGATGGCATCATCACCATCTTTGCGTTTGGCGGCATCTATGCGCAGGGCACCTTCGGCTTCTCCACCGAAGACATCATCATCTTCGGCATTGCGCTGAATGTGGCCGCCGGGCTGGGCGCGGCGGCCTTCGGCTTCCTCGATGACAAGATCGGCGGCAAAATCACCATCCTGATTTCGCTGGTCGGGCTTTCCGGGGCCACCGTGCTTGCCGTCTTTACCCAAACACCAACGGGATTCTGGATCGCGGGCATTATTGTGGGATTACTCGCTGGGCCGAACCAATCCGCCAGCCGCTCTCTCATGGGCCGCTTCGTCCCGCCCTCGAAAGAAAACGAGTTTTACGGCTTCTTTGCGTTCTCCGGCAAGGCCACGGCGTTTATGGGTCCGTTTCTGCTGGGCCAGTTCACGGCGCTCTTCGAGAGCCAGCGGGCAGGCGTGGCCACCGTGCTCCTGTTTTTCCTCATCGGCGGCGTTTTGCTGCTGCTGGTTGATGAGAAAGAAGGCATGGCGCTGGCAGGTAAAAGCCGTAAAGCCTGACAGACCTACAGTAACACAACCCTGACATCGTCCAGACGATGTTTAGCCTTCTTCTTCCTCCGGCAGGACGAGGCCGATGTGCAACTCCTCCAGTTGCTTGTCATCCACCACGTCGGGCGAGCCCACCATGGCCTCCTGCGCGCTCTGCGTCTTGGGGAACGCGATCACGTCGCGGAGTGACTGTGCCCCGGTGAGAAGCATGATGATGCGGTCGAGCCCAAGCGCCAGCCCGCCGTGCGGTGGCGCGCCGTAGCGGAACGCATCCAGCAAAAACCCAAACCGCTGCTGTGCTTCCTCGGCGTCGATGTCGAGCAGCTTAAACATCTGGTTCTGCACCGAACGGTTGTGGATACGAATGGAGCCGCCGCCAATCTCATTGCCATTGAGCACGAGATCATAGGCCCGCGCGCGAATCGCACCGGGTTCCGTCTCCATTTTGTCCAGGTCTTCTGCCCGTGGCGAGGTGAACGGGTGGTGCATGGCGTAATAGCGCTGCGTGTCCTCGTCCCATTCCACCAGCGGGAAGTCGGTAACCCACAGGAATTCCCACGGCCCATCGGCACCTTCAGGAATGAGATTCAGTTCGTTCGCCATGTGGAGGCGCAACGTCCCGGCCTGATCATACACCTTCGGCGGCATCCCGGCCAGCACCAGCACGAGATCCCCGGCTTTTGCACCGAGGTGGTCAATCGCGCCCTGCACTACGTCGGCGGGCAGCACATGCTCCTTGACGGACGAAACCGTCTCGCTGCCATCCGACGGCAGTTTGAAGTAGATCAGCCCGGACGCCCCGATGCGTTTGCGCACCACGTCTTTGTCGAGGCGGTCCATGTAGCCGCGCCCCTGATCGCCCATGCCGGGCACGACGATGGACAGGATCTTGCCCCCGCCGTCGAGCACGCTGTCGAAGACGCGGAAGCCGCTGCCTTCAAACACCCCACTCACGTCCTGCAATTCAAGGCCAAAGCGCAAGTCGGGCTTGTCGGAGCCGTAGCGCTGGATGGCTTCGTCGTAAGAAATGCGGCGGAACGGCGTCTCGATGTCTACGCCTTTGATTTCCTTCCAGACGGCTTTCATGTGGCCTTCGAGCAGTTCGTAGACCATGTCTTCCGTCGCAAAGGTCATCTCCAGGTCCACCTGCGTGAATTCGGGCTGGCGGTCGGCGCGGAGGTCTTCGTCGCGGAAACACTTGGTGATCTGCATGTAGCGGTCGAGGCCCGCGACCATGAGGATCTGCTTGTAGGTCTGCGGGCTCTGTGGCAGCGCGTAGAACTTGCCCGGATGCACGCGGCTCGGCACGAGGTAGTCGCGCGCGCCTTCGGGCGTCGACTTCATCAGCACGGGCGTTTCCACCTCTACAAAGTTGTGCTGGTCGTAGTACTTCCGCGTGATCTGGTAAAACCGATGCCGCGTGAGCATCTTGTTCTGCAAGTCGGACCGGCGCATGTCGAGGTAGCGGTATTTCAGGCGCAGGTCTTCGTTCGTTTTCACCTGCTTCTCCTCGTGCGCCGACAACGTAAACGGCACCGGCTCGCTCTCGTTGAGGATGACCAGTTCGTGAGCGCGTACTTCCACTTCGCCCGTCGGCAGCTTCGGGTTGACGGTCTCGGCAGAGCGGTCGCGGACAATGCCTTTGACCGAGATCACAAACTCGCTGCGGAGGGCTTCGGCGGCGGCGTGGGCATCTACGTTGTCCTGCGGCGAAAACACGATCTGCGTCAGGCCATAGCGGTCGCGCAGGTCGATAAAGATCACACCCCCGAGGTCGCGCCGGGTATCCACCCAGCCTTTGAGAATCACTGCTTCGCCAACGTTGGCATGCCGCAGTTCGCCTGCGGTGTAGGTGCGGGTGGGGTGCGTGTCTACGCCGATGTGAGCCATTACTCGAAAACGTTTTGTTGGGGGCGGCTGGTGGTGGTGTCGACTTTTCCGACAACAAGCACCAATATGAAAAATGGCCCGGAAGGGCCACAAGCGGGAAGAATATACAAACCGCGCCCCCTGCGAGATGCGAACACTGTCTAAAGATTGCGTTAGAAGGGAAGCGGGAAAAGGGATGAGGGAAGTGGTATTTTCCGTTTGCGTCTGCCTTCTTCCTATTCTGCGAAACGCAGGTGCGTTTCTCGCATCGCGTCATGCCGGGCCTGACCCGGTATCTCTCCGTCTAGCAACCCCGCCATTCTGAGAATTGCCGGATCGTGTCCGGCATGACAAAAAAACGAATTCGATAAGGTTCATTATCCTTTACAAACGGTATTTCCCTACCTGAAATCGTGACCGTTCTCGAAACCGAACGTCTGCGGCTGCGCTGGTTTACTGCCGATGATGCCGCCTTTGTCTACGAACTGGTGAATGACCCGGCGTGGGTGCAGTACATCGGAGACCGAGGCGTACGGACGCTGGACGACGCCCGTGCCTACATCCAGAATCGCCTCGCTCCGCCCTATCACCGCGACGGCTTTGGCTTTTACCTGACCGAAACAAAAGCCGATGGCGTGCCGATTGGTCTTTGTGGCATGATCAAACGAGAGGGCCTTGATAACGTGGACATCGGCTTTGCCTTTTTGCCCGCGTTTCGCGGACAAGGCTATGCGTACGAAGCCGCCGCCGCTGTCCTGCTGCACGCCCAGCAGGATTTCCACCTAATCCACCTCGCCGCGATCACGTCGCTGGAAAACCCCGCTTCGATCCGGCTGCTGAAAAAGCTCGGCTTTCGGTACGAACGATTGATGCACCTGCCCGGTGAGGATGAAGCGGTGCGGTTGTTTATCTTCCACGCTCCCCACCTAAACCCGTAGTGCCCATGCCCTCCCCCATTCTCGTCCTCCAGCACGTCGCCCCCGAAACGCCCGGCCTCATCGGTGATGCCCTCACGGCGCAAGGAATAGAAACGCAAACGGTAAAAATCTACGCAGGCGAACCCGTCCCGCAACACGTTGGCGAAGCGTCTGCCCTCCTTATAATGGGCGGCCCAATGGGAGCGTATGAAGAAAACAAATACCCGCACCTCACCAACGAGCTACGCCTCATCGAAACGGCGGTGGCAGAAGGCGTGCCCGTGCTGGGCGTCTGCCTTGGCTCGCAACTTCTGGCGAAAGCGCTGGGAGCAACGGTACAGCCCGGCTCTAAAAGCGAAATTGGATGGCAGACACTGACGTTGACTGATGCGGCCCAAGGCGACCCGCTGTTCAGGGCGGCCCCGCGAACGTTTGTGCCGTGGCACTGGCATACGGATGTGTTCAACTTGCCCGATGGAGCAATAGCACTCGCGTCGTCCGAGATGACACCGCTGCAAGCGTATCGCTACGACGGCGGCGCGGCGCCGGCCTACGGGCTGCTCTTCCACATGGAGGCCACGCTGGATATCGTGACGGGCATGACCGAACTGTTCGACGATGAAGCCCGCGCCGTAGACCTGGAACCCGAAGCGTTGCGCGCTGCCGCTCCCGAACGCCTCACTGCGCTGCGGCCGGTGGCGCGTGCGGTGTTTGCGCGTTGGGCGCGGCTGGTGGCGGAGAAAGAACCGTACCTTCCCATCGACTGTGGTTTTCACGACCAACTGGAAGCCCTCGCCGTGCGCGGCACCGTTGTTTCTGTTGAAATCGAAGACGGCGGGGCTTTCCGCGCCCGCATCGCCGATGTGTTTGCGCGGGGCGGTGCCGATTATGCCCGGCTGGCTCCCGAAGATGGGCAACCACCGCAAGAAGTCCGGCTGGACCGGGTGCTGGCCGTCAGCGGCATCCCACGCCCCGACGCCTGCTGAGGGCTACCAAGACTTTCCGTGCGGGTTGCAGCATCATTCTGGAAGCGCTACTTTAGTCGCTCGCGGCCACTCATCTTATCACTTTCCCCACCCCACTATGTACGCTGCGTCGAGACTCGGCCTCGTGTTGCTCGCGTGCCTGCTTGTCAGCACCGCCCCCGCCCAAACCCCGGATTACCTCAACCCCGACCTGTCCATCGAGCAGCGCGTGGACGACCTCGTCGGGCGCATGACGCTCGAAGAAAAGGTATCGCAGACGCTGGACCGCGCCCCCGCCATCGACCGCCTTGGCGTGCCCGAATACAACTGGTGGAACGAAGCGCTGCACGGTGTGGCCCGTGCCGGACTGGCGACGGTGTTTCCCCAAGCCATCGGGTTTTCGGCGACGTGGAACGACGAGCTCATCTACCGCATGGCGACGACCATCTCGGACGAAGCCCGTGCCAAACACCACGAATACGTGCGCAACGGCAAGCGGCTGCGGTATCAGGGACTGACGATCTGGTCGCCCAACATCAACATCTTCCGCGACCCGCGCTGGGGCCGGGGGCAGGAAACCTACGGCGAAGATCCGTTCCTCACGGGCCGCCTCGCCGTGCCCTTTATCCGAGGCTTGCAGGGCGACGATTCGACGTACTTTAAAACCGTCGCCACCGTGAAACACTACGCCGTGCACAGCGGCCCCGAGCCCGAACGGCATGTCTTCGACGCCATCGCGACGGAGCGCGACTTCCGAGAGACGTATTTGCCACAGTTCGTCACCGGCATTCAGGAAGGCGGCGCTTACTCGCTGATGTGCGCCTACAACCGCGTCAACGGCGAGGCCGCCTGCGGCAGCGACTATCTGCTCCAAGACATCCTGCGCGACGAGTGGGGCTTCGGAGGCTACATTGTCTCCGACTGCTGGGCGCTGGACGACATCCACCTCAACCACAAGCTCGTCGAAACCCCTGCCGAGGCCGCCGCCATGGCGATCAAAGCGGGCACCGACCTCGACTGCGGCACGCTGGTTTATCCCTACCTCGTGGAGGCGGTCAAAAAAGGCTACATCACCGAAACGGACATCGACATCGCCGTGAAGCGCCTCTTTACCGCCCGCTTCCGCCTCGGCATGTTCGACCCGCCGGAGCGCGTGGCGTATGCGCAGATTCCGTACGACATCCTCGACCAAGAATCGCACCGCGAACTGGCCCGCGAAGTCACCCGCGAGTCGATGGTGCTGCTCAAAAACAACGGCGTGCTGCCGCTGCGCAACGACCTCGACTCCATTGCCGTCATCGGCCCCAACGCCGACCAATGGCTGATGCTGTTGGGCAACTACAACGGCTCTCCCGGTCACATCACCACGCCGCTTGCGGGCATCCGCGAAGCGGTCGCCGAAAGCACCGTCGTCTCCTATGCCCGTGGCTCGATCCTGGCCGAAGGCATGCCGTGGTTTGAAAGCGTCCCCGGCGAGGTGTTGTTTACCGCCGAGAACGAACCCGGCCTCGATGTAGCGTACTTCGACAACTATGAACTGGAAGGCGAAGCGATTACCACAGGCGTGGACAGCACCTTAAACGCCATATGGAGCGAAGGCGCGCCGCACAACCTCAACCCCGACGATTTCGGCGTGCGCTGGACCGGCTCGGTGCGCCCCGCGCAGAGTGGCACCTACCGCTTTGCCATCATCGGCACCACGAAGTTCCGGATGTCGTTGGAGGAAAATCAGTTGTTCGAGTCGCGCTACAACTACCGCGATGAGTTCGGCGACCCGCGCATCATCCGTGGCCCTGAGTTGGTGCTAGAAGCCGGACAAACGTACCCGATCCAAATCGAGGCGCAGGAATCGTACGGCGACGCGCAGATCGAGCTGCTGTGGAGCGCCCCCGCCGATAACCTCGAAGACGAAGCCGTGGCTGTGGCCGAAGAAGCCGACGCTGTAGTGCTTTTTCTCGGCCTGACGCCCCGCCTCGAAGGCGAGGAGATGAACGTGGAGATCGACGGCTTCCGCGGTGGCGACCGCACCAAGATCGGGCTGCCAGCGGTGCAGGAGCAGTTGCTGCAACGCATCACCGCGCTCGGCAAACCAACGGTGCTGGTACTCCTCAACGGCAGCGCCCTGGCCGCCAACTGGGCCGACGAAAACGTGGACGCCATCCTCGAAGCATGGTATCCGGGCCAGGCCGCAGGCGACGCCATTTCCGACGTGCTGTTTGGCAATTACAACCCCGCTGGGCGGCTGCCGCTCACGTTCTACCGCAGCGAGGACGACCTGCCACCGTTTGAGGATTATTCGATGGCGGGTCGCACGTACCGCTTCTTCGAAGGCGAGCCGCTGTATCCGTTTGGGCACGGCCTCAGCTATACGACGTTTGACTACGCCAACCTCACCACCAGCGCCGCGTCCCTCAGCGACAGCGACAGCGTCACCGTGAGCGTGGAGGTGACCAACACCGGCGAACGGGCAGGCGACGAGGTAGTGCAGTTGTACGTGCATTATCCGAACTCATCCGTCGCGCGCCCGATTAAGGACCTGCGCGGCTTCGACCGCATCCACCTCCAACCCGGCAAGACACAAACCGTCACCCTCACGCTAAAAGCCGACGACCTGCGCTACTGGGACGTGGACAACGACGCGTGGGTGCTGGAAGCCGTGCCCGTCAACCTGCAAGTGGGCGCGTCCTCCGCCGATATCCGTCTGGAAAAAACGCTGGACGTGAGGCCGTAACATGGCTTTGCTGTTTGTAAAAGGAAAAGGAGACCCTCCTGCAAAGGTCTCCTTTTTCATTTCGTCACTCGTGGCGGAGCGTATCGACGGGATTGGTGTAGCCTGCCTTGAGTGTCTGCGACCCGACCGTGAGCAGCGCCAGCCCCAGCGTTGCTGCAATGCCCACAACAAAATAGCCAAGACCCAGGTGGATGCGGTTGGCAAACTCCTGCAACATCAGGTCGGTGAGCAGCCACGCGAGCGGTGTTGCGATAACCGCCGCTACCGCCACCAGCACGATATAATCTTTTGAGAGAAGTAGCACCACACTGCGAACGGTGGCTCCCATCACCTTGCGCACCCCGACTTCCCGCACCCGCGCCTCGGCGGAATAACTCGCCATGCCCAGCAGCCCAAGGCACGCGATAAATACGATGAAGCCGACGACAAACCCGATGACCTTCAGCATATCTCGGATGCCCTGAAAACGCAGCGCGAGTTGGTCATCGTAAAAGCCATACGCAAATTCCTGCGTCGGTGCGATGCGGTGCCATGCCGCCCCCATCGCCGCCAGCGTGGACGTGATCTGACCGGGCTGAATGCGGACGACGGCGTGGTTGAAACGGTCGTCCCAGTTTGCCAGCACCGTCGCCTGATTGCCATCCCGAAGTTCGCTGGTATAGAAATCATCCACAACGCCAATGACCGTCGCGGCGCTATCGGAAAACGTGACGACGGTGCCCACAGCGGCTTCCGGCGTGCCAAGATCCAGCATCTGAACGGCTTTGCGGTTGATCACGAGGGCTCCCCGTTCATTACCCGCGCGATCCGCCGAGAAATTGCGACCGGCCAGCAGGTCTACCCGAAACTGTTCAATAAATGCGTCATCGACGGCGTAAAACCGGATCAGGGCTTCTTCGTCCATCGCGTCGGTCTGGATGGTGGTGCGCCAGTTCCCGCCCACCACCGGCAACGTCGAAGCCGCCGCGACCTGCATCACCCCCGGCTGGCGCATCATTTCCTCCTTTAATAAGTCGTAGGGCTGCCCCTGCAAATCCACGTTAATGAGTTGCTCCTGCTCGAATCCGTAGTTGGTTTTTAAGATGAGCGAAAACTGCTGATACATCGCCAGCGTGGTGACAATTCCGATAATCGCAAAGCTGAACTGAGTCACGATCAGCGTTTTGCGAAGCGTCAGCCCGCGAAAGCCCTTCA
>JAUIDY010000220.1 GCA_030428385.1 Rhodothermia bacterium | reverse complement strand
TGAAGCGACTTTTCTTTGTACTCTTACTTGTCTTAGGCTGCTCTCTCAACGCGTGTCAGTGCTCCGACAAACCTGAAGTAGGACCTGTAGAGGGACAATCAGCATCCTTGCACCATCAACCAACAGCACTTCAGGTCTAGCCCGAACTTTGAGCATTAAGGTTGTGGGGGCAGGAGGAAAAGGAAGAAGTACGCATTTTATTTATTCTTACCTCCCGTGCACCGCAAGGTCGACCGGAAAGACATGTTGCATCTCATGGATTAGTTGGTGTGAGCATCATGCGGATCCCAGACGAAAAAGTAGAAGAGGTACGCGCCGCGTCCGATATCATGGATGTGGTAGGAGAGTATGTTCGTCTAAAAAAAAGGGGAGCGAATTATTTTGGGCTCTGTCCCTTTCATAACGAGAAGTCTCCATCCTTCAGCGTGAATCCAAGGCTTGGCATCTTTAAGTGCTTTGGATGTCAGGAGGGAGGAGATGTCTTTACGTTTGTCTCGAAGGTTGAAAACCTTGGGTTTACAGAGACTGTGCGTATGTTGGCAGAGCGGGCGGGAATCCCGTTGCCTGTTGAGGAAGGCCCACAGGAAGACCAGACAGAAATAGAATCGATTTACCACGCCCTCCGGTTTGCAGGGCGGTTTTTTTTCGAACAACTCACCCAAACGGATGCAGGCAAACCAGCACTTGCGTACTTAGAAGACCGGGGCTTTTCGCCCAAGACCATCAAACAGTTTGGGTTGGGCTTTGCGCCTGAGTCCTGGGACGCGCTGCTTCGTGCGGCTGAGGTGCACCACTTCGAACCGGCCATACTTGAAAAAGCTGGCCTGGTATTGTCACGTAAACAGGGGGATGGGTATTACGATCGGTTTCGGGGCCGGGTGGTGTTTCCGATTTTTTCCCATGTTGGGAGGGTACTTGGTTTTGGTGGACGCATATTAACCAGCGCAACCGATCATCCAAAGTATATCAACTCTCCAGAAACCAAGGTTTATTTCAAAAGCCGGGTCTTGTATGGTCTGTATCAGAGCAAGCAGGCCATTCGTAAGTCCGAAGAAGTGCTGCTCGTTGAGGGATATACCGATGTGATATCCTTGCACCAGGCCGGTGTACAAAACGTCGTTGCTTCGAGTGGAACGGCGCTCACTAATGAACAGGTAAAAGTGCTGGGGCGCTATGCGAAACGCATATTGCTCCTCTACGATGCCGATAACGCTGGTTTGGAAGCGGCGCTGCGGGGGATCAATCTGGTTCTTGCGCAGGGGCTATCCGTATACGCCATTGCACTTCCGAAGGGCGAAGACCCTGATTCGTTCGTTCGGAAGCACGGTGGGGCGGAATTTGGAGCCTACGCTCGAAAGCATCGGCAAGATTTTATCGCCTTCACCTACGCAGCAGCTCGCCGGGCGGGACGCCTCGATACGCCCGAAGGGGAAGCAACCACCATGCATCATGTGATGGAATCCATCGCCCAAATTCCCGATCCCTTGATGCAGGAGACCTTTTTGCGTCGAGCAAGCGAGGTAATGGGGGTGCCCGATATTCGCCTCCACCAAGCGCTGGCGACGCATGTGAAAGACCAGCGGCCTCGAGGACAAGAATTCGGACCCACCCCTGAACTTCCTCCTCTCGAAGCGTACGGTGACGACGTCAATACAGAAGCAGATGAAGAGGCTTCAAATTGGGCAGATCCTCTCCCGGAAGAGAAAAACCTCCTGCGGCTCATGCTGGAGCACGGACGAAGTATGGTAGAATTAATTCTGGGCAATATGGCGCTAGATGAGTTCACGGAAGGCCCCGCACGCACCATGGCGAAATCTTTTCTTTCCATGTATCAACAGGGCGAGGTGGAGACCCATCCCTTTCTCGAGGGAACGTATGGGGAAGCAGTCCAGCGCCTTGCTGCGGAAGTGATGGTTGACCGATACACACCCTCAGACAATTGGAAAGAGCGAAAAATTGCAGTGCCTCGTCTCAATGAACATCCAGAGGAAGCTGCTATCAGCGCAATGACATTGTTAAAACTGGATCGGGTACAGGAGGCCATCGAGCAGCAAAAACAAAAAATTTTCCACGCCGCGCAGAACAATTCGCCAGACTTGCGATCCCTACAAGAAGGGATGATGGCGCTCCACCAATTGCACAAACATATTACGCAACGGGCGTTCCTGGATGACTCAAGAGGATAACGTGTGCCACAGGTGTTGAGAATATGGGAGGCGATGTTCAGCGCGGTTATTCGGGCCAAAAGCGAATTTAGATTTCCACCTTATCAAAAACGCAAGGAAAGATAGATAGTATTGAACGATGAACCCTGCAGTGGGGGAATATTTCTTCTTCCCCAAGAGAAGGTCACGGTCGACTTAATGAACTTCGCTAGCGCCCTACATCATGGGTTCCGAGGCGAATCGAGTGGAGGATGTTCAAATAACTATAGTATCGTTCGTCTGAGATGAGGTCGTCGAGATAGGCTTCTTTCACGCCGCAGTCAGGCTCGTGGTCATGGGTGCAGGGTTGAAAGCGACAAAGCTCCAGATATGGGCGAAATTCCACAAAAAAGTGGGAGAGTTCCCAGGCCTCCACTTCCCGAATACCAAATTCCCTGATTCCAGGCGTGTCGACCACATACCCCCCATCAGGAAGTGGATAAAGGGAAGCAAACGTGGTTGTGTGTTTACCTTTTAACGTACGTGTGCTCACCTCTCCCGTTTTTAGCTGGAGGGAAGGGTCCACGGCATTCAACAACGTTGATTTCCCCACACCGGATGGACCGGCAACTACGTTGGTTTTCCCTTCAAACGCTGCTTTCACCTGGTCAATTCCCTGGCCTGTTGTAGCAACCACTTCCAGCACCGGATACCCAAGCCCTGCATACAGGTCGGTTAGATAGGCGTAGTTGTCAGCAACGGAGGGATGAAGCAAATCAAGTTTGTTAAAAATGATGCCCGCGGGGATATCAAAAGATTCCGCCATTACCAGCACCCGGTCGATGAAACCGGGGTTGGGAGTGGGCATGTTCACCGACTGCATGATCCAAACAAAGTCAACATTGGCGACAATGACCTGCGCTCGCCCCGCCCGCCGACCGGCTGCCCGCCGAATGAGTTTGTTGCGTCGGGGTTTAATTTCCATGATGACCCCCGTACCATCGGCGTTTTTTTGAATGGACACCTGGTCTCCTACGGCAACGGGATTTGTCACATCCTGTTGATCAAGCCGGAACTTGCCCCGAATCGTAGAAGGGATGCGTCCATCTGCGGTCTCCACGTCATGCCAACTGCCCGTCGAGCGAACCACAATACCGTGTAGTAACGATGGGGTCTCCATGGAGAATATTGCTTAGGATTGAAGCAGAGTAGGGTAGAGGCTAGACTGAAACCTGACTACAAAGGATACGTCTACACCTACTAAGTTTGGCTCCTACAACAGAACCAACCGGGTTCAGATCCAGAATGCCATGAGTGAACAAACCAAGAACAAAGATTACGAACGCGTTCGTTCCGAATTTAACAGCCTGCGCATTGAAGACCAGGCCGTTTTTCTAATCGAGGCTGCGGTGTCCACCGTTGCACGTGGCATTGAATCCGTCGGGCGTGCGGTAGCGGATGAATTGGACACCCTGTTTCATGAACCGCCTGCAGAGGAGGAAGATGAAGCCCCGGACGCAGAGGAGGCTCCGAAGAAGAAACGGGCCACTCGTAAAAGCTCCAAGTCGGCGGAGGAGACCAAGGCAGAAGATGAAGCAAGCACTGACGAGGCGGCGTAATCCTCGGATTCAGGTATGACCGATCAGGAAAAAAAACCATCGGTTCACTTTGATGACCTTAACCTGCTAGGGAAAACCGTATTCCTTACGGGTGCAGCCATCCGTACTACAGCGACCCTGATTGACTCGCTGATCGAGCACGCTGCGGACTTGTATATAGAAGCTGAAAAGGCTTTTCTTGAAGAGGTGGATCCAGAAATTGAAGATGCTAAAATCCTCGAAGAACACGTCGAGGATCAAAAAGGAAAAAAACGCGGGTAACAACAGAGGGCGGCACCGGTCGGTGTCGCCCTCTGTTTATTCAGTCTATGCGGGAAGGAGTGGATTTAAAGGCAAGGGGGATATCGCGGTTTAGTTTACCACGGTGGCTTCTGGGACCTGCCCCCCGTTAAAAACCGCAGGCCGGTGGGGCTTTTCCTCATCGGGGATGGTAAAGAGTTCAATAGGGTCAGCAACGGGCTTATTCTCCAATACCAAATCAAGCGCCTCTTCCATGCGTTTCAGGTAGCGGACTTTTAGTCCTTCGAGGGCTTTGCCTTTTATTTCCTTGATGTCTTTTCGGTTTTTATCAGGAAGCAGTACCTGTTTGATGCCAGCGCGCTTTGCCGCAAGGACTTT
>JAUIDY010000076.1 GCA_030428385.1 Rhodothermia bacterium | reverse complement strand
CGGTACCCCAACGAGGTTGCCCCACTCGGTCCACGAGCCGTCGTAGTTTTTGACTGAGTCATACCCGAGCAAATAGGTGAGCACAAACCACGTGTGGCTGCTACGCTCTCCGATCCGGCAATAAGCAATGGTTTCCCCTTCTGGCGTCAAGCCCTGTTCATCCTGATAAATGGCTTCCAGGTCGGGGCGGGCCTTGAAGGTACCATCTTCTTCCGCCGCACGGCTCCAGGGAATGTTGCGAGCCCCAGGGATATACCCCCCGCGCATGGCTCCTTCTTGGGGATAGGCGGGCATGTGAAGCAGTTCGCCGCTGTATTCCTGTGGCGACCGCACGTCTACTAACGCACCTTCAGCGTTCACATGTGCCATCACGTCGTCACGAAAGGCACGGATGCTAAGGTCTGGCTCGCTTGCGACGTACGTGGTAGCCGCAAAGGCAGGTTTCTTCTGCGTCAAGGAGCGGCCTTCTTCCACCCACTTCTTGCGCCCGCCGTTCATGATAAGACACTTCTGATGTCCAAAAAGCTTAAACACCCAAAAGGCATAACACGCCCACCAATTGTTTTTGTCGCCGTAAAATACCACCGTCGTGTCATTGGCAATACCATTGGCGGCACACAACGCCTCGAAGCGTGGCTTGCCGATATAGTCGCGGACGATCTGGTCTTGCAGGTCGTTGACCCAGTCGATCTTGACGGCGTTGGGAACGTGACCCGTGTCGTAGAGCAGAATGTCTTCGTCGGACTCCACGATGCGGATGTGATCGGTGTCATTGAGGTGTTCTTCTACCCAGGCGGTAGAGACCAGAACCTCGGGATGAGCATATTCAGCCATGAGATGTAGGGGGTTGGTTGGGGGTAAAAAAAAGAGCGGGTATAAAAAAACCCCTTTACGAACCTGCGCAAAGGGGGGGCCAGCATGCCTCAGTGGGATGTGTTCACCAAGGCGACAAAGGTCCCCAGGGAGAACAACAGCAGTCGAGGGTGATACGGAAGTACATGGGGCGAGCAGATAGACGGGATGGACTTAAACCCTGAGCGACCCCTACGATGCCCCAATGAAAATGTTCTGATGATCAGGGGCATGGCCCGTTTCACGCGGCTTCCACAACGTCTCGCCAGAATACCTGGTTGATTTCGTAGGATTTTTCGTAGGTTAGCGTCCTTGTTTTTCTAACGTGCTTTTTTTGTGCTCTACCCGTGAAACGATTGACCATATACCGGGCTATTGTCGGGCTCTGGGCTCTGGGAATGTTGCTTGGCAGCCTCCAGCTTGCCCATGCGCAGGCTGCTCCTACCTCCGCCCTCACTTCTCTTGAGGGGGTGAATGGCGTCTTTCTCGTCGTCGATCACCTCCAGGCCACCCTCGAAAGTGATGGCTTGTACCGCTCCGCCATCATCGGTACGGCCCAGCGCAAACTAAAGGCCGCAGGGATTCCCGTCCTTTCAAACGAGGAACTGGTGAATAACCCGCGCCAGCCCAACCTGCATATTAGCGTCCAATCCACCCTCACCGGGTCGCAGCTTCACGCCTATCACCTTTCTATCCAGTTCCGCCAAAACGTTGGCCTCCTTATCCCCAACTCCGACGTCCAGGTGCTAGCCACCACGTGGGAAGCCCCGCCCATCACCGGAGCCATCGCCCGTGATCAGGTGGAGTGGGTGAACGATGAAATCACCGGTATGATTGACGCCTTTATTCGCGCATACCGCATGGCCAATCCACCCGCTGAAGAGTAACGGCGCCAATTGGCTACTCGGCCACCTTTTTTTGTTTTCCTTTCTGGCTGGCGGCAGGAGTAGGGACTATCTCTCAAATTACGTATCGTGGAGAAAGGTACGACTCTCCACTGGGTGCATCATGCCCCCCCCTTCTACACACCGCCTCGTTCCCCTTTTGTTTGTAGCTGTTTCCCTGCTTATGGTGGGACAGCTGCTCCTGCGGACGTTCTGGAAAGAACCATGGCCCGCAATTCTACTCCCTGCCTTCGAGAACCGAGCAGCCGCTACAGACGGGTTCACCATACAACAGCCGCTGCTGAATGTATTTTTTGCAGACCACACCCAAACGACCCTTTCCGTAGACCAATTCCTTGCCCCGTTCCCTCGCTCGCACCGCCCCCATATCATGCGGCTTCAGTTTAGTGGTGCCGCAGATAACCAAGAGTCCGTCCAGTACAGACGCTCGCGGTGGGTGCACCGACGACTGCGCACCCTCTTTTCTTCGCAGCCCCCGACCCACTTGCAGGTAACCTGGCAGACCCTCGTCTATGACGTCGACAACCTTACCCAGCCACCGCAGGTAGTTCCAACCGACACGGTTTCTTTTGTCTTTTAGCTGCTGTGTCTGTGATGAATGCCCCTTCCTTGTCTCCCGTTAATCATTGGATCTTTCAAGCCTTCCCATCCACCGCTGAAAACCTGGCGGTTTGCCGAATCCTCTATGCGATGTTTGTCCTGACGATGCGGGCGACCAACTCGTATGGCTTCGCCGCTTCGCTTCCCAGCTTCTTTTTTCTTCCGCCACCGGGCCCTATGCAACTCGTCCCCGGCGTTCCCGGTGCTTCCTTCTTCACGCTCCTCCATATCCTCATCATTGTAGGTGCGGTGCTGCTGCTTTTTGGATACCAGACGCGCTGGGTTTCCATCCTGCTCACATTGCTTTTTTTGACCGGGTATGGATATGTGTTTTCCCTTGGGAAAATTAATCACAACATTCTGCCTACCTTGCTTCCCTTGGTGATGGCCTTTTCAAACTGGGGAAGCGCCTATTCCCTCGACGCACGCCTCCATCCTTCGCGCGTGCGCAACCCGGAAACCTGGCCACTCGCGATGATGGCCCTGATGACGGGATTTGCCATGTTTTCGGCGGGACTTCCCAAGCTGCTGACCGGCTGGCTCGCCTTCGACTCGCTGGCCGTACAAACCCATCAAATTTACTTTTTTGTCTTGGGTAACCGACAGGAGTTGCTGGCTCCGTTTTTTATGCAACTCCAGGCCCCCGTATTCTGGGAGATGCTCGACTGGGCCACCGTTGTCTTTGAAATGGGTTTTCTGGTGGCGGTGTTCTATCCGCGTGCCTTTCGCCTGTTTTGTGGCATTGCGGTTCTTTTTCACCTAGCGGTGGTGCTGATGTTCAACATCACCTTTTCCAATCACCTGATCGTCTACGCCCTTTTTGTCGATTGGCAGCGTGCGTTGCCGAAGAGTCTGTTTCGCCTCCTGGAAAAAGGCTCCGCGTTTGTGGCTCGGCACAAATGGGCCACCCTGTGTATCGTCCTGGGCCTGAGTGCAGGCATCATTCAGTTCGGATCGCCACGCAGGCTTTTTGACGCCCTCTTTCCTACCGGGCAGATCAGAGCCTCCCATTTGCTGCTCCATTTTGGATCCGCCGTTTTTGTGCTGTGGCTAGGTGGTCGGGCGGTGTGGCAGCGATTTCGTGGGTAGGTGCGTCCAATAAGCAAGCGACGCTACTGCGGCACCACGTTCAGGTCGTACACCACGCGGGCATACGAGCCGAACACGCCTATCGCCCCGTCCAGCCGGTTGATGATGTCGGGGATTTCGCCGGGCGAAAACGTGGAGCCGCCCTGCTGGATGCTTACCGAGCGCAGGAAGTCGTACAGGTTGTCGTCGATGGCGTTGAGGCGGATGCGGTTGGGGCCGTAGAAAGAGATCCCCAGCCACGGATACCGAATCGTGAGGGTGTTGTCGGGGTTAAGGTCGAAGTTGGCCTCGTTGAAAGGCGGCGAGCCGGTGATGATGAAGCTGTCCAGGTCCTCCCCTTCGCCATCGTCGTACAGGGCGGAAGCAAACGGGACGAGTTGATCCACCTGTGGATCGAGTGCTTCGGTAACCACGGTGAAGTAGGCCTGATCGCGACCGGGGAAGCTGCTGCGGGTGACGATGAACTCCAACTGGGCCGACCCCTGATACACCAGTGACGCAGCGGGATCATTCAGAATCTCGAATGCGCCGGGAACGAACGTGTCGCCAGAAATGGCGCCGCCTGTCGCGGTGGTGATTTGCAAACGATAGCGCCGCAGCGGTTGCACCAGCGGCTCTTGGAGCGGTACATACACGCCAGGCAACGTGTCTACCTCGGCGAAGTCATAGGCCGTTTCTACCTGCCCAGCCTCGGTCAAAAGCTGCACCTGCACCTGGGCATTGCGGACGGAAAAGGCATTAAAATCATAGTTCGCATCCAGCGCCGCCGTGGTACTAAGGCGCACCTGCTGCAGCGGTTCGTTGGCAATGAGATAGGCTTCAACGATGTACTGCTCCTCAAACGTGGATGGATCGACGCTGTCACACGCCGCAAGACCAAGCGCGAGGAACAGGGCAACAAACAAAGGGGAGTGTTTCATGGCAAATCTAGAAGAAGTCATTTACTTCGTGTGCATGTGCAAGCTACGCTTGCGTCATTGTGCCCTTTCGGGCTGTCATTGTACCTTGGTGAAGCCATGTCATCATTTTGACGCGGGCACAGCCCGCAAATGACAATCCATGACGCCCAAAGGGCACGTGACCCATTGCGATCATCAAAACGTGAGCGTCAGCGACACATTAGGGAGCGGGATCGGAATCTGGGGCACATCCACGCGTTCGATCACATCCTGTGTCCCGTCGCTCTCGGTGCTCTCGTTGAACTCGTAGAACGTAAACCAGATGTTGCGGCGGGCATAGACGTTGATCACCTGCAGTTGCAATTCGAAGTCGGCAAAGCCAAAGAAGCGCCCGCTGCGGCTTACGCCCACATCCAGCCGGTGGTAGTTGGGCAGCCGGTCGCGGTTAAAGCCGCCCGTCACCAGAAACTCCTGCTCTTGAAAACCGGTCACGTCTTGCCCGTCGAAGAACCGCGCCTGTCCCTTCGGGTCGGTGAAGGCTTGGCCGGTGGCAAACGTGAAAACGCCCGTTGTTCGCCACTTGCGGCTCAGATGGTAGTTGAGCACGAGGTTGGCATCATGCAGGCGGTCGTATTTGGGCGGATAAAACTGCGGCGTGCCCCCCTCCAGGTTGACGTTTGGGAAGCGGCGGCGCGTGACCCCAAACGTATAGCCCATAAAGCCGTTGAGTCGCCCACGCGTCTTGTCCAGTTGCAACTCCACCCCGTAAGCGTGCCCTTTTCCAAAGGTGAAAAACTCGCTGTAGTCCAACCCCGACGGATCGGGCAGGTACGGATCGAGGGTGAAGAGTTGGCGCATCGTGCGGTAGTACCCTTCTGCATCAAACGAAAAGGTGGAGCTGAGCGACGTTTTGACGCCGAGGATAAATTGGTCCCCATAGGCCGGAAGCACGCCGTCGGCGCTGGTGAGCCAGAAGTCAAAGCCAGAAAAGCTCTCGTTGGTGATGAGCGTTTGGAACTGGTAATACCGCCCGTAGCTGGCCTGGAGACGCACGGTGCTAACAGGCATATGTTCGACGGTCAGGCGAGGCTCCAGGCGGATAAAGTCGCCATCGCTGAAGTAGTTAAGCCGCAGCCCCCCTTGCAGCTTCCACAGCGACGACGGACGGTAGGTGTCTTGCAGATACACGGACGCATACCCGGCCTGCACACGGGGCGAAAAGGTCTCTTCGCCATCGAACGAGGAGCTAAACGGAAACGTGAACACCCCGCCCCAGAAACCGCCTTCAAGCTGGTGCCGGTCATTCGGATAATATTCCAGGTCGCCCTTCACCGACGTGTCAAAGATGCGGCTGTCTTGCGCGAACTCGGTCCCGCCAAAGCTGACTTTCGGCTTGCTAAAATAGCGCGACGTGGTGAGGGTAAAGTTGGAGAACAACTTCTCGTTGAAGATATGCGTCCAGTTGGCGCTGAACGTCCGGTTTCCGTACTTCAGGTTCAGCGCCGCGTCGTCGAAAATCTCGATGTCGAGGTTGTCCGTACCTGCGTAGAAAGACAGCGACAAACGGTCGTTTTCCGTCGCATCGATGTTGACCTTGCCGTTGAGGTCGTAGAAATAAAACGCATCGGGGATGCCTTCCTGCCCTTCGAGCGCGGCCAGAAGCGGCTCCAGCGTCGACCGCCGCAGCGCAATCATGTACGAGCCTTTGCTGTACGGCCCTTCGACAAACGCCCGCGACGCCAGCAGGCCCAGGCTCAAGCTGCCGCCCATCTCGCGGCGGTTGCCATCTTTGTTGTAAATGTCGAGTACCGAGCCAATGCGTCCGCCGTATGAGGCTGGGAAACCACCTTTGTAGAGCCGCACATCCTTAATGGCATCCGGGTTAAAGGTGGAGAAAAAACCGAAGACATGACTCGGGTTATACACGGTGGTACGGTCGAGCAGGATCAACGTCTGCCCCGGATCGCCACCGCGAATGTAGAGGCCGCTGGAATAGTCGGACGCCGCTTTGACGCCGGGTAAAAGCTGCAACGAGCGGAAGACATCGGGCTCCAAAATGGTGGGCAACTGCTTCACGGTCTCCACCTTCATCTGCGCCACGCCGAGGTTGCGGGCTTCTTCTTCCTCTTGCCGGTCGGCGGTCACCACCACTTCGTCAAACGTAAAGTCGTCGGGGGCCAGTTCGATGTCGAGCCGCCGCGTTTCGCCTGGTGTCAAGGTGATTTCCACCCGGTAATCCTGGTAGCCGATGTAGGTTGCCAACACGGTGTACGTGCCCGGCACAATGTTCGTAAGGGTATAGTAGCCAGTGTTGTTGGTAGCGGCACCTTTGGTGGTACCCACCAGCGTCACGTTGGCCAAGATGAGGGTTTCTTCGGAGGTGGCGTCTTTGACAAATCCACTAATCGAGGCGGACTGTGCGGCTACATTTTGAACGCCAAGCAGCAGCACGAACAGCAGGGGAAAAAACTTCATAGATCACTTTTTAATCCGAACCAACGAGGTCAACGTGTTGCTTAGTCGCGGATCCGGCAGCTTCGGTTCACAGGCGAAGGTAACAGTGTTGAAAAAAGAAGCGTAGCGGGTGATGCTTCTGGTGAGGGTGCAGGCCACGAACGGCTGCGCCATGGGAAGCATGTGCCATAGTGGACGCGGCTTGCCATGCGGAGGTAACAGGCAGTGAACGAGTTTATTCAACCTTAACATCCACTTTTCCTGATCCGCTAGGCCCTACCACTTGTTTTTTCTACTGTTGCAAAAGGGCCTCGGCGTATGCCCCTTTTCACGCGGATTCCTCATCAACCACTTCGGCGGTGCCACGTCCTGCCAGCGCATTGACAAAGGCGGCAACAAACTGGTCCACCACACTGCGCCGAACCCCGAGACGCATCTCGGTATCTTCGCTGTAGTGGGTCTCCTGCACCACGGTGTCAAATTGCTGGATCGTGTGCAGCGCAGGCGAGGTGTCGTCATAGGCAAACCGTACGCGCACGGCGGTCCGCAGGATGTGTTGAGTAATGGTGCAGTGATCCAGCACCTCGGATGCCGCATCACCGTAGGCCCGGATCAGGCCACCGGTGCCCAGCTTGGTACCGCCGTAATACCGCGTCACCACCACCAGCGTATTCGTGAGGCCGCGCCCATCAATCTGGCGCAGCATGGGTGCCCCTGCCGTACCGCTCGGCTCGCCGTCGTCGTTGAAGCGAAACACGGCCCCATCCGCCCCCACCCGATAGGCGGTGCAATGGTGTGTGGCGTTGTATTCGCGTTTGCGGATCTCGGCAATCTTCGCCTCTGCCCCATCGGCATTGGCCACCGGAAAGGCTTCCGCAATAAAACGGGAACCCTTGACCTTGATCTCAGCCTGGGCGTACGCCGCGATGCTGTGGTAGACATCATCCACGTTTACCCCTCAATTTCCGTCACAAGCTGGATCTCGCGGAGAATGCCCTGCACGCGAAAACAGTCCTCGAAGCTGCCCTCGAATACCGCCGCCCGGCCTCGCCTATGGGCTTCCCACGCCTTTTGTTCGGCTTCCTGAAGCGTGCAGCCGGTGGCTTTGACGAGTTGCAAAATAACTTCGTCGAACGAGTGGATATCATCGTTGTAAAGAATCACGCGCCACGGATGGTCCATCCGCGTGTCGTCGGTCACCTCTTCCTCAACGACCACGTCCGTTTCGGGAGCCGCCGGGGCCGGGCTGACCAGGGGCCACATGTAAACCGGGCCGAACGGTCGCGCTGCCGTCATCATTGCTCTAGGAGGCTGTTTTGGATTTGTGATCTTGGGCTGCGCAAGCGTTCTCACGGCGTCATTCCCCCCGGTTCTCGGCCTGTAGCGCTGCTACGCGCCTCCAAAGGCGTGAGCAAATTCATCCACGAGACCATCTTGCTCGCCACAAACTGAAAATCAAAACAGCCGCTAAACTACGCCGCTTCGGCTTCCACCACTTCAAGCGCGATGGTGAAATCTTCCATCACCGGGTTGGCAAGCAGCTTTTCGCAGGCCGCCCGGGCCACTTCTTCGGCCTGATCACGGTCGGTTTCGTCGATCCACAGTTCCACATATTTCCCCATCCGCACCTTGTCAACAGACGCATAGCCGAGACTCCCGAGGGCATGATGCACGGCTTTGCCTTGCGGGTCGAGAATGGACGGACGCAGGGTGACGTGAATGTTGGCTTTGTACATAAACGCGGGGTATGGGTCGTGGAAGTGGAGACGGGAAACAGGGAAAGAATACGACGGCCCACCTATAGATTAAAGCCGCCTCACTACGATTAACGCAAAACGCGCATCAAGCGTTTTCTTCATTCAGCACGGCTTCATCGGCGTCATCCAGCGGTGTCTCCCACACGGCCCTGGCAACCCGGTAAATCGCCCGTCCGATGCTGAACAGCACATAGGCTGCCAGCGAAAGCAACAACCCTTCGGGCACCCACGTCAGCGAAAGCACCAGCGCCACCCCAAACGCCAACGCCTGGCGCGGATGATGGCGAATGTAATGCGCCGTCGGCTTCGGAATGGCGTCGAACTGCACATTGGAGACCATCAACGCGGACAGCACAAAGACGATGGGAACGAGGGCGGCGAGGCTGTTGGTGGTGGATGGCAGCAACGTGGCGATGGTGTCATAGTTGAGCACGATGGCAACCAGCGCAATGGCCTGTCCCGGAATCGGCAGTCCGTCGAAGTAGTCCTTTTTCTCCCCGTCGAAGCCAATATTGTAGCGCGCAAGCCGGACGGCCCCGCAAATGGCGGGCAACGCCGACACCACCAACCCCAGTTCGCCAAACGGTTTCAGGCCGAAGTTATACACCAAAAACGAAGGGGCCGCCCCAAACGAAACGATGTCGGCCAGCGAGTCGAGTTCGACGCCGAACAGGCTTTCGCCGTTGGCGATCCGCGCCATCATGCCGTCGAGCGCGTCGAAAAAGCCAGCCAGCACGATGAGCCAGCATGCATAGGTAAAGTTTTCCTGATGGACCTGCACGATGGCCAGATAGCCCGAGAACAGGTTCATCAGGGTGAAAAACGACGGCACCGCCACCCGCGAAAACCCACGGCGTGGGCGGCTGGCCCGATACGCGGCCAGCCGTTTGCGGATCTGACGCTGCTTGCGTTCAGGGTGGCGGCGGCGGAGGCGTCCTCGTTTGGCCATCAGGACCCTGCCTCCTCTGTCTCTGCCGTGGTGGTATCCTCGGGAGCCGGTGCAGGCAGGCGGCCAATCACTGTTTCGCCTGCCGTCACACGGTCGTCCAGTTGCACATCGAGCGGCACATGCGGCGGCACCAGAATGTCCATGCGCGAGCCAAACTTAACGATGCCGAATCGTTCGCCCGCCTTCAACGTGTCGCCCACGGATACATGGTAGACGATGCGCCGCGCCACGGCTCCGGCGATCTGCTTAAACAACACGGGCGTGCCGTTAGGATGGCGCAGGCCGAGCTGCGAGCGTTCGTTCTTTTCGCTCGCCTTTTCATGCCACGCCACCAGATACTCGCCGGGCACATATTCGTCGTATTCGATGACACCATCAGCCGGACTGCGGTTCACATGCACGTTGAGCGGCGACAGAAAGATGGACACCTGCTTCGCCGGGCCTTTGATGTAGAGCGGCTCGTATTCCACGTCCTGAATCACCACCACCTTGCCATCGGCGGGAGCCAACAGGAGCGCTTCCGCACCCGGTGGGGGCGTACGTTCGGGGTCGCGGAAAAAATAAACTGTAAACGCGACGATGAGCACCGCCAGCACAATAAGCACGCCCCGCACCACCGACGGCACGAACCAGCCTAGACCGATCAAAATCGCGGCGATGACGATGGCTCCTAAAACCAATGCATATCCTTCCTGAGCAATCAAATCGTATCTGTTCTTCAAATGGGTGAGAGAAACTGCCGGGGCCGTTTGCCGTTGCAAAACTCCCCTTTTTCCGGTTGCCCTGCAAGCCCTTCAGCGGGATTGCTGCCAACAAAACGCATCAACGTGTATGCCCCGCGTTTCGTTCTACACCCTCGGCTGCAAGCTCAATTTTGCCGAAACGAACACACTCCAGCGTGACTTCGAGGGGCGGGCGTACGAGACGGTGCCGTTTGGCGAAGCCGCCGAGGTGACGGTCATCAACACGTGCTCCGTCACCGCCGAAGCCGACCGCAAATGCCGCCAGGTAATCCGCCGGGCGCTACGCGCTAATCCCGAGACGTTTGTTGTGGTGACGGGCTGCTACGCCCAGTTGCAGCCCGAAGAAATAGCCTCCATTGAAGGCGTGGATGCGGTGCTGGGCGCAGGCGAAAAATTCCAGCTTTTCCACCTCATCTCCGAGTTTACGAAGCGCGAACAAACGCAGGTGGCGGTGTCGTGTATCGACGACGTGACCACGTTCGGCCCTGCGTTCTCGGCAGGCGACCGCACGCGGGCTTTTCTGAAAGTGCAGGATGGCTGCGACTATTCGTGTGCGTTTTGCACCATCCCACAAGCACGGGGGCGCAGCCGCTCGCAGCCGCTTGCCGAAACGGTGGCACAGGCACGCTCCATCGCCGCGCAAGGCTTCCGCGAAATTGTCCTTAGCGGTATCAACATCGGGCTTTACGGCGAAGACCTTGCCGAAGAAGGGACGCTCCTTGATTTGTTGCAGGCATTGGATAAGGTGGACGGCATTGAGCGGTACCGCATATCCTCCATCGAGCCCAATCTGCTGACCGACGACATGGTCGCATTTGTGGCAGCATCGCGGGCGTTCCAGCCCCACTTTCACATTCCACTCCAGAGTGGCGACGACGAGGTGCTAGGCAAGATGCGCCGCCGCTATCGCCGCGCCGTCTACGCCGACCGCGTCGCCCGCATCAAGTCACTCATGCCCGACGCCTGCATCGGCGTGGATGTCATCGTCGGCTTCCCGGCAGAAACCGCCGCGCACTTCGAAAACACCTTCCATTTTCTGCACGAACTGCCTGTTTCCTACCTGCACGTCTTCACTTACTCCGAGCGTCCCGGCACCATCGCCGTCGATCAAATCGGGCGGATGGGCGGGGCGCCTATTCCGAAGCAGGAACGGTCGGCGCGTAACCGCCGGCTGCGGATGCTATCGCAAAAGAAGCAGCACGCCTTTTACCAGCATCACGTGGGCGAGACGCGCCCGGTGTTATGGGAAGGCACCGCACACAACGGCATGATGCACGGATTTACGGACAACTATATCAAGGTGCAGCGTCCGTTTGACGCCACGCGGGAGGGCCACATCGCCGACGTACGCCTTGGTGATTTTGCGGCGGACGGCACCCTCATCGCTGAAGATCCAGCCTTCGTCGCGCTGGTATAAGCACAGGTCGTTTCTCAGAACGACATCTGCACCAACGGAACGTGCACCGCCATCGTGGATCCATGTTGGCGCAGATCAGGCCGGAGTTGGACCACTGGCACCTGCACGTTCCACGCGCCCGCCGTGTATCCAAGCGCTGCGGCAGGCCGATGGCGCCGTCCTCGCGCATGCATCACCATCGCACCCACGGTGGGAAACACGAGAAAAACCACACTCCCCCATGCCCCTCCACCGGTCGTTCCAATTAAAACAATGCTGGAAGCATACCCGAGCAGGCTGCCACTCATCGTGATCCAGAACGGCGTTTTCCACTCGCCCTTGTTTCCAACAATATGCACCCCTAGCGCCGAACCAACCACCAACCCCGCACTGATTCCCAAGAACACGCGCCCCAACCCACAATAGAAGCCATCCTCATCCTGCGATTCACAAGTTTCTTTGCTTGCTGCATATCCAACGGCTCCCCCTACCATCCCAAACCCACTTCCGATTAGCACCCCGGCGACCATTTCCGCCCTGCGTTGTTTGGAAGTCACAGCAGGACGCTCGGGATCAACTTCCAAAGAATCACGCCATGACATCGTCTCGGCCAGGAACGCCGACCTCATCGGTACTGCTGATTCAATAGATAGGGACTGGGCGTGGACGGGCAGGGCAGCGACCAGCATCCACAGCCCACAAAGGAGATAGGCTTTCATTTGGTTATCCTACTTACACGGTCGATGTGTCTACTACCCCCCGCCCGTCTCCGATATGTAACCTTGCAGCCTTGATTCGTATTGCAGATCGCAGCGACTTCTTGTATTCTGCCGTCGCCCCTCCTCGCTATTCCTCACCAAAAACGCGTGATCATGGGAATTCTTAGCTGGATCCTTTTTGGCCTCATTGCAGGCGCCCTCGCCAAGTTTATTATGCCCGGTAACGACCCCGGTGGGCTCATCAAAACCATCCTCATCGGCATCGCCGGTGCATTTGTTGGCGGATTTATTGGCTCCTTTCTCGGCTTCGGCGGCGTCAACCAGTTCGACTTTCGCAGCCTGCTGGTCGCTGTAGGTGGGGCCCTCGTGTTGTTGTTCGTGTACCGTAAGCTAAAGGGTAAATAGCTCCGGACCGCGCAAAAAAAATGACGCCGAGAAGATTCCCCTCAGATTCTTCTCGGCGTCTTATCAAGATGACTACCAAGCGGCGCGAAGAGGAAGAGCCCCTCTTTCTCTTCCCCCTCGCTTTTGTGCCGCTAGGTACTGCTTACGCAGCTGGGATGGTCATACTATCAGTGGAAAAGGTAAGTCAGCGTGTTGATGAGCCCCTTCTGTACTCAATCCGTAAGCTAGACGCTTTTCGACCGATTTGATTTAAGATAACACCTTCTTATCTTCCATCCAATCCGATCAAGCTCCAGAATTGAACGAAGTTGCAACATCGTGATGGAATACGTCCTTTCGCCGGTATCAACGAGTCAGGCCGCCGAAATTTTAGGGGTTCACGAGTCTTCGATCAAACGATGGTGCCGGAGTAAAAAACTTACCTGTAGCTACACGTCAGGTGGTCATCGGCGCTTTGAACTACTGCATTTGCTTTCTTTCGCCCGGGAGGCCCACCTCTCCTCCCCACTTCTGACGCTGCATCCGTATGAGATCGCAATCTGGAATGCCGTAGCTCGTGCCCGGGCTTCTGCAGATTACGCCCCGCTTATCCAGTTCGTGTACGAACACCTTCACAACCACGAGCCGGTGCTGCTTCAAAAGCTGCTTCCCCCGCTGCTTGACATGGGCCTGCCACTCTTGGAGCTTCTGGATAATGTCTTGGCGCCGGTACTGCACCGGGTAGGACAGGCATGGGACCATGGGGATTTAGAAGTAGGCGATGAACACCGGATGACCCAACAGATCAAAGACGCCCTGTCCTTCCTGCGCACCCACTTGTTGACCTCGCCGCGGGACTTCAACAACCACGTGGCAGTGGTGGGCTGCATTCGTACGGAAGAACACGAACTCGGTGCCTTGATGACGCGGCTTGTCCTTGAATCTCTTGGTTGGGAGGTGGTGTATTTGGGCACGAACATTCCGGCGGAGGACTTTGCCCACCAGCAACAAAAACTAAAGGCGCGGCTGGTCTGTGTTTCACTCTCGCGCTTGCGCAGTCCAGCGGATGCGCTGGCGTTGGTGCGCCTGCTGGCTACACTGTATCAAGAAAAACAACCCTATCGGCTGGCGCTGGGCGGGCCCTTCTCCATGATACCGTCGGAACCTTCAGCATTTCCATTCGAGGATTTACAAGCGTTTAAGTCGCTGAATACATTTTCGAATTGGGTATAGCTCAAACGCACCGGGGCCAGATTCCCGAAAGAACCCAGCCCCGGCACGGTTGGTTGTGGCATACGCTAGAAATAGAAGCGGGCCCCTACGCCACCGCCCAAATCACCGTTGGTGTTTGGCGTGACGGCTAGCCGCGGCGTCAGTTGGCCGTAGATCTCGAAGCGGTCGATGAGCAGGTTCAGGCCCAGGGTTCCGCTAATCCCCGCAACCACATCGTCGTCTTGGTCACGCGGGCGGTCGCGAAAGCCTACAAAGGCCCCCGGTCCGAAAAAGAAGTGGACGTTCCCCGAATTATCAAGGTGACGTTCGTAGATCCCATGTCCATTCACATAAAAGAAGTCATCGGACTCCCAGGCGGCCAGCACATCAAACGAGACGGCGCTGGGATTGTAGACCTTCACGGTGAGCCCGCTTGGCTCCCCGATTTGCCCCCCGATGCCAATGGCTCCGGGTCGGCGCTGGGCTTGCGCATCAGCGGTCGTTCCCAGGGATAGCACAGCAAGCAACGCGAATAAAGTGGTTGCCTTAGCGAGTGTATGGGTTAAGCGCGTACGTTTCATAGTTCTCGTCGGTTGGATATATAAAAAAGGAAGCGGACGCGGCGGTCCGCTTCCTGTTAGGTGAAGGTGCTTCTGCACGTGTGCCTTAGCGGGTGCTGTGGCTCACCTCGTCGCGGTATTCATCGCTGGCATAAATCGCCACTTCCACACGACGGTTTTGCTGACGCCCGTAGTCGCTCTCGTTGGAGGCCACGGGTTCGGTTTCGCCACGGCCCAGCGTATTGATGCGGCTTCCACTGACCCCAAGACCGCGCAGATAGCTGGCAGCAGCCTGTGCACGTTGCTGCGACAATTGGTAGTTGTAGTCCGCATCCCCCACGGCGTCGGTATGGCCCACCACCATCAAGTCGGTGTTGCCATAGGCATCAAGGCTCTCGGCGAGCTCGCGCAGGTTCGCACGGGCGGTGGCTTGCAACGAGGCCGAGTCGAAATCGAACAGGATACCAGAATCGAACGTGACGATAATCCCTTCTCCAACGCGTTCTACATCAGCGCCTTCGAGTTCGTCTTCCAGTTCGCGGGCCTGCTTGTCCATCTGATGACCGATGATGGCCCCTGCTGTACCACCAACGACGGCTCCTAAAATGGCCCCTTGGGCGGTGCCTTTGTCAGTGACTTTACCAATAACACCGCCTACCACGGCTCCCGCTCCTGCTCCTGTAGCGGCTCCTTTTTCGGTGTTACTCAGGTTGGCACACCCCATCAAGGTCATGCTCAACGAAATCGCCACCAGCATGAGCAAGGTGGAAATGGGTTTAGCGGATTTATGGAAGAATAACATGGATTTTCTGGATTGGTTGGAAGTGAGAACATGCTCACGATGTCGAACAAATACCGACAACAGCTTTCGTCATTCATGGTACGGCACCATCGGGTGTTGACCTGTAGCCTTGTGCGCAAGCCCCTGTCAGATGCAAGCCGCGTGGAGTGTCCGGTTTTGTCTTACAACGTGTCCACAGGGGCTGGATGCATAAAAAATCTATCCCCCTCTCTATCGTTTCTCTCTATCGCGATAGAGGCGCAGGTCGTTGGTGAAGGGTTAGTTTGAACGGCATGAACCCTAAAAAAAGTTGAGTTTCCCCTATGGATTGGAATAAAACGCACGCATCAATCAATGCCCCGCTTCCCCCTTCGCTGAAACCTACCTCCACGGGCTCCTCCACCCATTTTATTGGGAACGTGCGGGTGGACTTGTGGCGGCGGGTGGCCTGCACCTCCCACAACATGGTGCACCTGAGCCCGCTTGAGTGGAGGCTGCTCGCCTATTTTCTCAAGCACCGGGGGAAAGCACAGTCCCGGCATCGCCTCTTGAAAGACGTCTGGGGGATCTCCTCGCCTACCGAAACCCGCGCGGTAGACCTGGCCATGCACAAGCTGCGGCGCAAGATTGAACCGGAACCGACGAAGCCCCGGTTTCTGCTCACTATTTTGCGCAAAGGGTATCTGCTCAAAAAGGAGACCCCCTCCTAACCCTGCTCCTCTAGCCTCGTGTTATTGAGAGTCGGAAACGCGCGAGGCAACCCGGTCGTAAGTTGGTGGTGTTGGCCACCGAGCAGGCATCGGCACCATAGCATTGATTGGCCTGCGATGTGGCCTTTTCTACGGCTAACGGAGACCGTCCCGATGATTCGCCTTTTTATTGTTGATGAGATCCAACTGATGGTGGATGTGCTAAAATCGGCACTGGAAGACGAAGGGGATTTCACCATCGTGGGCCATACGACCAGCGCCGACGCCGTGCGCGCGCAACTCGATGACACCCCCACAGATATCGTGTTGGTGAGTGCCACGCTGCCCCAAACAGCCGTGCTGGATGTCATCCACGCGGCCAAAGAAAAAAAGCGCGACGCTCAAGTTGTGGTGCTCGGACTCCCCGACATTCAGGATCAGATCCTGGCCTTTATCGAGTGCGGGGCCGATGGCTATGTGTTGCGCCATGATTCCATCGATTCGCTCTTGGAAACCATCCGCGCGGTACACCAAGGTACCCCGCAGGTGGCCGACGATGTTGTAGCCGCCCTGATGAAACGGGTGAATGAACTGAGTACGTTTTGCAAGGAGGTCCTGTCCAACCTCGATGGGGTGAACCTCACCGAACGCGAGCGGGAAGTGCTGGCGCTGGTGGCACAGGGTCACACCAATGCTGCCATTGCGGACGAACTGTGTGTGGAAGTGGGAACGGTGAAGACGCACGTTCACCACATCCTGCGCAAGCTGAATGTGGACAACCGCAAGGAAGCGGCTAAATATTTCCCTTTGCTTGCATCTCCCCTGGCCGTTCCGCCTGCCACGCTGCCCGCCAATGGCAGCGGTGCCTCCAACGGCAGGGCCTCCTCTTAGGCCTCATGAGGAAGCGACGGAAACAACCGGGAAAAAGTTGTCACGGGCGCGTTGATTCTTTGACGCCCCGGCTGTGTCCAGTACCTTGCGGTGATACGTAGATACCCATCTCTATCCCCTTGTCAGGTCACCGCAACGATCTGAACGTATTAACCCGCCCTCTCGCCGCGTATGACCCAACGCCCTTTCGTTGTGCAAACTGCGCAGGAAGTACCTGATGATATCGTGCTTCGGCACTATGAAGCCGTTGTCCGAACTTCGCCTGACGCCATCTTGGTCGTGGATGCGAAAGGATGTATTCTTCTGGCCAACCCTGCCGTCGCCCACATCCTTGGGCATGACCCAGCCCCCCTTCTGGGCCACTCCCTTCAGGCAGTGCTTCATGGCGATGATGCTGCTGCCGTCGAGCGGCTCCTTCAGCAAGCGCTAGAAAAACCCGGCCAGCGGCTCCAAACAACCTTCCGTATTCCCCACAAAGACGGAAGCCTACTTATCCTGGAAGCTTCCTTTGCCCGGGTCCCCCTCCCCCCCGGCCAAGCGCCGCAGGTCGTCCTTACCGCGCGCGACATCACCCCACGTATTCATGCCCAACAGGCCCTCAAAGAACGAGAACAACTGCTGAATCGGGCTGAGCGCATTGCCCAGCTCGCAAGCTGGGAGGTAAACCGCACCACCGGAGAAGTAACGGCCGGAGAAGCCCTGTTTCATATCTTTGGGTTGGCTCCACAACCCCACGTTCCCGTTGATGTGCTGCGGCAATTCTATCACCCCGAAGATCGGGACTTTATCAACGCAGCTCTTCAAACCGCTCAGGAAACATTCAAGCCGTTCGATTTTTGCCACCGCATCATTCGCGCCGATGGCAAGGAACGCATTTTACATGTGCGTGGTGAAGTTGAGCTTTATGGTCAAGACCTGGTGATGTTTGGCACCGTGCAGGATATCACCGAGGCGCGCAAGCTAGAGCAAAAGCTCAACCAAAGCGAGCGTCGATTCCGGGGCATCTTCAACTCGACCTTTCAGTTTATCGGCATGCTCGACCCCCAAGGCACGTTGCTTGAAGTCAATCAGGCCGCGCTTGACTTTGGTGGGTTAAAAGAAGCGGATGTCTTGGATAAACCCTTTTGGGAGTGTTATTGGTGGACCATTTCTCCGGCCACCCAGACCTGGTTACGCCAAGCCATTGCTACGGCTGCTAGCGGCACCTTCGTGCGTCGTGATGTGCACGTAATTGGCGCAAACGGACAGCATGTCCCCATCGACTTCAACCTCAAGCCCATCCTCGATGGGGACGGGACCGTGGTTTCTTTGATTGCAGAAGGCCGCGACATCACCAATCAGGTGCAGGCACAAAAAGCGCTGCAAGAAAGTGAAAAACGGTATCGCACCCTCATTGAAACCATGGCTGAGGGGGTCATTCTCGTTGACGCCCACGGATCCATCCAAACCATTAACCCGAGAGCCAGCGAAATTCTGCATGCCGTAAAAGGCGACTTGCTGCAACGCTCGGTGTTGGCCGACTGGAAAGCCATTCGTCCCGATGGCAGTCCCTTCTCGCCCGATGAATATCCCGTCGCCGAGACCCTGCGGACGGGCCAATCCGCAGAAAAAGTAGTGATGGGCATCCCCAAACCGGGAGGCGGCCACACGTGGATCTCCGTCAATACAGAACCGATTTTTGCTGATGACGGAACCACCCTGACGGCGGCCGTGGTAACCCTGCATGACAAAACCAACATGGTCCAGCATGCAGCGGCCCTGCGTAAGTCGCGCCACCAGCTGCGGCAACTTGCCAAACGCCTGCATGAAGCCCAGGAAGAAGAGCGTACGCGCATGGCCCGCGAAGTGCATGATGTGTTGGGACAGGCCATGTCGGTGCTACGTATGGACATCACCTGGCTGCGCGACCACGCCCCCGACGACGACGCCTACAACGAGCGCATGCGACAGGCCTTGGAGCATGTCAACGAGACCATCGAGATGGTGCGCCACATTTCGCACGAGCTACGCCCCGGCGTGCTGGACCACTTCGGGCTGGCGGCTGCGCTCGACTGGCAGGCCGAGCAATTTGAACAGCGATCGGGGATCTCCTGCTCCTTCTCTGAGGATGTGGATGACGAAGACCTTGACCCGGACCTTGCTACAGCGCTGTTCCGCATTTACCAGGAAGCCCTCACCAACGTGGTCCGCCATGCCGAAGCGTCGTCGGTACATGTTGCACTCAGCACCGAAGGCGATGACCTGGTGCTGACCATTCAGGATGACGGAAAAGGGATCGCCGAGGAAGATATGCAGCCGTCTGACTCGCTGGGCCTGCTCAACATGCGCGAGCGTGTGATGCCATGGGATGGCACCGTTGCGATCAACGGAACTTCCGGGCGGGGCACCACCGTTAGCGTCCGCGTCCCCCTCCTCAAAGCCAAATCACAGCCCACATGATTCGCGTTTTGGTTGCGGACGACCATGCCATCGTTCGTAAGGGTTTGGTCCAAGTCATTTCGCAAACCCTCGACATCAAGGTCACTGCTGAGGCAGAGTGTGCCGATGATGTATTCACGGCCGTACGTTCCGGGTCCTTCGACGTAGTGGTGCTCGACCTCAATCTCGGAACGGACAGTGGGATTCAGGTGCTGAAAAGCCTCCAGGCAGAACTCCCCGACCTACCGGTGCTCATCCTCAGCATGCACCCCGAGCAGCATTTCGCCGTGCGTACCCTGCGCGCCGGAGCTTCGGGGTATTTAAACAAAGACAGCGCCCCCAACGATCTCGTTAAGGCCATCCGCCGCCTGGCCGATGGTCGCCGCTACGTCAGCGCCGACGTAGCCGAGGAATTGGTCTCGGAGTTGCATGAAGACAACGATGGCCCTTTGCATGCCCGCCTTTCGGATCGTGAGTTCGAGGTCTTGCGCCACATCGCCTCCGGCAAAACGGTTTCCGAAATCGCCGACATGCTGGCTTTGAGCGTTAAAACCATCGGAACCTATCGCTCGCGGGTGTTAGACAAGATGAACATGCGCAACAACGCCGAATTGACCCACTACGCCATCAAGAACAAGCTCGTTTTCTAATCCGGTGCATCCCTTTTCTGGAACCTGTGTCCTGATGTTTCCATACGATTACTAGTTTGTCACAGCGCGGGTCTGTCCTGATTTGTAAGACAAACCCTGACACGGTGCCGTGACAAAGGCGCTTTACATCACATTTTCCCGTCTCCGAAATTGATGGATAACATGGCTATCTGAGGCTGTGTTGTACCCAGGGTTAGCCCTCATAACCTGACTAATTAGACGGAATGTAGAAGATGACAGACATGTAGTTATGACGACCCAAAAACCACTTCGTGTGTTGCTCGCTGACGACTCTGCCGCACTGCGTCGCCAACTGGCGGATCGCCTCAATGCGTTGTCGTTTGCGGAGGTTGTGGGCGAAGCCGATACGGCTATAAGCGCCATCGAGGGCGTTGCAGAAAAAAATCCTGATGTGGTGGTGTTGGATATTGAAATGCCCGGCAGTGGCATTCAGGCGCTCAAACAAATCAAGCGTACCCATCCAGAGACATGCATCCTGATGCTCACCAACCACGCAGGTTCGTATTATAAAAAAGTGTGCCTCAAAACCGGAGCCGACTTCTTTTTAGATAAAAGTCTGGAGTTTGACAAGGTGCCCGAAGTCCTTGCCAACCTCAGGGATTGCTAATCCCTGAAGTTTCGGCTAGCTCCCTATCGCGCGTACCCGAAGCGCCCGACGCCCTTTGCTGCGTCGGGCGTTTTTTCATGGCCGGGCATGCATGATATCGCAAGTTCTGTAAGACAAAACCGGACACCCGGTGGCCTTTGGTTCTGACAAAAGCCCCGGCGGAATACCGACGACGTTCCATCAGGCGGTGCTGCATCTTTGAAACGTGCCTGCTGCGAAGCATACAGCAGCACACTTTCGATTCTCCAAACCTGATACCTGAACGTCATGAAAGGTTTAATCATAACCGGCATTCTCTTCATCGTCCTTGGCATCGCCTCGCTGACCTATGGCGGCATCACCTACACCACCGAAGAGACGGTGCTAGACATTGGCCCGCTTGAGGCAGAAGTAGAAAACAAAGAAACGATTCCGCTTTCTCCGGTTCTGGGCGTGGTTTCCTTACTGGCCGGAAGCGCCATGCTGATCTACGGGAAAAAATCGTCCTAGATCACGTGACCGCTCTGCTTCTTCCCTGGCTTTACTCTCCACACGCTCATGAAAAACGTTCTGCTCTGGTGCCTCCCCCTTGTCTTGGGGGTGCTTGTCCTTACGAATGTGATTCGGTCGGCCCGCGGCCAATCTGCGTCCCAGCCCAGCCCGCCCTCCGTCTGTGAGGCTGTCACTGATTTGGAGCAGGATGTTCAACATCCGGGTGTTTCTCCTCTCACCCGTGAAGCCGTGGATCACCTGCAATACCATTGCGAGGCCTTGCACCACGTAGCCGATGCCGATCTGACTTCGGAAAGTGCCCTGCCTGCGGTGGCCGAGCACCTGAATGCGATGAGACGCTGGCTGGTCGTAGCGGAACTGGCCGCCACGGTCACGGAAGAAGCATTCGCCGAGCGGGTGGCTGTTTATCTGGCGGAGGCACGACAACACCTGCAAGAAAGCACCGATGAGGATCTTGACAAAATATCCGATCCTCACTTATCCACCTGGTATAACCAGTATCTCTTTTTGCAGCATCGGGCAAAGATGCTAGATGCCGGCGACCCGTTTATGACCGAGCGAGACCGGCAACAGTACATCCTCTGGGTGGCCGACTTGCTGGTGCAGATTGAGTCCCATGGGCAACACCCCACAACCGCACAGGCCGCTGCCTGAGAAGATCCGTCTTCGTTCACTTGCTCCAACCCAACGCATGGCTACTTCCTCCAACATAGAATCAGAGACTCCGCCTGCGGAGCTTCCAACACGGAAGGCAGGCATCCTCGCCGCCACGGCCCTCTACATGGTTGCCGCCACCATTTTTGTGGCCTTCTCCAGAGGTGATTTTGGCTTGGCATCTGCTGTATTCAGTCAACTTTCTCTTGTGGGTCTCTCGGGGTTTTACTCCTACAACCTGTACACCGGCTGGATCAAGCCGCACCGGAGTGCAGATCACACCTAACCTGTACTTGCACCCCCGCATCCTCACGCCTACTCGCTGACATTCTCGAAAAAATGACCATGGCTCACCCATCCAAACACTTAATGAAAACCTATGCCCCGCTCTGGATTGTGTTGTTCTCGACGGGTGCCACCTTGTTAAAAACCACAGGCGAACGGTACATGGTTCATCAATCCTGGAGTCTTGAAACCAAGGACGTGCTCATGGCGGTAGGTGGCGCTGTACTGGGATATCTTTCGTTTCGTGTCAAACAAGGCAGCCGGTCCAAACCCTGGTATACCTGGTAACCTCGCCCCTCGCATCATATATTCCGAGCTTAATATCCAAGGGCCTACCTGATATCCAAGGTAGGCCCTTGTATTTATTGAAGATAAATACCCACATCTTTGTAAGACAAAAGAGGACAACGCTCTGGTTTCATTTCTTACCTGTTGACGCTCAAGATGCGTAAGGGCTTCCTCTTGGGTATGGGGCATATTGGTATCAAGCAATTAGACATCCACCTACCTGGAGGAACTCATGAATATCAAATCCCCTGCACAGCAGCAGATAGAAGGACACTGGAAGCAATTCACCGGCAAGGTCAAGGAAACCTGGGGCGACCTCACCAACGATGACCTGGATCGGTTTGAAGGCAAGATGGACCAGCTAGAAGGTCACATTGAGGAGAAAACAGGCGAAGACCGCGCAGCCATCCGTCGCAAGATTGATGCGTTGGCCCGCACCATCAAGCAGCACGTTTGAGCCATCGGGCATGCCTCAGTGGCACCCGCACCCGGCGCCGGAAAGCGCCCTCACTTCATTTGTCCATCAATCGGAGATTACCATGTTACGTTGGTCTGTAACCCTCTTTATTATCGCACTCGTCGCCGCTGTGCTTGGCTTCGGTGGCATCGCTGGTGCCGCTGCAGGCATCGCAAAGATTCTGTTCGTCATCTTCCTTGTGCTCTTCGTGATCTCGCTGATTGCGGGTAAGCGTGTGATCGCTTGACGAACGTATTCAGCTGACCCTCGGCGCTTTCTAGAAGCCATTCATCCAGCTTCGCCATTCATCCAGCTTCGGAAGCGCCGAGGGCATGCTTTTCTACTCACCAGCAATGTCCATTACCATGTTGAATAGATTGCCCATGATTCTACTCACCCTTTTGCTCACGCTGGGCCTTGCGGCCTGTACGGAGGCAGAACAGGAACAGGCTGAAGCCAACGTTGAATCCGCTGCGGAACAGCTCGACGATGCCTTCCATGCCTTCCGGGCCGACCTGCGGGCCCATCTAAACGAAGCAGGCAACGAACTGGATCGGCTAGAAATGAAACTCGACCATGCGGGCGAAGAAACCCGCGAAGCCTGGGCTGAAACCATTGCCGATTTGCGCCAGCAGCGCGACGGACTCGCCCGGGAATTGAGCGAGGCGGAATATGAAACGGAGGAAGCATTTGAGGATGCCCGCGCCTCGTTCAATGAAAAAATGCGTGCGCTCGACGCCAAACTCACCGAAGCACGCTTTGAAGCCATTGAAGCCCGTGAAGACTTCCGGGCCGCCGCCCAGGACGAAATCACGGAACTCGACCGCCAGATCGAAGCGCTGGATCAGCAAATAGACGAAGCAGCCGTTGACACCCGTGCGGAATATCAAGAAGCCCTTGCCGAATTGCATGAGGCCCGCGCCAACCTGGCCGACGACTGGGAGCGTTTTGAAAACGCCTCGGAAGAAGAATTTGAAGAACTGCGCGATGAACTCGCCGAAGCGTTTGCCCAGCTTGACCGCAAGGCCAGCGAAATCAAGGCAGACATCGACCGCACCATCTAAGTTGGCACTTGCCCCAAGTAGGAGTTCTCACTTGGTGCTTTCACCCGAAGGCTTCGTCCCGCTTAAAACCCATGAGCCGACGGCCCTTCCTCTTTTCTCGAACCAACCGAACACCTCGTTATGCGATATATAAAACCTTCCTTCTGGACCCTGTTGCTGGTCGCCCTGCTGGCCTGCGGCATCACCCTCGAAGCCCATGCGCAGTCATTGCGCTCCAGCGAAGGCGTCTACATCCGCCAGCACTTTGGCCTGTCGAGCTACCTGGGCGACAACGAACAATCCCCTTTTAACCTGAATCTGGATGCCTACGAGTTTAACAGCAAGATCCCCTTTACCCTGGGCGCCGAACTCGGTTATCAGGTGTCCTCCAACTTCGGCGTAGGTGTGGGCTATCAGCTGGGCGATTACCCGGTTGTTTTCCAGACCGCTGATGCCATCAACCAGTATGAACGCATCAACACCCTGCGCCACACAGCCGTTCTGAATGGACGCTATACGGTGCAAGGCGATGTCTGGCGTGTCGCGCCCTATGTGGAAGCTGGTGCGTTTGCATCGTACAGCAGCGCGGACCGCCTCACCGACAACTGGGCGTATGGTCCCTCTGCCGGACTCGGGCTGGATGTGGCCCTCAGCAACCGCACCTCCCTCTTGATGGGCTGGAATACCCACATCAGCCTGAACGACATGTCGATTGACCAACAGAATGACCAGGGCTTTGGCGATGTGGACCTCCTGAACGCCATCACGCTGGGCCTGAAGCACAACTTCCGCAGCCCCTTTGTGGCCGTTGACGTATTCGCCATCGAAGGCCCGGCCATGCTTGAAGTGGGCGAACCCGGCATGTTTGCCGCAACTACCAACCTCGAAAGCGCCACGCCGCCGCTAAACTACACCTGGCGCTTTGGCGATGGGTCGATGAGCAATGGGCTTGTGTCGGCGCACGCCTTCGAGGCTCCCGGTACGTACACCGTGACCTTCACGGCTGTAAATGACGGCAGCGAAGACACGGAAACCATGCTGGTGACCGTGGTCAACCCACCGGTGCCTGCACAGATCAACGCCATCAACGCCAACCCGATGGTGATCGACACCGAAACCGAGGTTACCTTCGCTGCCGATGTGCTGGGCGATGCACCGCTAGCCTATAGCTGGAGCTTTGGCGATGGCACCACCTCAACCGATGTCGTGCCGACGCACACGTTCACGGAACCCGGTACCTACATGGTCTCGCTCAATCTGGCAAATGAAGCCGGAATGGACAACGAAGCCCGCACCTTAACCGTGACGGTGTATGAACCGGCCTTCTGCGCCACCATCACTGAGATGAATGTGGTGTTTTTCGACCGCAACTCCAGCGTCCTTACGACCCAAGGCGAAGAGCGGCTGATAGACAATGCTGAAGTGCTGGCCCAGTGCCCCACCCTCGGCGTATTGCTCACCGGCATGGCGGGGCCCGACGAACGAGGCGGTGAAGCCCTGGCGATGGACCGTGCCCGCGCCGTGCAAGACCTCTATATAGCTCATGGTATTGCGCAAGACCGCATTGCCGCCGATGGCAACGTCGCGATGGGCAGCACCAAGGTAGACGGTAGCCAATACCGTCGCGTAGTAACCACCCCTGAGCGATAGACATAGCCGCTACGTTGGCATCAAGGCGAGGGGTGTCTGTCTCCTGTTGGCAGCACCCCTTTGCCTTCATGCACACGCTGAAATCGTGGCAGCAAGCGAGCCATCGTGTTTCGTGGTACCGCTCCGGTCCGCTGATCTTCGGCCAACCGCCCTTTCTATTTCCATCAAATACACCATGCTCATGTCTTCCAACTTCGCCATCTACATGGTCGGTTATCTCGTCGTCACGGCAGGGATCGTCTATGCCCTGCACGCCCTTGGGCTGGGGCAACAATGGATTATTGCCACCTCGCTCATCATGGTAGGGGTTGGCATTGTGGCTGCCTTAACGCGGTCCAAAAAAGGCGATGTGGCCGACGCGAAGGTAGATAACATAAACCACTAATCCCCCGGGGTTCGCAAGGTGATCTTGCGCTCCGCTGGTTCCATTGGGGTCAGCAGCCGTTGTGGCGAAGGGGTTGTTGAGGGCGGCCCCGCTCGCTTTGGTCTTCGGCTGCTGGCCCCATCTTGCTTTTTCGTCAACGAATAATAAAACGGTCGCAGCCAGAAAGAATAGGCTGCGACCGCACAAATAAAGGCCTCAATGAATAAATACGTTTACACAAAGTGAACCAAACAGATGCCCAGGGTGATCATAACCAGCAAGGTGCTGCACAGGCGACGGCGCTCCCAGAAAGAAGAAGCAGACAAGGTATTGAGATCGCGAAAGAAGATGTGGGCAGAAGCCATGAGAGACCTACGGTTTTGTTTGACTCGCCTGCAAGTTCCGAACCTCTCGATTCATGGCCTATAGGCCGGAAACACCTTGGTTTGTAAGATCGCAGGAACCGCTGATGTCCGTCATTTTCTTACACTGTCTGAAGGGTGCATCCCCTTGTAGCTACGTCAAGCGGGATTCACTACCCGTATCATTCTCACCCCATTTCCTGTTGGGCACCCTGCGTCAACTTTTTCAAGCAGCACCCCATTTCCCTCGCTCTTCTTCTGCTTGAATGAGACGATTGTTTTTTTGTGTCCTCCTTGTTCTTGGAGTAAACTGTACCCTGGCTCAGGCACAACCGTTCATCCTCAGCGAGCGCGTCGGGGAAACCATTGACGCCGATGAACGCGCCTACTTCGGTCTCTTCCCAAACTGCGTCACCTTCGCCTCCACCTTTGAATATCAGTGGCGAACCAACACCTGGGTGTCAAAACCTTCGGCCGTTTGTAGCCGGGCCACGTAAATTCCTGCTGGCAACGCAGCCGTGTCAAACACAACCTGCTGGGTGCCTGGGTAAACACCATCCAGCAAGGTCGTGACTTCGCGCCCCAGCAGATCGAAAACGGTGAGTGTTACGGGTTGAGGCTGATCCAGCAAAACGGTGAGGGTAGTCTGCGTAGAAAACGGGTTGGGATAATTCCCTGAGAGACGGGCTGTTCTGCGCCCGGGCTGTTCGTCCGTGGTTGTGGCGTTGTCGTAATACAATACGAGTTGGGGGCGGTTGACTTCCGCCGCTTGCTCGCGGCTGCCGAAGCGTTTGGCCGTCGTTTCTTCGCCTTCGTTGCCCACCAGGATCCACCCGAAGTTGCCCACGGGGTCATCGAGCCAGGCCTGCACATCGGCAGTCAGTGCAGCCGAGGACCACACATAGGCTCCGTCATCTCCGACGAGTTGCTCCGCACTGACATCGGGCACAAAGTCGCCGCCGGGTGTTTGCCAGAAGGCGGTGTCGAAAAACGTGTGCAGCCACGTGGCATCGTCGGTGTCGGGCCGGGCACCGCCGCCCTGGTTCCCCGGTGCCACCGACGCCCCTTCGCCCCAGTCGGCCAACAGCCGATGCACCTGTACGTTCTGTGCACCGGCAATCGTGCGCGTCACGGTGAGTCGGAGTTGGACGCTGTCGAGGACCGTACCAGCGGGAACCGTGCCCGCCACATCGAAGGCCAGGAGGGTACGAAACCGCCTGTCTTGCAACGCGCCGGACATGCCTACGAATAGATGTTCGCCTGCCCCATTGCTGCGGTCACCATCTGCGGTCTCAAACAAGGTGTTGTCTTTCGATGGATACAGGGTTTGCTGGGCGTACCCTTCAGAAAAGAACAGGCCCACGAACAGGAACAACAGCAAAAAACGCATCACAACGGGGGTTTATGAAAAGCCGGGCACCAAGAAGCACACCGGGTTTCTTAAAGTCAACGTGTATTCTTGCAAAGAACCCACCTTTCGTGCGAACAAAACAAGCCGTTCTGTCATACACCGACGCGGTTTTGCGAGCCGGTTCCACGCACCTGCTACATGCCCGTCCGCCCGCTCTTCACATCCGCCAGCCACCCGCCCGAGATGCCCAAACGCACCGACATCCACAAGATCCTCCTCATCGGCTCCGGCCCCATCATCATCGGCCAAGCCTGCGAATTCGATTACTCGGGCAGTCAGGCGTGTCGCGCGTTGCGTGCCGAAGGCTACGAGGTAGTACTGGTCAACTCGAACCCGGCCACCATCATGACCGATCCGATGATGGCGGACAAGGTGTATCTCAAAGAACTCACGCCGAAGTCGATCAAGGAGATCGTTGAGATTGAGAAGCCGGATGCCGTGCTGCCTACCATGGGCGGTCAGACCGCGCTCAACCTCGCCGACGTGCTGCATCAGGAAGGCTTCTGGGCCAAAAAAGGCATCCATGTCATCGGCGTGGACATCGACGCGATCCGCATCACCGAAGACCGCCAGCAGTTCCGCGACCTGATGGAAAAAATTGGAGTGGACCAGGGGCGCAGCCGCGTGGCCCGGAGCCTGCTCGAAGCCAAAGAGATTGCGCAGGAGTTGGGCGGCATCCCCATCGTCATACGCCCGTCGTTTACGCTAGGCGGTGCCGGGGGCGGCATCGTGTGGACACACGATGAGTTCGACCGCAAGGTCACGCGCGGGCTGGAGCTTTCGCCCGTGCACGAAGTGCTCATCGAAGAATGTCTCTTCGGCTGGAAAGAGTACGAACTGGAACTCCTGCGCGACGCCAACGACAACGTCATCATCATCTGCGCCATCGAAAACATCGATGTGATGGGCGTGCACACGGGCGACTCCGTGACCGTGGCCCCGTCGCAGACGCTGACGGACAAGCAGTACCAGCACATGCGCGACACGGCGATCCGCATGATGCGCTCCATTGGCTCGTTTGCGGGGGGCTGCAACGTGCAGTTTGCCATCGAGCCTGCCACCGGGCGCATGGTGGCCATCGAGATCAACCCGCGTGTCTCCCGCTCATCGGCGCTAGCCTCCAAAGCCACCGGCTACCCGATTGCCAAGGTGGCCGCCCGCCTTGCCATTGGCTATACGCTGGACGAGCTGCCCAACGAGGTGACCGGCACCACCAGCGCCTGCTTCGAGCCCGCCATTGACTACGTGGTCACCAAAATCCCGCGCTTCAACTTCGAGAAGTTCGAAGGCGTGGATGAAGAACTAACGACACAGATGAAAGCCGTCGGCGAGGTGATGTCGATTGGCCGGACGTTCCCGGAAAGCCTGCAAAAAGCGTGGCAGAGCCTCGAAATTGGCTACGCCGGGCTGGGCGCCGACCGCGAAGACGCCAGCCGTCAGGAAGTGCGCGACCGGCTCAAAAAAGCCTACTGGGACCGCACGCTGCAGATCCGCAACGCCCTCAAGCTCGGCGCGTCCGTCGAAGAGGTGCACGATGTCACCAAGGTCGACCCGTGGTTTATTTACAAGATTCAGGACATCGTCAACATTGAACACGAACTGCGGCCCTTTTTGCTGGAGCAGATCGACCATGACCTGATGCTCCGTGCGAAG
>JAUIDY010000075.1 GCA_030428385.1 Rhodothermia bacterium | reverse complement strand
TGCACTACGTACGCGACCCCGAACAGGCCGATGTGCACCTGTTTATCACGGGGCAAGGCACGGGCGGCAACGGGCGGCTGTACCAGCTATCGTTTTTAGGTCGGGGCGACTTTGAAAGCATCACGTATTCGTTCGACCAAGTGGTCGAACGCAATGCCACCAATGATGAACGCCGCGACGCGCTCAATGCCGCTATCCGGCTCGGCTTGGTCCCGTTTGTGGTACAGACAGATCCCGTATCTGACTTCACCTTTGCCCACGCAGGAGCAAATACAACCGATAACCCTCAAGACCTCCAGGACCCGTGGAAGCACTGGGTGTTCAGGGCCTACGTGGGGGATATCGAGCTCGAACTGGAATCCAACCAGACGGTGTTCGACTCGCGCTGGGGCTTCTTCGCCGATCATGTCACAGAGGATTGGAAGGTGCGGCTGCGCCCGTATTTTAACTACGACCTCATAAAAATCGAGCGGGACGGCGAGGCCGATGTCCGAAGCAGCATCTCGCGGCATGGGTTCGAGAGCTATGCCATCCGTAGCCTGGGAGCGCACTGGTCGGCAGGGCTGTTTGGTGAATATGTCACACGCAACGACCAGAACATCCGACACCGGGGCGAGGTGGCACCGGGCATTGAATACAGCCTGTTGCCCTATGAAGAGGCCACCCGCCGGGCCATCACGGTGGTGTACCTCCTCGGTTATTCCTACGTCGAATACTTCGAAGAAACCATCTTCCACCAGACGCAAGAGGCCCTGCTTAACCAGCGATTAGCCGCGTCCGTGGCTATCCGGCAGCCGTGGGGGGAGATTTATGCAGGGCTCGAAGGCTCTCACTTCTTCCATGACTTCTCCAAACGCCGCGCGGAGTTTTTCGGCGTCCTCTCGGTGCGGTTGCTCGAAGGGTTGTCCCTCAACGTACAAGGCGAGTTCGAGATGATCCAGGACCAACTCTCGCTCCCCCTCGGCGACGCCTCGCTGGAAGAAATCCTTCTGCAACAACGCGAACTCGCCACCGACTTTGAGTTTTCTGGGTCGGTGGGGCTGTCCTACACGTTTGGGTCCAACTTCACCAACATCGTCAACACGCGGTTTTAGCCGCTCATCCAGGCGTTGCCGGAACGGGCGCATCGGTACTTTCGGGATTGGCGGATTTTTTCCGCGCCTCCATACCCATCTCGATGAGCAGCGCCAGTGGCCCGAGGATAAACAGCGCATAGAATGGCGCGTGCACCACCTCGCCCATCCGAAGCACCATCTCGACAAACGCAATCCCGAATGCCACGAGGCTCTGCCCCACCTTCGACCGCACCGTCGTCTTGGGATCGGTGATCATGAAGAAGACAAAGAGCTGATACATCGGCCCGGTGATGGGTGCAATCTCGGCAAGGAAGCTGTCGCCGGTGAACATCGTGCGGAGCCACGCAAACAGGAAGAAGCCGACGACGTAGGTGGCGCAGATGTGAAAGCGTTTGATGCGCCAGATGATGATGCTTCCGAGGATCCAGATGACCAGCATCGCCCACAGGTTGTTGCCCCACTGGATACTCAGGTGGGCCACGGCATCGGGAGCCAGAAACAGCATCGCGCAGATGCCGAAGTTGGACGGGTTCCACAGGTGCCGCTCCCGAAAACGCAGCGTGTATTTCGACGTGATCGTCAGGGCGCTGCACAGCGCAAACGGCCAGAAATACGGCGTGCGGATCAGGATGCCGACGCTGATGCCGCTGATGTAGGCACTCGCCAGATGCGGCCACGTCCCGCGCACGAGCTTGCTCAGCACCACCTCCACCACAATGGCAGCAGCAATGGCCAGCAGCGTTTTTTCGTAGCCTTCGAGGATGCCAAACGAGATATGCCCGCCCAACAAGATCCCGGTGATGAACAGCGGGGCGGTAAACCGGCGGTCGTATTTAAACGGCAAGCGCACGCTCATGAATGGTGGTTGCGCCGGGGCGCGTTTGGGTGAATGTTCGCTCTTTACTTTTCCCGTGTCATCACGAACACATGTGAGAGATTTCCCACTCTGACGAATAGCAAATCGCATAAGTTGGGAGATCTCTCGTCGCTATGCTCGTCGAGATGACACATTAAATATGGCTGTGGTGTACCAAGCATATAAAATACCGGCTCAAGCAGACGCCCCAGTTGATTCCTTTATGGCATGGTGACGTCCGGCTTCGGGGGCGGGAATTTCCTGCACCACGCCCGAGGGCCAGCGCACGACGGCTTTTTCCACCTGCGCGTTCGGGCCGAGGCCAAAGTGCAGGCGGCGTTGGTTCTGCGCACAAAAGCCGCTGCCACCATGCACCGTCTGGACCTGCTGCTTCCCGTTCCAATGCAGTTCGATGGTCGCCCCGATGGCGCTGCGGTTGCTGCCCTGCCCTTCGAGGTCGAACGTGATCCACGACGCTGTCTCAGCGGCCTGGTTTTTATACACCATCAGCGGGCCGCGCTGGTGCGCCACGATGACATCCAGCACCCCCCGGTTCCACAAATCAGCGAAGGCGACCGAGCGCCCGTCGGTGGTGTGGGTCACGCCAACGGCCTGCGCCACCTCCTGAAACCGCCCCACGCCATCATTGAGCCACACCTTCTTCTGCTGATAGCCCGAAAGGCTGCGGCCTTCCATCGCGGGCCAGTGCCGCGCATCGCCGATGATGGAACTGTTGCCCCCCGCCACCTTCGAGAAGTCGTACCAGTAGCTCGCCTTGCGGTCGGCGGAGACGTAGCCGTTGGTCAGGAAAAGATCCAGCGCGCCATCGTTGTTCAAGTCGCCGAACTGTGCTCCGTAGCTCCAACCGCCCTGCTCCACGCCCATCGCCGAGGCCAGGTTCTGGTAGCGCAGTGTGCCCTCCGCCGACGGCTGCGGCACCCACAGGTTATTGCCCTGCATCAGGATGCCGCTTTCGGTGATGTTGCTGACGTAAATAGCGGGTTGCCCCTGGTTCAGGATGTCGCCAAAGGCCACGTTCATGCCACTCTTGGGCGTAAAGCCAATCCCGGCGTCTTCGCCTGCTGCCACGAATCCATCGCCGCCCTGATTCAGCAGCAGTTCGTCTACGCCATAGTCGTTGGCAACGAACAGGTCGGGGTATCCCGTACCGCGCAGATCAACCGCAGCAGCAGCCATCATCCAGCGGTGTGTTTCAGGGCCAAGCAGGGCGGTTTGGTCCTCGAACGTCCCATCGCCATGCCCGCGCAACAGGTATTTGCGCCCGCCATTTTGCGCATACTCGAAGCTCTCGGGCATCATGCGGGTGTCTTCCAGGTCCCACAGGTTCAGTTCTTCCGAATAGTAGCCACCAAAGAACAAATCGAGGAAGCCATCGCTGTCGTAGTCGAACCAGATGCCTGCGTTGATGTTGGCCCACGCGGGCAGCCCGGTGCCCTCCGTGACGCGGGTGAAGCCTTGCCCGGCGTCGTTGTGAAATAGCTCGGAGCGTCCCCATTTGTAGAGGAAAAGGTCCTCGAAGCCGTCGTTGTCGTAGTCGCCCCATACTGCCCCCATCGAGACGCCCGTGCTCTCCTGATTGACGTCGGCAAGACCAACCTGCGCGGCTACGTCCTCAAACGTGCCATCGCCGAGGTTGCGATACAGCGCGTTGGCGGTGCCGTGACGGCTGTTCGTCACGTAAATGTCTTGCCAGCCGTCGCGGTCGAAGTCCACCACCGACACCGCCGCCCCCATCGAGGCGACCTGCGGCATGATATGCTCTAGCTTGGGATCGAGGAGAGGTGCTTCGTGCGTGAACTGAATGCCCGCCTCTGCCGACACCTCCTGGAGGTAGAAGCCATAACGTTCCACCGCTGTTGCCTCCGACTCCGCCGTTGGCGCAGCGGATTGCTGCCGCATCACAAACGGCACCGCCAACAACCCGAGCAGCAACACCCACAAAAACACACGAACAGGAAGCGAAGGACGCATGGCGCTACGATTTTAGACCGATTGGGGGAAAGGAAAAATAAATTCGCTTGATGTTAGGCACGACGTCATGGCTGAGCCACCCTCGCTTTCTCCCCCTCTTTACGAAGTAAGGAGGGGGTTGGGGGGAGGATTAACAAAACATAAGGCTTGATGATTCGACCTCCCCTTGATCCCCTCCTGCCTCCCAGGAGGGGAAGAAAAGATAGCAGGGAATAACCGTCGTTCTACATTCAAGGCAACGGCGGCGTGTGGAAGGCCTGATGAAAACGGGTGGGCGCGACGTAGCGGGTGTGGTAGTTTAGCCAGTCGTCGCGGTGCTGCTGGTACACGGGGTCGGCTTGCAGGGTGGTCGGCGGGGTTGAATAATCGGCGGACGCATGGGTGGGCAGCGGCAGCACCGTCTCGGAAAACGCGGTGTTATAATCGCCGTCTTTCACCCAACCGTCGCCTGCCAGCACAAACGTTCGCGTCCAGCCCGGTGGTGGCGGCTCCGGCGCGTCGAACAGGAAGCGGAACTCGTCGCCTGCATTCATAATGACATACCGGTCGTCTACCGTATCCAGCAAGGGCCGCACATCGCCGTAACGGGTATAGTAGCCTTCGAGGTCCATCCAGCGCGGTGCCGATCCAGCGAGTTGATCATACACCGGCCGCTCCGGCGTCTGGCGATTCGGCTGCACCATCGCCGAGAAGCCCCGGTAGCGCAGGTCGGCCTGTTCGGGAGCTAGCGTGCGTACGATTACTTCGTCTCCCGACTGCTGCACGGCCCACTGGATCTGATCCCAGTAGATTTCGAGGTTCGTCCGTAGCCGCACGCGGCGTGGTGCACCGTCGGCAAAGGCACCGCCGAGGGGAATCAGCACGGTTTTGTCCTTGCCCGACGGGAAGCCCAGGTTGGGATGGAACACCCGCCAGCCGCCTTGCCCGTCGGGCACCTCCACCTGCAATCCTTGTGGCGGAGCATGGCTACCCTGGCTCAGCGCCACGTTGATGGAACTGTCCGTAGGGCGCACCCAGCCGAACGCCACCAGCACCAACCCAGCGTCGGCAGGCACCGCCTCGCCGAGGTCGATTTCCAGCGTGTGCGGTTGTGCGACGCCCTGATACGGCCCCAGCGCAAAGTCGCCCACATGCTGGTCATCGCGTGAGAGGGCTTGGGCAGTCAGGTCGTTGCCTTGCTCATCTACCACACGGGCGACAGGCTGCGGCGGGGTCGTATAATGCAGCGCCAGCGGCGGCGGCGGGAAGGCAAAGCGTTCATCAACGAGCACCGTGGTTTCGGCGGGGTGGTCGATGACGTGCAGCGCCACATGATCAAAGAAATGGGTCTCCCATAACTCGGCGGTGATGCGGATGTCGTATTTCCCATCGCGCGGTTGGAGTTGGTCGCCCTGAATCATCACCCAGTCGCCCGTGGTCATCACCCCGGCGGTTTCCTGCGCGTTGATGCGTAGTCCGAGCGGCGAGCGCCACAGGAAGTCGGTGACGAATTGCATCTGCGTGCCGTCGTACGTAAACACCCACGGGCACGAGCCTTTCAGCCGCTGCGGTGTACGAATGGTTTCCTCTGCCTGCTGGTCGAATTCGGCCTGGATGTCACCATTGGGCCAGATCACCCGGAGCAGGTTGGCTTGCTCATGGGTGCCGAGGCCCACATGCACCATAGGGTTCTCCACCACGCGCTGCTGGTACAACAGCCCCGTTCGAACCTCAGCGCGGCTGCCGTAGGCAAACGCATTAATCCGCTGATCGCCAATGGCCTGTGCGGCCCTGAAAAGCAGCTTCACCCAGCGGTAGTTCTGCGTGCCCGTCGTCTGCCACCACACGGCGCGGCCCTCAGCGTCCTGCCCCACCAGATCAAGGAAGCCATCCTCGTTCAAGTCGGCGACGGCCTGCACACGCGCTTCTGCCAGTTGGATCGGATGATAACGGTCTCCCGCTGCCAACCAGATCGTTGTGGCGTTTGCACCCGTAGCGACTAGATCCAGCATGCCGTTGTTGTCGAGGTCGGCAGTGGTGAGCCAGGAGATTGGTTCTGATGCCGCTGTTTGCACGATGGACTCTAAGGTCCACGTATTCGCATCCGTTCGGACGAGCGAAACAACCGCGCCATTTGCCAACCCCGCCAGCACCTCCACCCTGCCGTCGGCGTCGAGGTCGGTGGCGTGCAGGGCGTGGACGGCGGCCTCGGGCGAGGGCAGTTCGACGGGCAGGTATTGCCCTTGCCGCTCGTTGCTCCAGATGCCGAGTTGTCCGTTGGTGCCCGCCATCGCCGGGTCGGGATCACCGTCCGCGTCGAGGTCGGCCCAGGCGAAAGACCGCAGCCCGCCGTCCCATGTCCAGGGCTGTTGCAGCGCGTAGGTACCATCACCGTTGTTTCGGGCGACCAGCGGAGGACCTGTCGTGGATCCGAGCACGATGTCGAGGTCGCCTTCCAGATCCACATCCGCCAGCCAGGTGCCGGTGTAGTTGTTTTGCTGGAGGGCAGCAGGCAAACCGCCCGTCGCCTCCGTGAGCACGCCCGTCGAATCGGAGAGATACAGCCGGACGCCGGTTTCTCCGGCCAGCACAATGTCGGTGTGATAATCGAAGTTGAGATCGCCTTGTGCCATCGCTACCGTGCCAGCCTCAAAGCCACCCAAACGTTGCTCCCCGATTGCCAAGATATTGCCAGAGTAGGTGGCCGGTACAGGTTGCGCGTCTTCGCCCATCCACGCGACCTGCTGCCACTGAACCGCTTCGGCATCAGCAGTTTGCAGCACAAACGCCAACACCGTATCCGCCGACGCTGGGGTGGGCGATGGACGTTCCATGCGTACAAAATGCGGGATCAGGTCGGCGACCTGTGCTGTGGACGTCTGAATCTGATCAAGGTCCTGCCGATAGCCGGGCAGGCTGAGCAAGGTGTTGCGCAGAAACATGACGGGCGTGCCTGCCTGTGCGAGGGGGCTGGTATCCGCCGTTGATTGAATCGTTTGAATCAAGTCCCGCGCCTCGGATGGCCAATCGGCCGAACGCGCCCTGATGGCGTCTAGCGTGACAGCAAACGTGGCCTCATCACCTTGCAACGCTGCGATGCGTATCCGTTCGAGCATGATGGGCAGGTTCGCGGGCAGCATCGTCCGCAACCGATCCAGCAACGCAGCCACGTCGGCTTCTCCGCCTTCGGTGCCCTGCCGCTGGAGCATCTGAACGAGCGTGTAGAGGATTTTAGGATTGTTCGGAGCCAATTGCTCAGCTTCGCGCAGTTCGGCGATGGCGGCGTCGAAGTCGCCCTGCTGCGCGTAGAGCGCCGCCCGCAGTTGCCGGATGGGGCCATCGTCGGGTGCAAGTTCAACAGCCCGGTCGAGGTAGGTCGCCGCCTCGCCCAGTTCGTTCCGCCGCAGGGCCAGCACCCCGAGGTTGGCCCACGCGGCAGGCTCTGCCGGGGCGAGCGTTGTCACCTGCTGCAAATACCCATCCGCCCCCAGGTCTTCACCCGACTGGATGGCCGAGATACCCGTGTAAAACGCCGTCACGGTTTCCAGGTAGGTGCTGGTGCCCGGTTCAGGCAACGTCGGTTGGGATCCGCAGCCTGCCAGCAACAGCACGCCGAAAACGAGCAGGAAGTGCAGTCGATGTGAGGTCATGCTTGTGGGGTTAGGTGGGGCGCAAAGATAGGAGGTTTTGTGACGCAAAGTAACCGCTAGCTGCCTGAAGCCGCCGTCTGCTGCTCATATTCACGGCGACGTAAAAAAGCCTTCAACCACAAAAAACCAACCGCCAGAAACGGAAGCACGTACACCAACAAGCCAATAGGCCCAATGGTGCCGTCGGGCGTGGCCTCTACTTCCGACTCCAGCACTCCGCCCCCTTGCGGCCCCTCAATGCGGATGCGGACGTGCCAGAACTCCCCCTGATCAAATGCGACTTCGGTGAAATAGCTCACGCCGCTGCGCGACCGTTTAGGCTCGGCAGGGTACGACGCCCACGGCAATCGCCCCGAGACAGGCTGCACGGCAACCTCCACCAGCGACGGTTCGATGAAGTCCTGCCCTTCGGCGGGTTGCATCACCACAAAAAACGTCCCGGTGCCGATGTCGGGGTCTGTCCACACGGCCACGACATACGGCCCCACCGACGCCCCTTCGATGATGGGAAACGGCGGTCCTTCATGGGACCACACGGGCACGGTTCGCGGCCAACCCGCCACCAGCAACATCACGAACAGGAACGTCCACCTTTTCATTTTATCCTCCGAGCATGGTGCCCCGCATCTCCATTGGCTGGGAGAGCAACCATAACGCTGACGCCCACAGCACCACGACCAGCACGGCCCACGGGATGAACACACGTCGGGCACGGCGTGGGTAGTCTCGCTCGGCGATGCGGTAGGCCACCAGCAACGTACCAAGTAGCCCAAGACTAATCAAACCGATCTCCAGCGGGTAAACTGCCCCGGTTGAAAAGCCTGTCCACTGCCACAGCGGCTCGCCGAGGAACGGGAGTCCAAAGTCAGCAAAAGCGGCTTGCGTGACCGGGATAAACGTCCACAAACCCGTGAGCAGATGAAAGCCGTAATGCGCGGCCCATACGCCGCAGGCCAGCGGAATCAGGGCGTAGGCAAAACGCGTCATGATGGGCATGAGCGGTTCGGGCGTCCCGGTGGCACGGCGTGTCCACAGTGCGGCACCGCCCATGAGCAGCACGGGCTCCACGATGAGCAACGCGACAAACAAAATCGCCAGCACCGGCACCTCGTTCGTCGTGCCCAATTGGGTCGCGATCCATTGCTGCACGGCGTAGACCGGGCTCACCATCCCGAATGCATTCAGCAACGCGCCGAACATAAATATCGCGGCGAGGGCGGCCAAATCCTTGCGTTTTGAGAACAGCCCAATGCCCGAGCGCCGCGTGTCGTCCCACAGTTCGCTCCCCGGCAGCCGCGTCGTGATGCCCACGTTGTCGTGCGGGCACGCGTGGATGCAGTCGAGGCAGAATGTGCAGTCCATGTTGCCGACCTTCTCCGGCTGAAACAACGCCAGTTCGCAGCCGCGCTGCAACACCAGTTCGCGGTCGTCGGGGTGGCGCGTACCTTTGATACAATCGACGGTGGTGCAGGTGGCGCAGGTGTTGGTGTCGCGCACCTTCACTTCCAGCGGCGAAAAGGTGGACGCGGCGAAGTTAAACTGTCCGATGGGGCACACGTATTTGCAAAACGACGCCTGTTTGAACAGCGCATCGACGGCGAGGGCGGCGGCGAAGTAGCCAATGATAAGCCACGCCGTCCACCACGGCGAGCCCCACAGGTCGAACAACTCGTACGCAAAAAGCACCGCCACCAGCAGCCCCACCGCCAGCCATTTGTTGCGTAGCCAGCGCGGCCAGTTCAGCGCAGGTTTAAAAAAGCGCCGCGCCCAATCGCGGGTGAGCATAAACGGACACGCCATGCAGAAGAAGTTGCCCGCCACGAGCAGCACCACAATCAGCACGCCCCGGTAGTGGACCCACGTCAGCAGCGAGGCGAGGTTGCGCGGGGCGAGTTGCGGCCCAACAAAACCGTGTGCGACCATCACAATCGCGCCCAATAACAGCGGGAGTTGCATCGCAGGGCGGGCATAGCGCCACCGCAGAAACCGCCCGATGACCGGCCATTCCAGCAGGTCGGTGCCCGACTGTGGCGTGGTTGTTGGGGCGTTATCCATCACATCCTGCGCGTCGTTGTCGCTTCACTCCGTCACCCCGGGCACGTCCACCTGCCGGGTTAGCGTCTGTCCATCGGCAAGGCGAATGTCGAAAAACAGGTACCAGTCGCCCCGCATCGTGTAGTTGATCTCGGCTTCATAAGTGCCTGCTGCTACTTCTGTTGCTTCTGCCAACGACGGGGCCATGCCAGGGTGGGTCATGTTGCCTTCCACCTTAATCGCGGCTCCTGTGACAGGCTGGCCCGTTTGTGTATCATCGAGCCGAAAACGTACCGTGGCGGGTCCGACGTGCGGCGAGGCTTGTTCTACCATGGTAAGCTCGATGGCTGCGGTGGCGTCGTTGCCGCGTCCACACCCCGCCAGAACCAACCCGAGCAATACCAGCCACATCCCGGCACCATAGCCGGACCGAATCAAAAACTGTTGCATGCTCACCTTGCCTTATTGGAGCGCCGCTACATGCGACTTCACGGCGCAGCTACAGGTCATCTGGGCCGCGTCTTGCTTGTTGGGAAACATGTGGTAGTACATGCCAATGACCATCGGGATAAACACAAGCGAGTTGTAGATCAGGTGCAATTCCACACGCGGAATGATGAGTTGCACGATGCTCATCGGCACGGGCGCGTTGAACAGGTTCGCACCCACGAGGGCCTGCGCTTGCAGCAGAAAGTGCTCGATGTGATGCCAGAACTGGATCCAGAACGCAATCATCCACCATGTGTAGGATTGACCCACAAAGCCTTTGCGCAGAAACCAGATGCACAGCAGCATCACCAGCGCATAGCTATAATGCATCAATTCGCTCTTGACAAGCCAGGGATACACCATGCCCAGCATGCCGAGGGATTCGGGCACGGGCCATCCGAGCACATAAATCTGGAAGGCCTGAAACAGGTGCTCCGCCCAATGGGCCAGCACAATGACCATAAAGGCCCACAGTGCTTTTTCATGCCACTGGCTGTTTAGCTTCCCGAGCAGCGACCCGTCGTCCATTTCCGCATGGAGGGTGGCTGCGGATGTTTTTGCTAACATGATGGTTTCCTCAACCTGGAATGTGTCATGGAATGTGTCGTCGATATCCGCCGCGCCGCGTGGCGGATTAAAAATTTAGCTGAAGCTGGAGGATGGCGAGGTGATGCATTGGTGCCTCGTCTTCATCCGAAAGCCTCAGGTTGTAGCCAAAGGTGAGGCGCTCCTGCTGATAGGGCTGGCCCCGCAGCTTGCTGAGGCTGAAACTCACTCCGGCGGTGATGAAGAATAACCGGGCATTGTCGGCATCGAGGTCAGCGTCGTAGGTCTCTACGCGTCCGAACACCTCTGCTGCCCGGTGCACCGCCAGGGCTCCCAGCGCTGAAAGCCCCAGCGTCTGCTGCGTGGGGACACCACTCAATGCCTCATATTGTACCCCGATCACGTCGGCCTTGAGCCGAATCGGCTGGCTGCCGGGGGCCGCGCCCCAGTACACATGGCCTGCATAACTAAAGTAGTCACGGCCCTGGCCATCCACTGCCGTATTGGGGTTTTTCCGTCCGTTGTATCCCACAAACCCACCGATTTCCAGACCCGGCACACTTTTCGGGAAAAAGGCCGCATAGCCACTTGCGGCCATATCTTCGACGCCCCATTCGGCACCACTGGTGACATCACCAACGATGTTTGGTTGATAGTTGCTACGCAGGCGGTCGAAGCTGCCATCACCGTTATGCACAAAGGCGATGACTTCGGCCTGCGCGGTGCGGTACCGCAGGTCGATGCCAAAATCACGCGCTTTCGACCCCAGCGTACCGCCGTGCCATAACAAAGCTACGGCTGCCCGCTCGGTGGCGTCCATCGCCACTACCGGCGTAAGGATAAACGCCCGTGGCTGTGCACTTGCCATGCGCCCTACACGCACCCGAAGCTTCGGGTTTGCCTGGTACGACACATAGGCATCCAACACCCCAAAGGTGCCGTTGTCCGCATCGAAATGAATAAACCCGCCTACTTTGGGTCCCGCGCTTGCGGTCACCAGCAGCCGGGTTCGCCGAAGCCCCACGCCAAGGCGGGCCTGGTCGTCATCGGTGTCGGTCGCATCCACCCAGCCATAGCTGGCTTCTGTTTGGATGATTCCGCGAAACGCCACGCTTACATCCCTCCCATTGGACTGGGCAGAAGCGGAGAACGGAAATAACGCCAACACGAATCCAGAAAGCAGCAGGGAGGAAAGTCCTCGCAGGATGCGCAGCGGGGGACACGCCATCACAAAAAACACAGGCATTGAAAAAAATGGGGGTCCCGCAGGACCAGGCATCGGCAAACGTGACACCATTGGGGGGAACACCGTGGGTGGGCGTGAAAGATACCATAAATACACCATCGTGACAAGTGGGTGACGTCATTATATGGGAGATTAACTCCGTGCCTCGCCCCCTAACCCCTTGTCATTCCTACACGTCGCCGCAATAAAAAAGCCCGACGCGGAGAGCCGGGCTTTGCCCTATTCGATGATGATTTACCGTGAGGTTAGCGTACCCGCCGCTTGCTGCGTCGGTTGCCTTTGGCCTGCACGTCCGTTGATTTGCTGGAGACGGTATCCTTATCGCGGGCCAGCGGCGTAACAAGGACGTGCAGGACTTCGGGCGGGAGTTTGGTGTATTGCTCCACGACTTTTTGCGCGGCGATGTCGAAGTGCCACTCCACACGCTCCGCAAAAATGTTTTCGAGGTGTTTGATGGTCTCCTCGTTTTCCTCGGCTCCGGCGTTCAGTTTGCGAAGGGCGCTGATGATTTCTTGTTGCCCCAGCAGCAGCGCCTCCATCAGCGCTTTGTTGGTGATCACGATGTTCAGCAGCACCTTCAGGATTTGCTGGTTGAACAGGATCTTTTGCAGGGTGCTTTCACCCGACACCGTTTCTGGCGTGACAGCCCGTTCTGGTAAATCATAAATGCCCCGGTTGACCCGAACCAGCAGCTTCATCGCAACCATCTCTGAGAGTGCGGTTCGTGCATTGTTGTACCCCAGTTCCGTCCGTGCAACGATGTCTCGGATAGAAAGGGCTTCGCCTGCTTCTTGCAGCACCTTAAGAATGGCGGATCGACGAGGCGATATGTCGTTGGCTTTTGTAGGCATACAACGGGATTTCGAAGCGCGATATACCGGCGTGCCGTCAATCTACAAAAGCGACGCGTTTGAAGAAAGGAGAAATACTATCAGACGGTATCCTCAAGCGTAGGTCGTTGGCGGACGGTCAGGGCAGCGGGACCATAGCTTCAACAAGCGAGGTCCCGCATGCCGTAGGGCAGGTAGGGTTGCCCGCTGACCGCAGCTACCCTCGCGGGCAGCGTTTATGAGCAGATCCGCCAATAAACCAATGCTTCCCTCTCTGCCAGGGGATCACTTGGCTCCGGGCCGTGGCCTCCTTTGTCCTCGGCACGGTAAATCCCCCCACCGCACCAAGTCTCCTTTTACCCCGGCCCGGAGCACAAGTATTGGTTTTCATTCAGCCATCGTGTTTAAGGGCGCTGCGCACATTTTTCGGCTCATTCGTCGCGGCACACGGATGAACCAGATGAATCGTGATTTGAAAGTCACCGATAAGCAGTTCGTCGCCGTCCGCCAGCACGGTGGCCGCCGCCGCCCGCACCGGTTGTCCGTTGTGCCACGTGCCATTGCGGCTGTGGTTGTCCACGACCCAGCAGCGTCCCGCCACCTGATACAAGGCCGCATGATGGCGACTGACCAGACACAGCGGCGTCCACAGGCGCAGGCCGCTCGTTTCAGCACGCCCGATACAAAGCTCGCGCTGCGAAAAATGGTAGCTTTCGGGCGGCCGTTCGCCTCCCATGTGCACCACATTCAAACGGAAAGCGGCACTACCTTGTGGCGGCACAGCCTCCGCGGCATGACAGTCGATCACGATGGCGGTTTCGCGCGCGGGAAACGGCATGGCACAGAAAAGCATGAGAGGGCAACGTATGCTATTTGATGAGGGTGACCCGGCGTGTCTCGACAAATTTTTCGCCCACCACGCGGATGAAGTACAACCCCGACGGGAGGTTTCCCGCACGCCACTGAAACACATGGCTCGACCCTGCGCTCACCACACCCCGATGCAACACCGCCACCTGACGGCCCTGCATGTCGAACACGACAACGGTCAGATCCTGCGCCTGCTGCACCGTGAGTTGAATCGTTGTTTCCGGGTTAAAGGGGTTGGGATACGCGGGCGTCAACAGGTAGGGGCGGGCCACGACGCCCTCCGTTTCAACCCCTACACTGGCATCGCTCATGGTAAACGTCGATACGTCTGACCACGGCCCCTCCACAACCCCCGCCACGCCACGGACGCGCCATTCATAGTGCGTATCGCTGGCCAAACCGCCAACCTCAACGGCAACACCTTCTACCGTTTCGGAAAAGACGGGGTCTTGAAATGCAGCACCCGCCACGGCTACCTGCACATTATATTGGGCGGCACCTGCCACGGCCTGCCATGTAAGCTCCACCGTTGCCTCCATCACGGTTGCCCCGTTCGTGGGGGATTCAGGAGAGGGGTTTGCGAGTACCCCTTCCACCACAAGCGACGCTTCATCATCCTCGCCCGTGGTTACTTCACCTGGCTCCGAGTCGGGGTCCCTCTGATCAGCAGCACGAATGAACACCCCCCCGTGCTGCTGACCTGCTCCTCGTACCTCGACCCGGAGCTCAAGTGAATGGGTTGTTCCCACAGGTACTGTATCCACGGTCCACTGTCCCAGCGCCTCGTGGTAGCTTCCGGCTCCGGTATATGCAACGAGCGTCAGTCCTTCGGCCAGCATCACGGCTATTTCCACCCCTGTTGCCGTCGTAGGGCCGTCATTGGCCACCGTCAGCGTCAGCGTGACCTCTTCTCCTACCGGAACCGCCGACTGATCCGTTGTGAGTGTCACCGACAGATCGGCATCACGGGCGAGCGGTGTCACAACAACGGCTTCGTTGTTCGATGGTGTCGCATCCGCTCCCTGGCTGCCATCATCGGCGATGACGGCGGTGTTGGTTAGCGCGGCCACCTCTGCTGGCAGGTTGTCCGTGACCTGTACTCTAAAAACAACGGTTCCGGAGGCCCCTTCCTCCAGGTCGCCCAATGCAAGCTGGTACTGGTCATTTCCGATGGGCGTCCACCCCGGCGTGCTGCCAGAAGCATCAAAGGTGGTATGTACCGGGAGCGTTTCCTGAAGCACCACGCCTGTGGCGGCAAGGCCTGCGTTGAGGTAATGCAAGGTGTAGGTAACTGCTTCGCCTGGAACGACCGGAATGCCCGGCGCTTCCAGATAAAGCTGTACATCCAACTCGCCTGCCAGTTGGGCTGTGAGCAGGGCGGTCGCTTGATCATCTTCGCCCGGAAGGCCATTGGCCGGTGTCGAGTCGGGGTCGGTATGGCTGGAGGTGATCACTTCGGCGGTATGCTGCGACACCCCTTCCTCGGTCACCCTCGCCACCACTTCCAACTGCGCCATTGGCACCGGGCTCAGTTGATCCATCGAAAGCGTACCGATGACCCACACTCCCGTCTCGGGGTCGTAGGTATCGGTCGCATCGCTGAAACGGCTTCCGACAAAGACGAGCCCCTCGGGTAGTGCATAGTGTACCGCAATGGTATGCGCCGACTGGGGGCCGTGGTTGAGCACGCCGACGCTGATCGTCACCACCTCTCCCACCGTTACCTCCTCGGCACCCAGCCCAATGCTCAGTTCAAGATCAGCATCGAGCCCGACAAGACGCGACGCGGTGGCTGCCTGTGCCGGAATACTTCCGATGAACAAGGCCAACACCAGGATTCCGGCTCGTACCCGAAGCAATAAACAAGACGATTTATACATCACGGCGTCCGTGTTGAGGGTTAATTGTCGAACGAGCGGGTGTAGGAAAAACCAGCGTATCCTCTCCTGTTTTTTTCCTCAACCGCTGCCTGTACCTGGCGAAATGTGATTTGAAAGTCACCGATAAGCAGTTCGTCGCCGTCCGCCAGCACGGTGGCCACCGCCGCCCGTACCGGTTGTCCGTTGTGCCACGTGCCATTGCGGCTGTGATTATCCACGACCCAGCAGCGTCCTGCCACCTGATACAAGGCCGCATGATGGCGGCTGACCAGACACAGCGGCGTCCACAGGCGCAGGCCGCTCGTTTCAGCACGCCCGATACAAAGCTCGCGCTGCGAAAAATGGTAGCTTTCGGGCGGCCGTTCGCCTCCCATGTGAAACACATTCAAACGGAAAGCGGCCCGGCGATACGGCCGTACTGTTTCAGCAGCGGGGACGTCGATCAAAATGATCGTTTCTTGAACCGGCAGCAGCGGGGAATAGGAAATCATGGGACACGAGCGACAGGATTGACTTGAAGGGGCTAGAAAGGCAGCTTATTTAAGCAGCGTGACCTGGCGTGTCTCAACAAACTGCTCACCCACCACGCGGATGAAGTACAACCCCGACGGATGATCACCTGCCTCCCACGCAAACACGCGGCTCGCATTCGCCTGCATCCCGCCCCGGTACAACACCTCCACCTTCCGACCCAGCACATCAAACACCTCAATCGTCACCGCCTGCTGCTGAGACACCGCCAGCGTAAACGACGTCGCCGGGTTGAACGGATTCGGGTAGGCTGCACTCAGCAGGTACGACTCCGCCATCTCAATCGTCACCTCGACCTCCGGGCTGTAGGCAAACGTCCCGTCGTAGTCCACCTGCTTCAACCGGAACACATGACGCCCCGCTTCTAAATGGTGCACCCGGTGGCTATAGGACCGCGGCGCAGTCGTTGTCCCTTCACCCTCAGTCCAGTGCAGCGATGTCCACACGTGCGAAGCCGTGTCATCCACCTGGCGATGCTCGACCTCAAAGCCTGCGTTGTTCGTCTCGGCCGCCGTGTGCCAGTTGAGCACGACCGCCTGTCCGTCGGCCAGTGCCTCAAACGCGACCAGTTCCACCGGCAGCAGTTGGTCAAGACCCGAACCCAGCACGACGTCGTAGATGTCCTCAGGCGCGTTGGTGCTCTGGTACATCTGATCTCGCGTCAGGTCGTTGAAGACGAGGTTGGAGGTCTGCGTCTGGTCGGCGATCACGATGCAGACGGTGAGCAATTCGTCGGGGGTGCTGTTGGAGACCACGGGAGCGAAGGTGGGAACAGCGGGGACGAAGTACTCGGTGAAGATGGAGACGCGGGCGTTGGTGTTGTCGTTGAGCACGGGGGTGCCGAAGAAGGCATCGACGGAGGGTTCGGAGAGGAGGGCGCCTTTTTGAACGGAGATGGCGCTGGTGGCGACGATGGCGTTTCCGAAACCGAGTTGGTTGTAGTCGAAGTAGACCTGGGTGTCGCCGATGCGGGTGTTGGGTTGGTCGGCGAGGACGGTGAGGGAAAAGGTGAAGGCGAGGGTGCCCGCGGGTTGTCCGGCGAGGCAGTCGGCCTGGTCGGCATCGCTGGTGATGAGTTGGTTGGCGAAGGCCACCGTGAGTTCCGGGGTTTGGGCGTGGGCTGCGTTCACGGTGAAGGAGAAGCAGACAAGAAGCAAGAATCCGTAGCGTAGGAATGACATTGTTTCAGAGGATCAAGGTTCGAGGAGGAGAGAGAGCTAGTTGGTGTCATGTCGGGGGAAGCAACGGCGGTCGGCGACCACCTCCTGCTTGCTGATTCCAGAATACCCCGAAGCCGCTGTTCGACGTGTGCCAACCCGTTGTCTAATCCTGCCAAGGCTTGTCCAAATGGGACAAGGTGTTATCCAAACTGGTCAAAGCCGCGTTTTTTGCCCAGAAATGAAGGGTCCTGTCGTTGTTGGACCAAGGCTTCTCCTACCTATGCCCCGGTTCAGGGCAGCATGTTGGAAGAGGACGGCGGTCAACCCCTCCGCCGATTCAGCCTGCCATTGCGGACCCAACGGGCGGAAGAAAAAGAGACCCGTTCACCGGCTTGACGAACGTTTCGCCGTGGTTCCAGGGGATGTGTTGTTGGGCTGCGTGGGCGCTACCTGGGCAGACGCTGCTGCTGTGGAGACTTGCGTGCCTTTGCCTACTTTTTCGTGAAGTACGCATCCTTGTCTAACGCCTGCACTTCGCCGTTCAGGTCGAAGTCGGCCTCGCGATACCCGCTCTGCCCCACTTGCGCGTTGAAGTACGTGTTCTTGTCCGAGGCCTGCACCTGACCGTTCTTCAAGCACAGCCTGGGCTCGCTTTCTAACCACGATAACTCCATCCTACGGAACGCATGCCCTGATCGCCCTATCCGGCGGAGGTAGCGGACCGTATGCGCTGGTGACGGGCGACGCGGATCAAAGCTTGCATCGGGTGATTCGACAAGCCTCAATGACGGGAAACTCCATGCCGATCAGAACCCGTTCTTGCTCTACGACCTGTCCAAAGCCAAACAAGCAGAACGCGCCAAGCTTTCAATAGAAAACATCGAGCCCAACTCCCAGAAAACGCACAATAACGCTGGTTGTGTTGGAGGGGGCAATTAAAAGAGGGCGTCCTCACCCTTGATATGGAGGGCTTGTGGCCGTCTTTGTTTCAGCACTATGCAACCGGGCCGCTTGTTTGAGGGCGATATCGACGAAGTAGCCGCCTATCACCGTGCGCTGTCACTTGGAGAGATAGCGAGCATGCCGGTCGCTGTGTGCGTCGTGCCCTGATTTGTGTGGTTTCTCGTTGGTGCTAAATCAAAACCAAGAACCAGAAACCAATCAGCCGCGGTCTTCGATCTGGACGTAGGGGCGGGCCGTCTCGCCGATGTAGATCTGGCGGGGACGGTGGATGCGGGACTTCTGGTCGCGCATCTCTTTCCACTGGGCGATCCATCCGGGAAGACGCCCCATGGCGAACAGCACGGTGAACATGTTCGTCGGGATGCCCATCGCCCGGTACAGAATGCCGCTATAGAAGTCCACGTTCGGATAGAGCCGGCGTTCTTCGAAGTACGGATCGCTGAGCGCGATGCGTTCCAGGTTCTTGGCGATGTCGAGCAGCGGATCGTCGAGCCCGATCGCCGAGAGAATCTTGTCGGCGGTCTTCTTGATGATGCGGGCGCGAGGATCGAAGTTTTTGTATACGCGGTGCCCGAAGCCCATCAGGCGGAAGGGGTCGTCCCGGTCCTTGGCCTTCTCGATGTACTTGTTGTAGTCGCCGCCGTCGGCGCGGATGCCTTCGAGCATCTGGATCACGGCCTGGTTGGCCCCGCCGTGGAGCGGTCCCGAGAGCGCGCTGATGCCGGCCGATATGGTCGAGAAAAGGTCGGCACCGCTGCTGCCGACCATGCGGACCGTGGAGGTACTGCAGTTCTGCTCGTGGTCGGCGTGCAGAACCAGCAGCATGTCCAGCGCATCCCGCACCAGCGGATCCACCTCGTACGTCTCCGTTGGCACCGCAAACATCATGTGCATGAAGTCGCCGACGTACCCAAGATCATTACGCGGGTAGACGTAGGGATGACCGATGGACTTCTTGTGCGAGAACGCCGCGATGGTCTTGAGCTTGGCCAGCAGACGGACGACGTTGAGGTCCACGTCGTCCTCATCATCGCCGTCCGGGTAATACGTCGAGAGCGACGCGGCCATGGTCGAGAGGACGCTCATCGGGTGCGCGCTTGGCGGGAAGCCCTCGAAGAACTTCTTCATGTCCTCGTGGAGCATGCTGTGGTGCGTCAACCGGTACCCAAACCGGTTAAGCTCCTCCGTCGACGGTAGGTTGCCATAGACGAGCAGGTAGGCCACCTCGACGAAGGAAGACTTTTCGGCCAGGTCCTCGATCGAATAGCCCCGGTGCCGCAGGATCCCTTGTTCGCCGTTAATGAAGGTGATGCCACTCTCGCAGGAGCCCGTGTTCCCATAGCCGGGATCCAGCATGATGGCACCGCTCTCCGCTCGAAAGCGGGCGATGTCGATCCCTTTCTCACCCTCGGTGCCAACGACCACAGAGAGTTCGTATTCCTTTCCGTCGAGACTAAGCGTTGCCGTAGACATAGTATCAGTAGTAAGTAAATGATCGGATCGCGTGTGGTCCTGCTATACAGGCTAAGGGGAATATAGACGCTGTCATCGTCAAACGAAAAGCGCTTCGCAGCACATTGTGCGAGTACAAGACACCTTGGAGGTGCCAGGCAGCAGGGAGCCGCCAAGAGACGCACCATACCAAGCCACCAACTCCTCATCTGGAAGCGGGTCATTAGAACCCTCAGGCACAGTGCCCAGCCCTACACCGAATCCTGACGGACGTACCGTTTCCTGCTTCGCCAGGGCATACAGGACCAAGGCAGCGATGCTATCCTGCTCCTGGCCGAGTAGTTGGGTCATCGCGACACCTCGTTTCTTTCTCTTTCCTACACCCTGCCCTTGAACAGGTGTTCCCTTCCGCTTTTTCGCCCCCACTGCCTTGCTCCAATACCGACGTGCCGTCGTCACAGAACAGGTAAAGTAGGCCCCCAAGAATACATACACCTCTATCTTGCAAAAGTGTACCCGCCCTCCATACCCAAGCTCACGGGCATGCACAAGCACCGCTTCTTCTTCCCCACGACTAGCTAGCTGCGTTCATCGGCGGCACCTTCGTCTGATGCATCTGGGATCCGGGAAAACGGTTGCACGGTTGCCACATACGGCATCACATCAATCGGTGCAGCCGTTGTGCCTGAAATACTCCGTGCAGCATCTGAGTGCGGCTGTGCAGGCGGAGACACCTGTGTGGATGGGTGCCCATCTGTCTTTGATTCCAGAGAGATCGCATCGGCATCCTTGCGCTCGATGTCTCGAAACGTTTGTGTTTCCGTACTGTCCGCGTGGGATTCAAAGAAGAGCCCGGCTCCTGAGAGTGTGGTTTGAGCGCCCTCCACCGGATCATGTCATAGGGATTCTTCTCAGCCATGGGAGAAATGGGCGAGGCGAGCAGAACATGCAAAGATAGCATGATCGAGCACCATCCCCAAGAAGGGAGCAAATGCGGATGATATGTTGAATCTAAGTCGCACCCACAAAAAAATAAGCCCTCGCAAATCAGTGACTTACGAGGACTATACGTGCCCTGGAGAGGACTCGAACCTCCACGGCCTAAGCGGCCACTAGAACCTGAATCTAGCGCGTCTACCAGTTCCGCCACCAGGGCATGGTGACTAAACGCAGGATCTTATCGGGAAGATTCCACCCTGCGTGTAGAAGCGGGGCGCAATGTACGATCTCACTCCCTCCTCTGCAACCCTTCAACCATTTCTCAAAATACACATCTGCTGCCAGGCGCTTCCTCACGCTGCTGCGCCCTCTTCGTCGTCAAGGACCTGCTGAACCAAAGGCCCTAATTCCGCTACGTAGGGCTCATCGAGCAGCTTCCCATGGGGGCTTCCCGCTACCACATGGAAATTTAACCCGGCCGCTACCTCCTCCCACCGTTTCACCTGCCAGCGTTTACTGGGCTTCTGGGCAAACCCTTCGCTTTGGATCAAAGTGACTTCCCCCGGATATTGATGCACCGCATAACCACTCCCAATGACTTGCAAGGCCGCTTCCACTCGCTTCCAATGTGGGTTCTCGGTGACCACCAGCGCTTCTTCTTGTTCAGCCGGCCGTTCCGAAGACGCCAACTCGTTGATGTGTCGGTGTTTCTGCCGCCGGTTGAAAACAGCCTTGCGTACCCTCCATAACAACCGCCCTGCCCATGACTGTTCTTCTTCCATCAGGTACGGTGCATGACCGGGAGGGCCGTTGTCGGTAATGAAGAGGGGGGCCACTTCTTCTCCGTGGGCATACAGTTGCTGCGCCATCTCCAAGGCAATCACATTACCCAGACAGTAGCCCATCAAGGCGTACGGCCCCTGCGACTGTACCGTTCGCATCTCCCGGATGTAATGGGCTGCAGCCTCCGCCAAGTCTGTAATGGGCTCGGCCCCATCTAACCCAACCGCTTGTAACCCGTACACAGGCTGGTCATCAGCAAGATGGTGTGCCAGGTCACGATAAAAGAAAACATGCCCTCCATACGAATGGACGCAAAACAAGGGACGACGTACACGCCCTCGCTTGATGGGCACCACCGATGACCATAAGACGGTTTCTTGCTCCTGACGCAAGACTTTGGCCAGTTCGGCAATGGTGGAGTGCTGAAAAAGTAATGCCAGAGGCAATGGCTGTCCAAGGGCTTCGCCGATCCGTTCGAAGAGTTGTGCTGCTATCAGAGAATGTCCTCCCTGTTCGAAAAAATCGTCGGTGACGCGCAGGGGGCGCACCCCCAACACGTCTTCCCAGATCGCAAGCAATTGCCACTCCAGCGGATCGCGCGGCCCTCCTTCGCCATGTCCCCGTGCTGCTTGGGGCATGTGCTCCTCTGCGCTGCTACTACCCGTGGATAGTCGGGGATGTCGTTTCGTTGTCGTGTCCATCACATCCGCCACGGTTTGCGCAACGTCTGCGCTAACGCACAACAAAATCTCCTTGAGGACTTGAAGAATGTGCCGGGCCGCCTCGGAGGAATAGACCGAGGTGCGAAAAAGCAGATGGAGGTCCAGGCAGTCACCGGGCAACACGGCCAGGGTAAGGGGATAGTTGGAGGTAAACCCGCCTTTAAAGTTTTCCACCTTCAGGGCGCTTCCTTCCTGCGCAGGCGGATAGTTTTCAATCACCACCAGGCTCTCGAACAAACGCTGGTGTCCGGCCCGTCCACTCCAGGCATGAAGTTGGGCCGGCGAGCTAAAGGCATACCGCCCCGACACGGCAAGCTGTCCCGCCAGCGCTTGCATGAGTTCCAGCACTGGCATCGATGCCGCTACCTGCAGGCGTACCGGCAAGGCATTTACCAACAACCCCACCATGGTTTCGATGGAAGGAACCGGCACGGATCGCCCGGAAACCGTGGTACCCCATACAAGGTCGTCCTTTTCCAGAAAAAACCGCAGGGTGAGCGCCCACGCTCCTTGCAGCAGGGTCCCCAGGGTGACTTGGGCATGCTTGGCCCATGCCGTAAGCTGGTCGGTCTGTGCTTCACTCAGCACCACGTAGGTTTCTGCCACCTCCTTGGTGCCCTGCGAAGGAGCCGCTACCAGCGGCTGGGGCACGGGGAGGTTGCCTAATAGGTCGCGCCAATATTTTTCTACCGGTGCCAGATCCTGTGCCTTCACCCACGATGCATACGTGCGAAAAGACGCCGGAGGGCCCATCGCGAGCGGCGAATCGCTCTCCAATGCCTCATACTGTGCCAGCACCTCTTGCAACACCAGTGCCCCCGACCAGCCATCGAGCAACAAATGATGACATCCCCATAAGAACTGCCAGCAATCGTCGGCCAGACGAAACAGCGCCAGACGCATGACAGGTACCTTGGTTAAGTCCAGCCCACGCGTGCGATCCTCCTGTAAAAACTGGTCGAGTTGCGCCTGCTGTTTATCTGGATCCATCCCTCGCCAATCCACCTGATGCCACGCCAGGTCTACCTGACGCAGCACCATTTGAAGGGGTTGTTTGACGCCTTGCCAGTGAATGGAGCTACGGAGTGCATCATGCCGGGCCATGGTTTTTTCCCAGGCCTGCTCAAAAGAGGCCCGGTTCAAGGCACCCCGGAGGGTCATCTGAAGCGGCAAATACCCCTCATCTACGGCAGTCCCTTCTGAGCGCAGGCTATGAAACAACAACGCCTGCTGCATTGGGGTGAGCGGATACAGGGCCTCGACGTTTTTCCGATCCATATTTAGCCCAGCCCCTCCAAAAACTGATCAAATTCTTCTTCGCTGAGTCCGGCTGCTGAGAAATCGGGCGCGGCGGCTTCCGGGGTTGCGTTGGCTACCGCTATCAACATGCCCAGGGCATCCCTAAACGTGGCCGCGATCTTGCTAATGGTGTCCCTCTGATACACGTGGTGACTAAACTGCCAGTGCACCACCAACCGTCCGTGGGCCACATGCACATCGACTTCGAGCAGGGCCGGACGCGCATTCTGCGGACTGCGCGGACTAAGCGGCGCTGCGGCCACCTGAAGCAAGCCTCCGGTTTCTACTTCTGAAGCACCGCCATAGTTTAAGATGACCTCTGGCGGGGCATGCCGTTGGAGTTGTGACCGCTCAGTGGAATCTGGTCCCAGGTATCTCATCATGCCATACCCCGCACCCCGGCTTGGCACAGCCCGAAAGGAAGTCTTAACAGCCTCCAAGGCATCGCCCGGTGACGCATCGGGGGCCACGGTAAACACCACGGGATAAAAGGTGGTAAACCATCCCACCGTGCGCGATACGTCGAGGTCCTCCGCTATCCCTTCTCGCCCGTGCCCTTCCAGCCCGATCCGCTGGGTATCCTCCCCGCGCCAGTCCACCAGCGTTTGTACAAGCGCCGCAAGCAACACCTCCAACACGGTAACCCGACCCTGACTACCCACCTGTATTAACGCCTCGGTCTGGGCAGCATCGAGTCTCGTTTCAACCGTTTCTGCTGACGCCTCGGTGACAGGCCCCTTCCGCTCAGCGGGCAGTGGGGTAGACACTCCCTGCGTAAGCCAATAGGTCAATTCTGTTTGTTGATTGGGCTGACGGGCCAACGCGCTCAACGATTCGGCATGCTGCTTAAAGGCATGGGTTTTAGGAGACAGCCGAGGGGGCTTGCCCTGCTGTAGCTGCCGATACACAGCCTCAAGGTCGTCGTGCAACACGTGCCATGAAAACAAATCAACCACCAGATGATGCGCCACCAACAGAAGCTGGCCTGGCGTGCCCGGCCCCTTCGAAAACCACACCGCCCGAAACAGCGGCCCCACCGCAAGATCGAACGCCCCCGTGGCCTGCGCCACCTCGTGCGCCCGTAGGGCTGCTTGCTCGGTGGCTGGCACCGCCGACAGGTCCACCATGTGGAAGGAAGACGCGGTATGCAGCGGTCCGTGAAACTGCCGCCAGCGGTGCCCTTCTTTTACGAAACGAAGGCGCAAGGCATCGTGGTGGGCCGCTACTACCCGTACGGCTTGCTCAATCCATTCGGGACGGGCTTCCGGAGGCGTTTCTATCCATATGGCATGGTTCCAGTGTCCCGGCTCAGGAAAGGCTTGCTCAAAAAACCAGTGCTGAATAGGCGTCAGCGGGAGCGCCCCCATCACCGTTCCTTGCTCGGCTTCGAGTTCACCGGGCACCGCCACGGCGGTCGCCAACTCGGCAATGGTGGGCGAGTCAAAGAGTTGATCGGCCGTCAGTGAAAGCCCCTCGCGGCGGGCGCGGGAAACCACATGAATGCTCAAAATGGAATCGCCACCCATCTCGAAAAAGTTGTCGTGGATGCCAACCTGATCCGTACCCAGCACAGCGCGCCAGATGTTGGCGAGGGTCTCTTCTACGGGTGTCCGGGGGGCTTCGAAGGTACCTCCTGAAGCCGCTGCTCCTGATGAAAGAGTCAGGGGCAACGCACGGGGGTCCACCTTTCCATTGGGCGTTCGGGGCAAGGCGTCGAGCGGGATCACCACGGCAGGGACCATATATTCGGGTAGCCGCTCCTGTACATACGCCCGCACCGCGTCGGCATCGAACGGCTCCGCTTGATCATCCGGCACGACAAACGCCACCAACTGCCGCGGTCCTGCCCGTTCGCCGAGCCGCCGTGCCAGGTGGGCCTGCTGCGCCGGGGTGAGTTGCTGAATGCGTTGTACGAAGTCGTCTCTCATTACTTGCGGGCCCCCACCACCACCATCGAGTCGGCCCACAGGTCGTCGCGGGAGTCGGCGGCAATGGGCAGGTTGTCGACTTTCTGGAGGGTGAACGACGAAAAATGATCAAACAGCAAGCGCTGGTGCCCTCGGCTAAATGAGTCGGCCTCGTTGGTGAGGTAGGTAAACACCCCACCGGGGCGCAGGTGCGCCGCCGCCACGGCAAAAAAGTGGGCGGCAAAGGTGGGACTCTGCACCACATGTTCTAGAAACTCGTCCTGGTTGAGCGGATAGGTATGGAAAAATATCCCATCGTACTGCCCAAACTGATCGACGGTGTCTTGCCACAGCCCGTGAATAAGCCGCAGGTCGCTCTCGGGGTATTGCTGTTTCCAGACGTGGTAGTGCTCCACGATGGCATCGTTGCACTCGACGATGGTGTGCGAGCGGACGCCCTGTGCCTGAATCAGGTCGGAGGCCACGCCGCGCCCAAATCCCACCTCCAGCACGTCGCCGTGGGAGGCTGCGACGACCTCGGCCATGGCTTCCATGACGGGGATCTGCCAGTCCTCCATGATTTCGTGTTCCGCGAGCACCGCCTGCGTCCGGTCGGGCAACGCGGCGTGGTCGGCGCCGGGGACGTAGCGCCGGGCGGCGGCATCCAGATGCTGCAAGTCGTCCACCACCTCATACAGCACCCGGTTTAAGATCCAATGGCGCTGCGCCTCACGTGGGGGGCGTATGAAGGTGTCGCTGGTGACCTGGACGGTTACTTCAAAGTCTTTATGTCTACGAAACTTGCGAATCATCGGATAGGCATTTATTCAAACCATGAATTAATACAACGCCGCCTCTTCAAGCAGCCGGGCCGCTTCGTCGGGGTCGAGCGCCTCCAGATGGCGCGCCAGGGTAAGCGGATCGGCAGCCGGGGTCCCGCCTCGCACCACCACCGCGGCTTCCTGCACACCGGAATGCCCCACCAGCACCGCCTCGATTTCTCCAGGCTCCATGCGGTATCCGCGGATCTTCACCTGCGCATCCACGCGCCCCAAGAAATCCAGGGTGCCATCCTCGCGATAGCACACCCGGTCGCCTGTGCGATACATACGGGCACCGGGTATGTCGCTAAACACGTCCGGCAAAAACACCTGCGCCGTGCGTTCGGGCTGTTTCCAGTAGCCCTGCGCCACGCCTTCTCCGCCGACGTACAACTCGCCGGGCACGCCGATGGGCACGGGTTGCTGATGAGCGTCCAGCACGTAAACGCGGGCACCTGGAATGGGGCGACCAATCGGGACCCGTCCACCAACATCACCGGTAAGCGCACAGGCCGTGCTCCACACCGTGGCTTCGGTGGGGCCATACTCGTTGTATAACGTGGCCTCTGGAAGCACCGCCCAGTGTTTTTGCACAACAGAAGGCGCACACGCCTCCCCCGCCACCATCACGGCGCGCAACGAAGCGAGTTCGGGACCGGCGTCTTCCAACATCACCTCGTACAAGGACGGCAAACACAGCGTATGCGTGACGCCATGCCGGGCGATCAAGGCCCGGAGCCCGTGCATGTCTTGCTCCTGCCGGGTGCGGCTCACCACCAGCGAGCCGCCCGTTGTTAAGGTCCAGAAAATACCGGCCACGGAGCTATCAAACGCCACCGACGAAAGTAACAAAAAGGCCTGCGGATCGTCGGGGTAAAACACCGAGCGGGCCTGGGTGGAATGCATCAGGTTGCGGTGGGAAACCATCACCCCTTTGGGCTGGCCCGTCGAGCCCGACGTATACATCACATAGGCGAGGTCGCCGGGCTGTACCTCGACAGCGGGGGGCGTGGGTTCGTGTTTTTCCGCATCGACCAACACCAGCGCTGCTTCGGAGCCGGGCAGTTGGTCGGCCAGGGCCGCCTGCGTGACCACTACGGGAGCCTGCACATCCTCCAAGATGGCCTGTAGCCGCGCCGGGGGGTACTGGGGGTCCAGCGGCACATAGGCCGCCCCCGCCTTCAGGATGCCGAGCATCCCCACGAAGAGCGCGATAGACCGCTCCAGGCACAGCCCGACACACGTCCCCGGCCCAACCCCGCGTTGCACGAGTTGGTGTGCGAGGTGGTTGGCTTTCCGGTCTAGATCCGCATACGTCAGGGTTTTGTCTTCGTACGCCACCGCCACCGCGTCCGGGGTGCGCCGTGCTTGCGCCTCAATGCGGTGATGGACACATCCGGTGTCCGGCTCTACTGCCGGGGTCTCGTTCCAGTCGTGCAGCAGTTGTTGACGCTCGGCGGCGGTAAGCACCGAAATCTCTGCCAGCGGACGCTGTGGCTGTTCGACGAAGGCGCGTAGCAATGCTTCTACATGGCCCAGCAATCGGTCGATGACCGCTTCTGAAAAACGACTGGTATCGAAGATGGCGATGAGGCGCAGGGCCTCTTGTGGCACTACCAGTAATGCCAACGGGTAGTTGCTTTGCTCGCGATAGTCCAGGTCCGTCACGTGAAGCGTGACGGGGGTACCGTCTCCGGCGGGAGCAAGGGGGTAATTTTCGAAGACAAGCAGGGTGTCGAACAAGGACCGGCCACCGGGCATCTCGCTCCATCCCTGAATCTGGTTCAAAGGGGTGTGCTGATGCGGCTGCATGGCAAACAGCCGGGCCTGAAGCGCCGCTAGCCATGCAACAAGCGGCTGTGCGGGCCTGATTTTGGTACGCACCGGCAGGGTGTTGATGAACGAGCCCACCATGTCCTCGACACCAGCCAACGTTGGCGGACGCCCCGACATCGTGGATCCAAATACCACATCGTTTGCACCCGTGTATCCATGCAACAGCAGGGCCCAGGCTCCTTGCACCACCGTATTCAGCGTCAGCCGGTGCTGCCGCGCCATCGCTTGCAGGGCATGCATGGTAGCCGGAGCAAGCACCCGCTCAACCTGCGCATACTGCCCGCCGTGATGGCTCGCACGGTGCGGATGCTGGTCCTGTGACAACACCAACGGAGTGGAAAAACCAGCAAGGGTTTCTTGCCAGAACCGTGCGGCCTCCCCCTGATCTTGTGCCTGAAGCCAGGCGATGTAATTCCGAAACGGCGGCGGGGCGGAATGGGTGACGGATTCACCGCGCTGCACAGCTTCGTAGTGGGCAAAGACCTCCTTGAGCAACCGGGCGGTAGACCATCCATCGCTGAGCAGATGATGAAAACTCCACAGCAGCCGATGGGTGGTGGCACCGGTCTGGATGAGCGTAAAGCGCATCACCGGTGCCTGGGCCAGGTCAAACCCACGGGTGCGGTCGGTTTGCAAAAACATCTCGAACCGGGTCTGCTCCGTGGCTGCATCGAGCGCCTGCCAGTCAAGCAACGTCCAGGGCAATGCAACCTGCTGGCGAACCACCTGAAGCGGCTCATCGAGTCCTTCCCACAGAAATGCTGTACGCAACACCGGGTGCTGCTCGACCACGGCGTCCCAGGCCTGCTGTAGCGACGCCGTGTGCAACGCGCCTTCCAGCACACAGCTAATCTGCTGGACGTACACGCCCGATGCGGGGGCCGCCAGCGTGTGAAACAGCATCCCGGCCTGGGCAGGCGAAAGCGGGTAGATGTCGGCTACGTTTTCCATCATGCGCGGCGGGCGGCTTCGTCGGCATTCCGCAGCAGGGCCGCGAGACGATCCATCTGCTGGGTACCCAGGTTTACGAGGGAGGCCGGGGCCCCGTCGCCATCACCAGCGCTTTTTGCATTTAACAAGCGACGCAGCGCCTGCATCAAGGCCTCTGCCATGTCGTGCACGGTTGCCGCTTCAAACTGGGCGGTGCTATAGCTCCAGTTGATATGGAGCGTCCTCTCCTGCACCCAGGCATTAATTTCCAGGGGATACAACTGTGAAGCCGACGCGCTGCGCGAAAGGGTGAGCCGACCGCGGGCCTGAAACAGCGCACTTGCCGAAAAAAGTTGGTCGAGTTGCCCGAGGTAGTTAAACAGCACCTGGGGCACGGGCTGCCTTGCTAATGCATTCTCCACCGACACATCCTCGCTGAGATACCGGAGCACACCGTACCCCACGCCCCGATACGGCAGGCCTTGAAATGTTTGCTTCACTTCACGTACGGCCTGTCCTTCCTCGG
>JAUIDY010000219.1 GCA_030428385.1 Rhodothermia bacterium | reverse complement strand
CGTGAAATCCTCGCTGCCGCCGACGACCGAGCGAGCCACCGGGTCCTCACGCTGCTGGAAACCCCCCGGCGGCTGCTAGTCACAATTCTAATCCTGAACACCATTACGAACGTGGCGGTGGCCATCCTTGCCGCCATCATGACCGCCCAGGTGGCCACGCACTTCGGCCTAAATCATGCGTTGGTGGTGATTGTGGAAGTGCTAGTGCTCACCTTTGTGCTCCTGGTAGTGAGCGAGATCACGCCCAAGTTGATAGCGACCCAGCAAGCCACTAAATTCGCCCGCCGCGTCTCCGGATTGCTGCTGTTGATGCACCGGCTCCTCCACCCGCTGTCTCGCGTGCTGGCCGCCTCGATGTTGTCTATCCAGCAACGCCTCAAATCGTCTGCCTTGGAGCGGGTCTCGGCCGAAGACCTCAAGGCCATGGCCGAAATTGGACAGGAGCATGGTTCGCTGGAGATGCAGGAACGTGAACTGATCCATTCTATCGTGGAGTTTGGCGAAACGTCGGTGCGCGAAATTATGGTGAGCCGCCTCGATATGGTGGCGCTTCCCCTTACTACCACGTTTGCCGAAGCCATTGTGACCATCCGGGAAAGCGGCCACTCCAGGTTGCCCCTTTACGATGAGCACCTCGACAACATCGTGGGCATCATTTACGCCAAAGACCTGCTGCCGTACCTGAATACAACAGCCGATGGTGCTGGCAAACCCCCTCCCCTCGACTTGCGGCGCCTGGCGCGTCCTTCCATGTTTGTCCCAACGGGTCGCAAGCTGGACGACCTGCTCAAGGATTTTCAGCTCAAAAAAACCCACCTTGCCATTGTCGTTGATGAATATGGCGGCACGGCAGGCTTGGTCACCCTCGAAAACGTGCTCGAAGAGATTGTGGGCGACATCCGCGATGAACACGACGAAGATGAAGACGTGCTTTACGAACAGTTGGCGGACGACCTCTACCGTTTCGATGCCCGGATTGACCTGGACGACGTGAATGAATTGCTCGACACCGATCTGGACACCGAGCAGTTTGACTTTGAAACCCTCGGCGGTTTGATCTTCGACCTCGCCGGCGACATTCCCGAGCAAGGCGACAAGTTTGACCTCGGCGCACTGCAGCTCATCGTTGAGACGGTAGACAACCACCGGATTGGGCAGGTGCGGGTGCAAATTCAGCCCACCCCCGATGCCGCCGCCTCCGATGAAACCCCGTCTGAACATGTCTAGGTTGTGGTTGACGGTTGTGCTGGTGATGGGTCTTTGGCCCAATACTGCCACTTCCCAACCCACCCAAGCACCACGCTCCGTCGTATTTGCACGTTCTTATTCGCCTCTTCCTCAAATCCCCCCAACCCCCACCGACTCACTGGCATTAACACGCCCCCGCGACCGATGGCTGGGATATGACAAGCTGCAACACGTAACATTCAGCTTCCTCAGTACCCTTAGCAACCAGTATGTGCTGGTAAACAAGTTCGACCTTTCCGAAAAAGAAGCCTTCCCGGTGTCGATCTCCCTCACCGCCTCGCTCGGACTCGGAAAGGAAGTTTATGATCAGCGGCGGGGCTCCCGGTTCGGCTTCAGCTACCGCGACCTCGTGGCCGATGCCGTCGGTATCGGGCTTGCTGCCGCTGTCATTGCGTGGTAACTCCCCACTAGGGCGCTCGAATTTCACGATTCAGAAGTCGGCATTCGGCGTGCAGAACTTGTATTTTCTTTTTTACCGCCCAGCCGCAACCCCACTGCCTGATGAAAAGCATTCAAGATCACTGTGCCATCTTTGGCATCTTTAATGCCCCCAACGCCGCCCGCAAGATTTATTACGGCCTCCACGTCATGCAGCACCGGGGACAGGAGTCCAGCGGCATCGTGACGTCTACGTATGACGAAAACCGTCAAACCAAGGTCATGCCGAGCCATAAGGATTTTGGGCTCGTCCTGGATGTGTTTACGGACACGGACTTGTTTGACACGAAGCTGCTCGGGGATGCCGGCATCGGCCACAACCGGTATTCGACCAGTGGCTCGGCGGATAACCGCGCCAACATTCAGCCGTTTGTGGTGAACTACCGCAATGGAAACCTGGCCGTGGGGCACAATGGCAACCTGTCCAATGCGCGCGAGCTACGTCAGACGTTCAGCGAACGTGGCACCCTCTTCCAGACCACGTCAGACACCGAGTTGATTCTGCACCTGGTTGCCCAAAGCCGCCGTCACAAACAGATCGACCAAATCATCGACGCGCTGACCCAGGTGGAAGGCGCGTTTTCGTTGGTCTTGCTCACCGACGACAGCCTCATCGCCGTGCGCGACCCGAATGGCTTTCGGCCGCTGGCCCTGGGACGCCTCGAACATGAAAGTGGCACGGCCTATTGCGTAGCCAGCGAAACCTGCGCGTTCGACATGCTGGGGGCCGAATATGTGCGTGATGTGCAACCTGGCGAAATTCTCATCATCGACCGCAAAGGGTGTGACACGGGGTCGTTTACTTCGTACCACCTCCCCCAGCAGTTTGGCGTGAGCCAGTGCATCTTCGAGTATATCTACTTCTCCCGGCCTGATTCCAAGATTTACGGCGAGATGGTGGACAAGGTGCGGCGCAAGATCGGGAAACAGTTGGCCCATGATGCCCCGGTCCCTGAAGTGGCTGAAGGCGAAAAACAACCCATAGTTATTGCCGTCCCCGACTCCTCGAATACGGCCACGCTGGGCTACGTGAGCGAATGCAACAAGCTGGGTAAACAATGCCGTTATGAGATTGGCCTCATCCGCAATCATTATGTGGGGCGTACCTTTATTGCACCCGGTCAGGACAAACGGGAGATGCGGGTACGTTGTAAATTTAACACGGTAGAAGGCCTGCTCAAAGACCGCGTGGTGGTGATGGTTGATGACTCGATTGTACGAGGTACCACGGCGCGCTATCTGGTCAAAATGATTAAGGATGCTGGCGCCAAAGAAGTACATTTCCGCGTTACTTCCCCGCCCGTGATTAGCCCTTGTTTTTACGGAATGGATTTCCCCAGCCACGAAGAATTGCTGGCGAATCAACACGACGGCGTTGATGCCATCCGGGATTGGCTCGGCGTCGATTCCCTCGCCTACCTCTCGGTAGAGGGCCTCATGACAGCCGTGCAAGAAGCCAACGAGAGCAAACTGGGCTACTGCAACGCCTGCTTCACTGCCAACTATCCTGTTCCGCACGAAACGGGCGTCTCGAAAGAAGAAAACGAATGGTAACGATCCATTAATAGACTGATTAATCCCGTTCCGATTGTTCCTGTATGTTATTTAATTCCATTGAGTTTGCCATCTTCCTCCCGGTGGTTTTCGGGTTGTATTGGCTGATCGGCGCGAAACGGGTTCGGCTGCAAAACATTTTTCTCCTCGTTGTCAGCTACATCTTTTATGGCTGGTGGGACTGGCGCTTCCTTTCGCTCATCTTTATCAGCTCGCTGATTGATTTCCTCGTTGGCCGCGCCCTCGGACAAACGGAGGCGGCCAAAAAACGCCGCTTTCTCCTGCTCCTCAGCCTTGCCGTTAATCTCGGCTTCCTTGGCTTCTTTAAGTACTACAATTTTTTCGTTGACAATTTCGTTCAGGCCTTCACCTACTTCGGCAAAGAATTTCAGCCAGAGACCCTGAGCATCATCCTGCCCGTCGGAATCAGCTTTTACACGTTTCAGACGCTCAGCTACACGATTGATGTTTACCGCAAGAAGCTAAAGCCAAGCCAACAGATCGTCGAGTTTTTTGCGTTTGTCAGCTTTTTTCCTCAGTTGGTGGCAGGCCCCATCGAGCGGGCAACCAACCTGCTTCCGCAATTCTCCAAGCAGCGCGTGTTCGATTATGACACGGCCAAGGATGGCTTGCGGCAAATCCTGTGGGGCTTGTTTAAAAAGATTGTCATCGCCGATACCGCAGCTATTTTTGCCACCAGTATTTTTGCCGAATATGACCAACGTCCCTCTTCCGTGCTGCTTCTCGGGGCGTTGTATTTCACCTTTCAGATCTACGGGGATTTCTCGGGCTACTCCGACATTGCCATTGGGACCGCCAAGCTGTTTGGCTTTCAACTGATGCGCAACTTCGCGTACCCGTACTTCTCTCGCGATATCGCAGAATTCTGGCGGCGGTGGCATATTTCCCTGTCAACCTGGTTCCGGGATTATGTGTATATCCCGCTGGGCGGAAGCCGGGGCGGACGGCCGCAAACCATCCGGAATATCTTCATCATCTTTATCGTGAGCGGGTTCTGGCATGGGGCGAATTGGACCTTCATCATTTGGGGTGCCTTGAACGCCTTGTACTTTTTGCCATTGTTCCTGGCTAATGCCAACCGGAGTAACTTAGATATCGTCGCAGAGAACTCCCTCCTCCCTTCTTGGCGGGAAGCAGGGCAAATGCTCGTCACCTTTCTCCTGACGG
>JAUIDY010000218.1 GCA_030428385.1 Rhodothermia bacterium | reverse complement strand
TCATGGTCTCGGTGTTTTTGCCCACCTCATAGTCGGCATCGGGCAGATAGGGGCCATTCCACCAGTCCCACGACGAAAGTCCCGGCATCACCCACGAAAAATCGCCAACTGCTGGTTCGTTGAGGTTGTGGATCAGGTCACTTTCGATGAGCGAGGCAGCACTTTCGCCCAGCATCACTACACGCCACGGCGACAAGCGCGGGGCCGTTGAGCGCACGACCACGTCCGGCTCATCCAGGCGCGGCGAGAGCGACGAGATGAGCGTGCTGCGCAGGTTGCCTTCATGGGTCAGGTACATGCCCGCCCAGTCCGTCAGGTTGGCTTCTGTCACTGCCGCCCAGCGCGAGGGCGAAACCCGAACCAGTACCGGCATTCCGTACACCTCCGTCGGTGATAGCTGACTCATCGGCATCTGGTGATACGGCCGCTCCTGCGAAGAATGGTAGCCTCCGAAGTTGGCTGCCCAAACGGTTGGCTCGCCCACGAAGCGAAATCCCGTCCGCTCCGAAGCCAGCTTGAAGTCGCCCCAGGCGGCGGGCAGGTGGTACCGAAACGCCACGCCCTCGTCATACGTCCGGAAGGTGACCGAAACTTCGCGGTTGGGCGCTTCATTCTCTTGCAGGTGCACCGTGACCTCATTGTAGCGATTGCGCACATTCGTGCGTTTGCCCCAGTACCGCTCCCACGTTTCGTCGTTGCTCGTGTGTTCGTACGAGGCAATGCGAATGCCTCCCGCAAACCCTGGAGCACCCTTAAAATCGAGGCCAAACGGAGAGTCGAGCAACACAGGTTCTCCACGATAGGCCACGTTGTAATACAGCCGGTCGCCGCTTGGATACGGTTCCAGTTTGTTGTCTACATGCACAGTGAGCACCACCGCGCCGTTGGGCGAAGCAACGGTCAAAGAGGCATCCGATTGTGCAAGGACAGGGACTGCGGCCCCAATGAAAAACAAGGAGGAAATGAGAATGAAGCGGGGAATCATGAGGGGGCTTGGATCAGGGTGATAGAAACGCTTCTGCATTTGCGCCCGCCAAAATAGGCACCCGCTCCCCCCTTGGCAACGACTTATCCAGCGATCAGATCGGCAATATGCTGCGCAATGGCCGGGGCCTGGTCTTCCTGCAAAAAATGCTTGGCCGGTAGTTGATGGAGTGTGGAAACCCCCGTTGCTTCCATTGCGGGCAGGCAAAACGATTGTAAGGGCAAGGCCGGATCGCCAACGCCCCAAATAAACTGAATGGGCACGCTCAGCTTGCGGATGGTATCGACATACAGCCGTTCTTTCTCGGCGGTGGTTTCGAAGCCGCGCATGATCTTGAGGAATGCCGCTCCGCCATCCTCCCGCTTGAGTAAGTCCACGTAGACGGCCAACTCGTCGGGTGGCGCTTTGCTTTTGTCATTGACGCCTTGCAGATACATCAGCCGCGCAAATGTGAAACGGTTGATGGTCGCCAGATAGAGCCTTCCGAGGCTCGGTTTTTCAAACGGTCGCATCACCCATGGCTTTCGGAAGCCGTCCACCCGAACGATGGTGTTCAGGATGGTCAGCGACAAGATGCGTTCTGGCATGGCTGCTGCCACTTCCAACCCCACCGGACCGCCGATGTCATGGATCACCAGATGGAAACGATCGAGTCCCAGCACATCCACGGCAGCCGTTGCCCAACGCCCCAATCCTGAATAGGTGTACGCGAAGTCGGTAGGTCGGTCGGCCAAGCCTAAGCCTGGCAAGTCGAAGGCGACCCCGCGCAGGCCATGACGTGCCAGTTCCGGTAGCACTTTGCGGTAGAGGTAGCACGAACTGGGCACGCCATGCATGCACACCACTGGTTTCCCGCTGCCTTCCTCCCGAACGAAACTACGTACCTCATCCGCCTCAAAAAAACGACCAGCATCCCGATGGGCATCCAGGTGTTGTTCAGGGGTCATGGTGTGCCGTGTTTGGGTGGGCCTGCTGTTTTCCTTGATCCAACGGGTGGCATCGCGAGCCCAATCTACGCTCCCCAATCCACACTTTCAGCGACACGAATCGGCCTGCTTGTGTTTAGCGGTAGCCTTTTCCCTTCTTTTTTTTCTACTTTTGACCCCTCGTTGTATGTTCTCTCGTTGTTTGTAGTCAACGCCTCGTCTCAATAATTCATCTGGATGCGCTCCTTTTATGGCTGAGAAAAAATCGAACCGTGGTGCGTGGAACTCGAAGCTCGGGTTTATCCTAGCTGCCAGTGGCTCTGCCATTGGTCTTGGCAACATCGTCTTTTTTAGCTCCAACGCCTACCAGTATGGAGGCGGAGCCTTCTACCTGCCCTACTTCCTGGCGCTCTTCGTCTTAGGCATCCCCGTGATGATTCTGGAGTTCGGCCTCGGCTCAACGACGGGGCGGGCCTTTCCCGAAGCGTTGTACCGTACGGTGGGCAAAAAGGGCGAATTTATAGGCTGGTGGGCGTTGTCCAGCGCGCTGTTCATCACCATGTATTACGTCGCCATCCTCGGCTGGGCGCTCGGGATGATGTTCGGTGCGTTCGGCTCGCTGTTCGAGGCCGGTGCCACCGCCCCGTTCCCTCCTTTCAGCCAGCCCACCACCGGCCCTAGCGCCATTACGTATTTCTTTAACCTCATCACCACATGGTGGCCGCTGCTGTGCGTGCTCATCATCTGGGGGCTTAACATGCTGATCCTGTGGAAAGGCACCGCCACCATCGAGCGGGCCGTCCGCATCTTCGTCCCGCTGATGTGGCTGTTTATGATCGGCCTCATCGTTCGCGGCCTCACGCTCGAGGGCGGACTCGACGGCGTCTTGTATCTCTTCACGCCCGACATCGAAGGCATCAAAGAGCCCACGGTGTGGCGCGGCGCGTTTTCACAGATGTTTTTCTCGCTGTCGCTGGGATTGGGCACGATGACGGCGTATGCCTCCTACCTGCCCAAAGACGCCGATCAAGTGAACAACTCGCTGCTGGTGTCCTTCATGAACTGCGGCTTCGAGTACATCGCGGGGGTGGCCATTTTCTCGCTGTTGTTTGTCTTCGCACTGAACCCGGTGGGCGGAACGCTGTCGCTTTCATTTTTCGCCATCCCGCAAGGCATCTCGGCGTTTCCGTGGGGCGTGCGGCTCTTTGGATTCCTGTTCTTCTTCCTGCTTGTCATTGCCGGACTCACCTCGTCGATCTCGCTCATCGAAGGGCCTGCGAGTGCGCTCATCGACAAGCTGCGGATTAGCCGGGCCAAGGCCCTGTCCATCATCGCTATCCCCGGTGTCATTGGTTCCGTGTGCTACACCCTGCCGCAGGTCATTGACCCGGGGCTCAACGGAAATGGCACCCTGGGATTGTCGCTCCTCGATGTGATGGATCACTGGGCCTTTAACTACAGCTTGCTGACCACGGGCTTCGTGACGTGTATCCTCGTGGGATGGGTCTTCGGTGCCGCCAAGATGCGCGCCATCGTGAACGAACATGCCAAGATTAAGCTGGGGGTCTGGTTCGACATCCTCATCAAGTTCATCGCACCGATTCTGCTGGGCGGCGTGATCATCTGGAACCTCATCTCCGAGTTTACCGGCGACAACATTTACGGGGGCGGGGTGGACCTGGGTGCGTATAGCTGGATTCCCTACGTCATCCCGTTTGTGTGGCTAATTGGTGCCACCGCAGGGGCTGCGTATATGACCTTCGGACGTTCGTATGCCTCTCCTACTCCCGCTCCCGAAGCCCCGTCTACCCATGCATAAAATGAAACAACTCTTCCTCGGCGCGGCCTTTTTTGTGGCCGCCAGCATGTGGCCTACGACGACGGCCGCACAGTTTACCCTCTCGCCCGAAACCCCTGTCATCGGCGAGACCGTTACGATCACCCTTCCTGAAGCCGCCGACGTGCTGACGGTGACGTACCGGCCCAACAGCAGCGTACCCCGGATCGAAGAAATCGCCACCAATGGCCTGACGACCGTTTCATGGACGCCGACCAACGCAGGCGTGGTTGCCCTCGCGGCGGGGTCGGCATCGATGAACACATCCGTGCGCTACCAAAGCGCTCCGACGGGTGGTATTTTTGTTCTCATTGTGGCAGGTCTCATCCTTTTCGGTGGTGCCATCTTCGCGTTTCGGTTGTTGTTCCAGGATGACGACCTTTCGATTGACGAAGTCGCCCGCCGTCCCGACACGTGAGTGCCCTCCTTTGCCGAAACTCACCTTCGCAGTTTGCGTTTAGGATCTTTATTCGTCCCGTCAGCCGACCATGGTCCATGATGAACGGTCGTTGACGCTTCGTTTAACCAGCCGAGGGGATGCGCCCCTCCCCCACCTTGGACCCCGACCCGTCTGCTTTATCTGCCCTCTCCGACGCGGCATCGCTAGCTGCTGTTTTTGCGTTTGAGCCCACCGCTTTTGCCGTGCTGCTCAGCATTTTCCTGCTGTTGCTGCTTGCCTCTGCGGTTTTTTCAGGTGCCGAAGTCGCCCTCTTTTCGCTGGAAGGA
>JAUIDY010000217.1 GCA_030428385.1 Rhodothermia bacterium | reverse complement strand
AAAGTCACCCGTCTTGTCGGACACCCACTTCGCAAAGTGGAGCGCCGCCCACTGCGTCATGCCGACGGCGGGAAACCCCTGGTTGCCCATACCATGCGCGGGATCTTCATACGGCGGACTCGGACGCGCGACGGCATCCGCACGGAACGGCAACTCAGAAGCGGCGGAGTCGCTGTCCTGCTGCAGGTAACGAAACGGGGCAAATTGGTCGTAGGTAATTTCATACCGACCCATCCAGAACGGAGCCAAGGTGATTTCTCTCTGCGGCCCTTCATCGGCGTCGCGCTCTGCTTCCGTCTCCGGACTTCCCAAAACAAACGTCCCGGCAGGGATAAAAACCATGTCGATGGTTGCATCCGTTCCGGAGATGTGGGCGGTGTACATCGAATCAGGAGAGGCGGCAGACTGTGCCAGAACGGATGAAGGCAGTAGCAACACCCAAACGCAAACACACCACCTGATGCAAGAAAGCCAGACAGGAAACGCATTTCTTAGAAACTGTCTGGTATGTTGATTGCTCGGCGAGCCGAGGCGATTTTCGAGATCAACGTCGTCCGATTTCGAGGTTCGTAGCAGCGCTACGGGCCAAGAAACCGAAAGCGGAGCCGCAGGACATCGGGCGGCGATGGGCCGAAAAGCGACCGGCGCAGCCCCAATTCGGCGTACCAGACAGTTTCTTATGACATCAAAAAGCATGGGGCTGTTTTAGCAATTCGGTTTGGTGGATGCCAAGTACAATGCACGCTGAACTTAACAGCGCTCCAGACCAAATACTACTTGTTTTATCATCCACGCCTTTTTTCAAGAAGGTCATGGACCAGGGCTTTTCTTGATTTTTCTGGCCTTCGTCGAGCCCCCCCACTTCTCGTGAGACTAAGTCTATAAGCCAAAAAAATGAATCCTGACTCTTTTACTTCCAGTCCGTAGCTTCGGGAGCCGCTTTCATTACCCCCGGATGTCCTGATGCTACGCCCTCTTTTTCTGCTTTCTGCAGTCCTCCTTTTTTCCCTTTTTAGCTGCCGCACCCCCACTCCCATCGAAGACGACGGCTGGATTACGCTGTTCGATGGTGAAACCCTGAATGGCTGGACAGCGGCTGAGAACCCTGCATCGTGGCGCATCGAAGACGGTGCCTTGGTGACCGACGGCCCCCGCTCGCACCTGTTTTATTCGGGCGCGGCAGAGAAACACACCTTCACCAACTTCGAGTTCGAGGCTGAGGTGATGACTACGCCCGGCTCCAACGCAGGCATCTTCTTTCACACCCGTTTTCAGGAAGAAGGGTGGCCTTCGGCCGGATACGAAGCCCAGGTGATCAACTCTTCCGTAGGCATACCTGGCGAATATGTGGAGTATAAAATGACGGGCAGCCTGTACGGCATCCGCAATGTGTGGAAATCCCCCACCGTTGACAACGAATGGTTTCACTACCGCATCGTGGTGCAGGGCAAAACCATCCGCATCTACATCAACGACGTGATGACGATGGATTATACCGAACCGACGACGCCAACACGCCCCGAGAACTACACCAACAAAGTGCTTTCGTCGGGGACGTTTGCGCTCCAATGTCACGACCCTGAGAGCACGGTGCGCTTCCGCAACATCCGCGTAAAGCCCCTTCCAGAAAACCTACCCACTCCCGGCACCCCCCAGCCCGACACTACACTGGAAGCCCAACTATTGCGACTGGCATCTTCCAACGTTCCACTTATGGACCTGCACGTGCATCTCAAAGACGGCTTGACGCTGGAACAGGCGTTGGAAAATGCCCAACGGTACGGCTTTACATACGGCATCGCGGTCAACGGAGGAAGGCTGCAATCCATAGAAACGGACGAAGCGATGCAGGACTTTCTTTCCACCTATGCGAAGCCGCCCCATACGTATCTGGCGTTGCAAGGCGAAGGGCGCGAGTGGGTAGCTACCTTCAGCGAAGCGACGATCCGTCAGTTCGACTATGTCTTCACCGATGCGATGACGTGGACCAATACCAATGGGAGACGCATGCGGCTGTGGATCCCAGAAGAGACGGAGGTCGGCGATCCGCAGGATTTTATGGAGCAACTGGTGTCCTGGTCCGAGCGAATCATCCTCAACGAACCCATTGACCTGTTTGTAAACCCCACCTACCTCCCCGATGAAATCGCCGACCGGTACGAGGAGTTGTGGACGGAGGAACGGATGGACCGGGTGATTGCGGCGCTGGTTAACGCCAACGTCGCCCTCGAAATAAACAACCGCCGCCGGATTCCAAGCATGGCATTTATCCAACGCGCCAAGGCGGCAGGTGTGAAGTTTGCCCTCGGCACCAACAATGCGGGCCCCAACGACCTCGGCGCCATGCAATACGGCATCGAAATGATAGAAGCAGTGGGTCTCACTTCCGACGACTTATGGAGTCCCAATCGGCTTGGGGACTCCTAACCCATCAGGTTGAGCCGCTCTTTATTTAATCACAAAGCCCCCTTATGGGAGGACGCTGCACCTCAGTCGGTCGCGTCGTATTATCTACCCACTGAAACCCACTGATTCGGTTGCACCCGCATGTCCGATACGTCCGTGGATCCGCGCAGCGAGTGGATCCTTCGCAAGACAATCCTTCCATTTATCCGGGCCGTGTGGCGGCCCACGCTCCGGGAGTCGCTGCATTTCCCGGAAGGCCCGTGTTTTGTCTACGGCAACCACTCGCACAACCTCGATCCGTTCATCCTAAACCTGTTCACCCGCTGGCAAAACCCTACCAGCGGCGTGCTCACCATGGAGTACATGCGCAAAGGGCTGGTGGCGTACCTGCTCAAAGGCATTGGGCTCTTGGCAACACGCAAGTCGGTGCCCGAGCCACACCTGATCCGCGCCATCTACAAGCTGCTGGACCAAGATCGGATGGTGGTGATTTATCCCGAAGGCGGACGGCGTTGGGCGGGGCGTCCGGAGCCGTGGATGGTCTCAACAGCAAAAATCTTTGCGCGGGCGGGTGTGCCTGTTTATCCCATCGTCACACATGGCTCGTACGTGGGTTGGCCACGCTGGGCCCGGTGGCCCCGCCGCGCCCGCATCCAGGTGGAGGTGAAAGCGCCCCTGCAATTCCCCAAAAGGACAAAATGGGAAGACGTGCTTGATCAACTCAAGGCACCCATTGCGCAGGATGAGAATGTCGTCGATCCGGCCATCCGCCCCAAAAGCGCCTTTCGCCCTGCCGAGGGCATCGACAAACTCCTGTACCGCGATCCCGAAACAGGCGAATACGGCGGCCTCTTCACCCCCGATGGTACCTACGTGGAAAACCGCGCCGGGACGCTGCGTCTCAAGATGCTGCCCGACAGCACCCTGCTCAATGAAACCACCGGCGACATCTTGCTGACGGGTGATCTGTATGAACAAATCCAGGCGCTCCCTATAACGCCCAACGCAGCAGGTGCACGGATCCAGAACAATGTCGCTGTAAACGAAGAACGGAAGTACCCGGACATTCACCCGCTCGGCCGTGCCGAGGCCCAACTCTTCGACGATGCCATTCGGCTGAAGCTGGACCATGAAACCCAAACGCTTGCGCTGGAAGACATCCGCTTCACCAGCCTCGAACGCAACAGCAAGCTCCAGTTTACGCTGGACGACCGGATGGTACAGCTTCATTTCGACCGGGAAGGGAGTGCCCTGGCCTGGAGCAACGCCCTCCGCGACCTGCAAGGCCCCGACCCCTCGCTGGTATGACCGTCTGGGACCTCTCCTTTACCGTCGAACAACTGGTGCTCGACCTGGCACTGGTGAGCGGGTTGTTTCTCCTTGGGGTAGTGGCACGGCGGTACGTGGGGCTCCTCCAGCGTTTTCTTATTCCGAGTAGCCTGATTGCGGGATTTGTTGGGCTGCTGCTGGGGCCGGAATTGTTCGGTTGGGTGGACTTTTCGACGGAGCGGATGGGCGCGTACGTGTATCACCTACTCGCACTCACCTTTATCAGCGTGGGGCTGCAAAGCCGAAACGGGCGCACGAAAGGAGCCGTAGCGTTTGGTTTTATGCAGATCATGACCTTCCTCGTCCAGTTCTTGCTCGGCCTCGCTATTGCACTGCTCATCACCTACTTCATCAATCCCGACTTCATCCCCGCGGTAGGCACCCTGCTTCCGCTTGGGCTCGGCATGGGGCCTGGCATCGCGTATTCCATCGGGCAGTCGTGGGAATCATACGGGTTTGCCGGAGCCGGTTCGATAGGTCTGACCATCTCGGCGTTTGGTTTTCTGGTTGCGTATGTCACCGGCATCCTCGTTGTTAACCGAGGCATTCGGAAGGGGCAGGCCGCGCTGGTTTCGAGCGAAGAAAGCCTGAGCGAAGCCGTACGCACGGGCATCATCAAAGAGCACCCACCCGAGGGGGCACGGCTCACTTTTTTCGTGGGCACCATCGAACCCCTCACGTTTCACCTCTCGCTTATTGGCGGCGTATATTTATTGACCTACGCGCTCCTCAAAGGGGTGGCGATGGGGTT